>CAZMQY010000001.1:0-9182 GCA_964568335.1 uncultured Clostridium sp.
TAAGGGAAGAGAAGGTAAATGTTGATTATGAGGTCAGTGTTATTTTTATAGATAATGAACAAATAAGAAATATTAACAGAGAATTTAGAACAATTGATAAAGAGACTGATGTGTTGTCTTTCCCAATGCTTGAATATGCTGCTAAAAAGGTATATAAGGATGCTTATGCAGATTACAGCTTTGAAGACAGTTTTTTGAACGAGGGAAGACTTGTGCTTGGTGATATAGCAATTTCTCTTGAAAAGGCCATGGAACAGAGCAAGGACTATGAACATTCCTTTTTAAGGGAGGTTGCTTACCTTACTGTTCACTCTGTACTTCATCTTCTTGGTTATGACCATATGGAGGAAGAGGATAAAGCTTTAATGAGAAAAAGAGAAGAAGAAATTTTAGAGAAATTTAATATAATAAGACAGATAATCTAAAAACTAAAGGAATAATTATATAACTTTAGGGGAGATTTTTCTATGAAGGTTAGAAAACTTATAGACAGTTTCAATTATGCTATAAATGGTATTATTCATGCAGTTAGAACTCAAAGAAATATGAGAATTCATATGATTGCAGCCCTTCTTGTGTTAACTGCATGTTTTTTTTACGATTTAGGCAAATTTGAAATTCTTTTATTAACTATTACAATAACTATGGTTATCGCTGCAGAAATGTTTAATACTGCTATAGAATGCGCCATAGACTTAACTGCTAACTACTATCACCCTTTGGCTAAAATAGCAAAGAATACTGCAGCGGGTGCTGTGCTTATAACAGCCATAAATGCAGTTATTGTTGGATACATATTATTTTGGGACAGATTCAATAATATAAGCTTGATTGTAATAAGAAAAATAAAGCAATCAGACCCGTACATGATATTTCTTATTTTGATTTTTGTTTCTATAGCAACTCTTGTAATAAAAGCAGTTTTTGGCGAAGGAACCCCATTAAGGGGAGGGATGCCAAGCGGTCATAGTGCAATTGCATTTTGCCTGGCCACAACCATTGCCTTAATATCTGAGGAGCCTTTGGCAATTCTTTTAAGCTATTTACTAGCTTTTCTTGTGGCTCAAAGCAGAGTTGATTCCCATATTCATTCAATTATTGAGGTTCTAGCAGGTGCAGTCTTTGGAACACTAATAACCATTCTTCTCTTTAAGATTTTCGGGTAAATATTAGCAGTATATTATTGAAATGCTAAAAATTAGTGATATAATTTATATACAAGTTTTAGTATAACTTGGAAATTATTATTTTATATACAGCCAGCCGTAATTTGCTATGTAATATGAGTAAAGTAGGAGGTAACACTTATGGATTACAAAGAATTGATTTCAGCTGCTTTGAGGTTTAGAGAAAAAGCCTATGTACCTTATTCAAGTTTTAAGGTTGGGGCAGCAGTATTAACAGAAGAAGGTACTATTTTTGGTGGCTGCAATATTGAAAACGCTTCTTTTGGAGCAACTAACTGCGCTGAGAGAACTGCTATATTCAAGGCTGTTTCTGAAGGTTACAAGAGTATAAAAGCAATTGCTATAGTGGGAGATATGTCAACCTACACTTATCCTTGTGGTATTTGCAGACAAGTAATGGCGGAATTTGCAGATGGGGATATACCTGTTATATTGATAAAAAATGAAAAAGACTACTTAGTTAAAACTTTAGAAGAAGTACTCCCTGGTGCTTTTACTAAAAGAGATTTGAATAAATAGAAAGCTTTTCAGCTTATAAGGAGTGCATATTTAATAATGTTTAAATCAGGATTTGTTACAATTATCGGAAGACCTAATGTAGGAAAATCTACTCTAATGAATCATTTAATGGGTGAGAAGCTATCCATAGTTTCAAGTAGACCGCAAACAACAAGAAATAATATACAAACTATTCTAACTAAGGAAGATTATCAGATAGTGTTTGTTGATACGCCTGGAATACATAAGCCAAGACATAAACTGGGTGAATACATGGTTAAGATTGCTCAAGACACTTTAAAGGAGGTTGATTTAGTACTTTTTTTAACCAATCCTGAGATCGAGGTTGGAAAGGGTGACGAATATATTCTTGAGCAGCTAAAAGATAAAGGCATTCCCACATTTTTAGTATTAAACAAAATTGATGAGAATACAGAAGAAAGAGTTGCTGCCACCATTAAAAATTATGCGGAACACTTCCAGTTTACTGAGGTTATACCTATCTCGGCCATGAAAGGAAGGAATACGGATAAGCTTTTAGAACTTATGGTTAAGTATTTGCCAGAAGGACCACAATATTATCCAGAAGATATGATTACAGATCAGCAGGAAAGGTTTGTGGTTGCAGAAACCATTAGAGAAAAAGCTTTGAGATTGCTTTCTCAAGAGGTGCCTCATGGTATTGCAGTAGAGATTATTACAATGAAAAAGGATGAAAAGGAAATATATAATATAGAAGCAACTTTGTTATGTGAAAAGGACTCCCATAAAGGAATAATAATAGGCAAAGGCGGGGAGACTCTTAAGAAGATATCAACTTATGCTAGACAAGATATAGAAAAATTCCTAGGGACGAAGGTATACTTAAAGCTTTGGGTGAAGGTTAAAAAAGAATGGAGAGACAATGCAAGCCTATTAAGAGAGCTTGGTTATAAATAATCTTCGCAATAATTTTTAAATTAAGGATATAATATATATAGGAGATGGTTTTCTGTCAACTTTTAAAACAAAAGCTATTGTTATAAAAACCGCAGACCTAAAGGAAAATGACAAGCTTGTATGGCTCTTCACGGAAAAATTAGGCAAAATTTCAACAATTGCAAAAGGTGCAAAAAAAAATAGGAGCAAATTCTTGTCTGTTACATTACCATTTTGCTTTGGTGATTTTGTAGTTTTCAAGGGTAAGAGTCTATATACAATTAATGAAGGAGAAGTGGTAAAGTCATTTCAATCCTTATTAAATGATTTAGACAGCTTAACCTATGCTTCCTACCTTTGTGAACTTATAGATATTGCCATGATTGAGGAAGAGAGCAACCGGGAATTGTTTAAGGATTTTATTAAAATTTTTTACTTGATGGAAAACAAGGCTGTTGACTTGGATTTGTTGTGTAGGGCATTTGAAGTAAAACTGCTTATAGCTTCAGGCTATTATTTCAATTTAGAACATTGTGCTTTATGTAAAAGAAAAATAAGTACTTCCAATTATGTGAATTTTGAATATATTAGTGGTATATGTTCTAATTGCGAAAAAAGCAGAGGCATGAGCATAAGCTTTGCGACTTACAGTGCACTAAAATACTTAGTTAAGGTCCCGATAGAAAATGTATATAGATTAAACCTGTCTAAAGAGGTTAAATGTGAATTATTTAAACTGCTAACCAATATCATTGCTGATAACTTTAGCAGAACACCAAACAGTTTACAGGCATTTAATTATATTAAAGGAGTTGATTGATATGAGTGAAATTACACTAGAAAAAATTGACCTAGTCAGGGAAAGAACAGGTGCTAACTATAGTGATGCCAAGGAAGCATTAGAGGCTTGCGAAGGCAATGTGGTTGATGCAATCATATACATGGAAAAAAATAAAAAGAGCACCCTTGACAATATCTATAGTTCGAAGGATGAATTTCTAACTTGGATAAAAGACCTTATTAATAAGGGAAATGTCACTAAGATAAGAGTTAAGAAGGATGATAAGGTTATTGTGGATATGCCTGTAAATGCAGGAATAGCTGTAGGCATTGTGGCTTATGCGATTTGGGCTCCGCTGATTGCTATAGGGGTTATTGGAGCAGTAGTTACAAACATAACTATAGAGATTACAAAAAAAGATGGTTCTGTAGAGGTGGTTAATAAAGTTATTAAGACCACAATGCAAGACGTTAAAGAGAAGATGAATGATGTAGTTAACGATGCCAAGACCAAGGTTTCTGATGTTGCTTCTGATGTAAAGGATAAATTCAATACGAAGAAGAGTGAGGACCCAAGTAAGGAAAGTGAAACCGTATATACCTATACTGTAAAATTTGATGATATAGATAATACAAATCAAAAGTAATTTTTTAGCCAGCAATTACATTATTGCTGGCTTTATACATATTGTTAATAGATAATTAATTATAATATAAAAAAATATTATTGAAATTTTCCTAAAACTTAGGTAAAATATCTTAGGTATGATAAAATTTATGCATTATTACAAAATATAAAAAACAAAGTAAATGAGCGCAATTTGAAGGAAAATATATTATTATAGGAATATTTTATTAAATTAGAGTAAAAATAATTAAAGTAGTGTATTATTTCTTCCTTTATCATGCTATAATATCGTTGTAATAAAGGGAAAGAAGGTGACAAGCATTAAACTTACGCTAAGACAAGAGGAAATAATTAAATTAGTTAAAGGAAATGGACCTGTAACAAGCGAAGCCTTAGCAGAGAAGTTAAATGTCACAAGAGCAGCTCTAAGACCTGACTTAGCTATACTGACTATGACAGGTATTCTTGAAGCCAGACCAAAAGTAGGGTACATTTATTCTAAAAAACCCTCCTATAGTTTAGTCTATGATTACATAAGAAACATCAAAGTAAGTGATGTGATGACAAGACCAGTAGTAGTAGATGAAAACACTACAGTATATGATGGAATTGTTCATCTATTTCTAAATGATGTGGGTACTCTTTTTATAGAAAACAATGGGATACTAGTTGGGGCTGTTTCAAGAAAGGACTTTTTAAAAATAGCTATAGGTGGAACAGATATGCATAAGGTTCCTGTAGGGGTTATAATGACCAGGATGCCTAACATCATCTTTGTTGAAAAGGAAGACACTGCATATTTGGCAGCTCAAAGGATAATGGAGCATGAGGTTGACAGTCTTCCCGTAGTTGAGAGAGTTTTTGATGGTACCAAGGAAAACCTCAAAATAGTAGGCAAAATATCAAAAACAAATATAACAACACTTTTTGTTAAATTAGGTGAAAACAATTAGTGTAATTTTTACGACCTAATCGGGACACAAAATAACCCGTTAGTATATAAATATTTTACAAAGGAGTGTTACATACATGCAAAGTAAGAAGTATGTTTACCTTTTTAGCGAAGGTACTGGTAAAATGAAAGAACTCCTTGGTGGAAAAGGTGCTAATCTAGCAGAAATGACTAGCTTAGGAATTCCAGTTCCACAAGGATTTACTGTAACTACAGAGGCTTGCAATAAGTATTATGAAGATGGCAAGGTTATCGCACAAGAGATAATCGATGAAATTCATGAAACTATGGCTAAGCTTGAAAAAATATCTGGAAAGAAATTTGGAAGTGTTGAGAATCCATTACTTGTATCTGTAAGATCTGGAGCAAGAGCTTCAATGCCAGGTATGATGGATACAATCCTTAACCTTGGATTAAATGATGAAACTGTAGAAGCAATGGCAAAGCTTACAAACAATCCTAGATTTGCTTATGACTCATACAGAAGATTTATCCAAATGTTTGCTGATGTTGTTATGGAAGTTGAAAAGAAAAACTTCGAAAACATATTAGATGAAGTTAAGGAAGCAAAAGGAGTTAAACTTGACACTGAGTTAGATGCAAATGATCTAAAAGAAGTAGTTAAGAAATTTAAAGCTTTCTATAAAGAAGCAAAAGGAGAAGAATTTCCATCAGATCCTAAGCTTCAATTAATAGAGTCAATTACAGCTGTATTTAGATCTTGGGATAATCCAAGAGCCATCGTTTATAGAAGAATGAACGATATACCATCAAGCTGGGGAACTGCAGTTAACGTTCAAGCCATGGTATTTGGTAACAAGGGAGAAACTTCAGGTACAGGAGTTGCTTTCTCAAGAAACCCATCTACTGGGGAAAAGAAAATATATGCTGAATACTTGATGAATGCTCAAGGTGAAGACGTTGTTGCTGGTATAAGAACACCAGAAGACATATCAACACTTGAACAAAGAAACCCAGAAGTATATAAGCAATTCATGGATATAGTACATAAATTAGAAAATCACTATAAAGACATGCAAGACATGGAATTTACAATTGAAGATGGAACTCTTTACTTCCTTCAAACTAGAAATGGTAAGAGAACAGCTCAAGCTGCTCTAAAAATAGCTGTTAATCTAGTTGAAGAAGGAATGGCTACTAAGGAAGAAGCTATACTAAAGGTTGATCCAAAACAATTAGACAGCTTGCTTCACCCAGCATTTGACGCAGCTGATATGAAGGCTGCTAAAGTAATAGCTAAAGGTCTTCCAGCTTCCCCAGGAGCTGCTTGTGGTAAAATAACCTTTACTGCAGAAGAAGCTAAGGAAAGAGCTGAAAAGGGTGAAAAAGTAGTTCTTGTTAGACTTGAAACTTCACCAGAAGATATAGAAGGCATGGTTGCTGCTGAAGGTATTTTAACTGTAAGAGGAGGTATGACTTCTCACGCAGCTGTTGTTGCTAGAGGAATGGGAACTTGCTGCGTTGCAGGTTGTGGAGAATTAAAGGTTAATGAAGAAGCTAAAACTGTTGAAGTAAATGGTTTAGTTTTTAGCGAAAATGATTATCTATCAATAGATGGAAGCACTGGTAATGTATATGGTGTAGCAATAAAGACTGTTGAACCAGAAATAACTGGTTACTTCGGAACTTTCATGGCTTGGGCTGATGAAATAAGAACATTGAAGGTTAGAACTAATGCTGATACTCCAAGAGATGCAGCACAAGCTGTTAAATTTGGTGCAGAAGGTATAGGTCTTACTAGAACAGAGCATATGTTCTTCGAAGAAGATAGAATAGAAGCTGTGAGAGAAATGATCGTAGCTAAGAATGAGTCTGAAAGAAGAAAGGCTCTTGAAAAATTACTTCCAATGCAAAGAGAAGACTTTATAGGAATCTATGAGGCTATGGAATATAGACCGGTTACTATAAGATTCTTAGATCCACCACTACATGAATTCCTACCTCATGGAGATGAAGATATAAAGGCATTAGCTGCAGAAATGGGCTTAACTTTTGAAGAGTTAAAAACAACTGTTGAATCTCTGCATGAGTTTAACCCAATGATGGGTCATAGAGGATGCAGATTAGCAGTTTCTTACCCAGAAATAGCTGAAATGCAAACAAGAGCTGTTATTGAAGCTGCTATAGATGTTAAGACTAGAAAAGGATATGATATAGTTCCTGAAATAATGATTCCTCTTGTTGGAGAAGTTAAGGAATTAAAGTATGTTAAGGATGTAGTTACAAGAACTGCAGATGCTATAATCAAGGAAAAAGGCGTTGACCTTAAGTACATGGTTGGAACAATGATAGAAATACCAAGGGCAGCTTTAACTGCTGATGAAATAGCTAAAGAAGCAGAATTCTTCTCATTTGGAACAAATGACTTAACTCAAATGACATTTGGATTCTCAAGAGACGATGCTGGTAACTTCTTAAAGCATTACTATGACAAGAAGATATACGAGTTTGATCCATTTGCAAAACTAGATCAAACTGGTGTTGGACAGCTTGTACAAATGGCTGCAGAAAAAGGAAAGTCTACAAGACCAAATATTAAGCTTGGTATTTGTGGAGAGCACGGTGGAGATCCATCTTCAGTTGAATTCTGCCACAATGTAGGATTAAACTATGTATCCTGTTCACCATTCAGAGTACCAGTAGCTAGACTTGCTGCTGCACATGCTGAAGTTAAAAATCCAAGAAAGTAATTTAATATTTAAGTCACCAGAGTAATCTGGTGACTTTTTATTTAAGAAGATTTACAAAAGTTTGATTTGAAATCTATCCTCAATATGTTTTATAAATCCATTAATAAATTGAAGCTGATAGTCTGACTTTGTGCAGGTTTTAGTTAGTAGTGTTATGAAGGAATTTTTATTACATTTATTTATATTATTATAATAGTCTCTAGATATTTTCCAAAATTTTTGTGGAAAGGCTAGATATACAAGAACTGCTTTATATTCATCTAAGTTAAGGGGACAAAGTTCTTCATATAATTTTAAACTGTTAATAGTTAATTCCAAATCCCACTTTGTATTATTTCTTTTTAACAATCTCCTTAAGAAATAAGAAATATCATGAACTCTATAATCTACTTTGCATTTATCAAAATCAATTACCCATATGTCATGATTCCTGTCAAAGATTATGTTTTTATTTACATAATCAAGATGGCATAGGGTTCTGGCTAGGCTATTATTATCTATTGAGGCAGCTATAGTAACTGATTTTTGTGCTAAAAGTATATTCGTGTCAAAATGTTGCAAGAAAAGCTTAGAAAATCTGTCACCGTGCTTAAAAGCTAAATTGGAGCATACTAATAACTGTTGAAAGTGCTTTTGAATGGAAGCTGATAAATCTTCGAAGCCTGCCCTTTGGTTACTTCCATCAATAGGTCTAAAGTTTTTAGTACAATTATGTATCTTTGATAAGTTGCTACTAGCATCAAGTACATGCTGTATATTATCATAGCTACATTTTTCCCCGTTTATCCAGGGGGTGAGTATAAAAAGCATATTTTTATAGTTAACAAACCTTCCTCTGTCCTTTGTTGGCAGTATGCGCGGAACTTTTATATCGTTTCTATAAAGCCATTCAACTGCAGAGTATACAAAAAGCAATTCTTCTACTGAAAAGTATATTTTCTTTAGACAATAGCAGTTATCTGAAGTGGTTATTTTATAAACAGCTCTTTGCTTATCGGTATCCTTGAATTTAATCTGGCTTACTTCCGAACCCTCTAATCCATAGTAGGGAAGCACGTATTTTTTTATATTTTCTTCAGACAATAGGTTTAGCTTATATGATGTTGCCTCCTGTGGCATAATAACACTCCTTAATAGCGATATCAATATATGATATTATGAAAGTTTTTATAATATACATAATAAATAAAAAAAGGGATTTCTATAGTAATATAGAATAATTGTTTATAGAAAGGAGTTTTAATATGCTTATAAGAGAAAAGATTCAAACTAATGAACTTAACACACTAATTCCACAAGCGGCTTTTTCAAAGCACAGCAGAGGAAGAAAAATAAAAGAAAATGATGAGAATTTGGATTTATTTAAAATGGAGCAAAAATATTTTGCCTTATTTTTTGGCTTATAAATACCTTTTTGTTTATTTTTGGGCTAAAAAATATCCCTCCATTAATTTTTTGACTCAAAAATGCCCCTCTGTTAATTTTTTACCTCAAAAATACTCTTCTCA
>CAZMQY010000001.1:9192-38511 GCA_964568335.1 uncultured Clostridium sp.
GATTGAAGCCATTGCTTTAGGACATGATATAGGACATGTGGCTTTTGCGCATAATGGTGAAGATGTGCTTGATATGCTTCTACCTGGAGGATTTAGACATAATGAAAACAGCATAAGAGTATTAACTAGACTTGAGAAGGCAGGCAAAGGATTAAATCTAACTGAAGAGGTTTTGGATGGTATATTATATCATAGTGGATTTTCTCCCACGGCAAAAAAAGCCTTTACACTAGAAGGTCAAATAGTAAAGTTTAGTGATAAAATAGCTTATGTTAATCACGATATTGACGATTCAATTAGAGCAGGAATATTAAAAGAAACGGATTTGCCTAAAGATCTTATTACTGTGCTTGGAAGCAACCACAGTAAGAGAATTGACACATTAATAAAGGATTGTATATATACCACCTTGAATAATATTGAAAAATCTATCCTTGAAGTTACCCTCAGTCCATACATTGGTAGAGCACTTCAAGAGCTTAGAATTTTTATGTTCGATAATGTATACAAAGGTAATATTCTGAAAGTTGAAAGAGATAAGGCGAAGTTTGTTCTGGAGCAGGTATATAATCATTTTTTTAAGCATCCTGAAAAACTGCCGGATTTTTATAAGAACGTAGTAGATACAGAGGGGCTTAATCAGGGAGTTGCTGATTACATATCGGGTATGAGTGATGATTACTGCATAAATACCTTTAACAATATATATGTACCAAAGTTTGTAATTTATTAAAAATAAAAGGAATAAATTTTCCCGCTAATTGGGCAAAATAATATTTGTCTAGTGAGGAAGGATATTTAAGTTTTTTAAAGAATATATATAGAGGAAAAAATAAAAAATATTTATTTTTAGAAGGATTATAGTAATTTTTGTCGAATATAATTAATCTTGTCGGAAATATATTTTGATTAGGAGGATTTCCTTGAACATTCCAGATGAAATCATCCAAAAAATAAAGGATAGCAATGATATTGTTGACATAGTTTCTGAAATAGTTAAACTAAAAAGAGCTGGAAGGTATTATACAGGCTTATGTCCCTTCCACAGTGAGAAGTCGCCTTCATTTACAGTTACACCTGACAGGCAGATATACAAATGTTTTGGATGCGGGGAAGGTGGTAACGTAATAACCTTTATAATGAAGACTAAAAATTTGGATTTTTTTGAAGCTGTTAAACTTCTTGGCGAGAGAGCCAACATAAAAATAGAAACAGATAATCCAAAAACAGTTAAACAAAAGGATGCAAATGAAAAACTTTATAAAATAAACACAGAAGCGGCAAGATTCTTTTTTTCCAAGCTTCGGACTAATAAAGAGGCCATGGCATATTTTAAAGGTCGAGGGATTTCTGAAAGAACTCTAAAGAGCTTTGGTTTAGGGTTTGCTCCAAGCAGTTGGAATGAGCTTATGAAGTTTTTGAAATCAAAAGGATATACTGAACTGGATATGCTCAATGCAGGGCTTATTATAAAAAGCCAGAAGGACACTTCTAAAGAAATTTTTTATGATAGATTTAGAAATAGAGTTATATTTCCTGTTTTCGACTTTAAGGGTAAGGTTATTGGATTTGGAGGAAGGGTGCTTGATGATTCTAAACCAAAGTATTTAAACTCGCCTGAAACAGCAGTATTCAAAAAGGGAACTAATCTTTATGGACTAAACTTTGCTATAAAAAATTTAAGGGAAAGAATGTTAATAATTGTGGAAGGATATATGGACTGCATTTCACTTCATCAGTATGGAATAACCAATGTTGTAGCTTCATTAGGAACTGCGCTTACACCAAATCAGGCAAAACTTTTAAAAAGGTATGCTGATAAAATTATAGTGTCCTATGATGCCGATTTAGCAGGACAAAATGCAACTTTGCGAGGGTTGGAAATATTGAGGAATGAAGGATTTGATATTAGAGTTTTAACAGTTCCTCAAGGAAAGGATCCAGACGAATTTATAAGAAGTAATGGAACAGAAGCATTTTTGAAATTAATTAATGAGGCGCTTCCACTTATAGAATACAGGATTAAAAAGGTAAGAGAAGGGGTGGACTTTAATAGCCCTATTAAGCTTGCCGAGTATGCAAAGAATGCAGCTTTGATTGTTTCCGATCTAAATCCCCTTCAAAAAGATATATATATTAAGCGCATATCTGAAGAAACAAGTATAAAAGAAGAGGCGATATATGACTTAATTAGGGGAGAAATACAAAAAAATGCAGAGAAAGTAGGTAATTTGAATATATTGGATAATTTTGGGCATAAATTATATGTAGACCCTGTATATCTTAAGGCAGAGAGAAGTATTTTAAAGCTTGTGCATGAACGTAAAGAGATTTACGAATATTTCAATGAACATTTCAGCGAAGAAGAGCTTATGCTTCAGAGTCATAAAAAAATATATAGGCTGATATGCGATAGTATAGAACTAAATGTTAATGACAGGCAAAAGCATATTGAGTTGAAATGTGATGACATAGAAAGTTCAAAGGAATGGATTAATATAATAGAGTTAGATTTGCTAAATGAAAATAGCGATTATATAAAATTTCTCGAAGACTGTATTAAAGAGATAAAAAAATTCAAGCTTGAAGAAGCTAAAAAAAATATTATAAGTAAAATTAAACAGCTTGAAGCAATGGGACAGCTGCAGGATTCGTTGAAACTGACACAGCAACTTATGAACATTGAGCAAGAAATGAAAAGATTGTAAGGGTTTTCAAAGGAGGCAATATAATGAAAGATAAAGGTGCAAAGATGCAGTTAGTTAAGAAGCTTATTGAAAAAGGCAAGAAAAATGGCACTTTAACCTATAAAGAAATTATGGATGAATTAGAAGAAATAGATTTAAATCCAGAGCAAATTGAAAAGATTTATGAAGTATTGGAAAACATGGGAATAGACGTTATTGGCGATATGCAGGATGCTGAGGTATCTGAGGAGGAATTAGATCTTTCCATTCCAGAGGGAATAGCTATAGATGATCCTGTAAGAATGTATCTTAAGGAAATAGGAAAGGTACCTCTATTAACTCCAGAGGATGAAATCGACTTGGCGCTAAGAATCGAAAATGGTGATCCTGTAGCTAAGAAGAAATTGGCAGAGGCTAACCTAAGACTTGTTGTAAGCATTGCCAAGAGGTATGTTGGCAGAGGCATGCTGTTTTTAGATTTAATTCAGGAAGGAAACTTAGGCCTAATTAAAGCAGTTGAAAAATTTGATTATAGAAAGGGATTTAAATTCAGTACTTATGCTACATGGTGGATAAGGCAGGCTATTACAAGAGCTATAGCAGACCAGGCAAGAACTATAAGAATTCCTGTTCATATGGTAGAAACAATTAATAAGCTTATTAGGGTTTCAAGGCAACTTCTCCAAGAACTTGGAAGGGAACCGCAGCCTGAAGAAGTTGCAAAAGTAATGGAAATGCCTGTGGATAAGGTTAGAGAAATAATGAAAATAGCGCAAGAACCAGTGTCGCTTGAAACGCCAATAGGAGAAGAAGAGGATAGTCATTTAGGAGATTTTATCCCAGATGATGATGCTCCAGCGCCAGCCGAAGCTGCAGCCTTTACAATGTTAAAAGAACAGCTTATAAATGTATTGGATACTCTTACACCTAGAGAAGAAAAAGTTCTAAGACTTAGATTTGGGTTAGATGATGGAAGAGCAAGAACCTTAGAAGAGGTTGGTAAAGAGTTTAATGTAACAAGAGAAAGAATTAGACAAATTGAGGCTAAGGCCTTAAGAAAATTAAGACATCCAAGCAGAAGTAAAAAACTTAAGGATTATCTGGATTAAGCACCTGACTATATTGGTGCTTTTTCTGTTAAAATTTAGTATTTTTTATACGGTTTATATATGTTATAATATTAAGGAAAGAGGACGGTGATGATATGGTAATTTATAAACCAGCCAAGGGTATTGGCTTATATCGTTTGCTTGGCACTATGCTGATATATAATATCTTTATTATATTGGCGGTTATATTTGTTGATTCCTATGTGATTTCTAGCCTTTTAAAGCTTTTCTTTGTGCTCTTTAATATTTACCAATTATACTATATTTTTTTATTCACCACTTTGAAATATGGTATTGACGATGAATTTATATACATTATAAATATTTTCAAGAAAATAAAAATTTCTATTGCAGAAATAGAGGCTTATCAAATATTTAATGGAAAAATTAATGGCATACGCTTATCAGGTTTTTCTACAAACGATTTTTCTTTAGGTAAATCATTTGTTAAAAAAGTTGGTACATCTAATATGTTTGTTACAGCAAATAAAAATATTTTCTATCTTAAATATGGTGAAGCAAACTTTGCTATTTCTCCTGCCTCTTATGATGAGTTTGAAACTGTTTTAGTAGAGAGAGGAATTCATAAGTTAGAGTGGGAATATAAGTGGAATAAGGGTATTAGTTTACATAAGGACAAGTCCTTTATGCTTCCTTTTTTTGTTGTGACTATAATAAACATTATTTTGACTTTGAATCCATTTATTCTATACTTAATGAATAAGCTTCCTTCAACGATGCCATTAAACTTTGATGCTTCTTTTTTACCCTTAGAAATTGGCAAGGGTAAGCAGTTTGCTTTTAATCAGATGATATATGGAGTGCTAAATATGGCAATACAGTTTTGCATGTATTATGCCTCTCATTTTTATGCAAAATATGATAGGAAGTCAGCTAACAAATTTATTTATGTCTCTTTAATTGTTGCTTTGGCTTTCTTATTAATTCAGTTTAGAATTCTGCATACTTTTAGGTAGTATTAATACTGAAACATGAAATGTTTGGAGGAACTATGGAACTAGGGATAAGACTTAAAAAAATTGCTTCTTTGGTTGAAGTTTGTGAAAAAATGGCTGATATAGGAACAGATCATGCTTATATACCAATATATCTAATAAAAAAAGAAATTTGTAGATATGCTGTGGCATCTGATATTAACAAGGGGCCAGTGGAAAAAGCAAAGAAAAATGTGCACTCTGAGAAACTGCAGGATAAAATAGAATGCAGATTAGGGGGAGGACTTTCCACTATAAAACCTTATGAGGTGCAGACTGTTGTGATTGCAGGAATGGGCGGAAATTTAATTAGGGACATTATAGAAGAAGGCTTAGAAGTGTTTAAAACACTAAAAAGCTGTATTCTTCAGCCTGTTCAAAATCCAGAGATTCTTAGAGAGTATATATATAGTCATGGCTTTGAGATATTACAGGAAGAACTTTGCATTGAGGATGATAAGTTCTATGAGATTATTAAGATAAGATATAATAATAAACCAACTGCTATAAATCCAATATACTATGAAATCAGTAAAAAACTGATTGAGGATAGTCATCCTTTGATGAAACAGTATATAAGCAGCAAGATTGAGAAATACTATAAAATATATAACAACCTAACTGAAAATACGGAGAACGCTAATAATAGAAAAAGCGGGTTGAAAATTAAAATAGATAAGCTAAAGGAGTTACTAGAGCAATGCCATTAAAGGTCAAAGACATAAAGAATATTATGGAGAGCTATGCTCCTTCCCACTTAAAAGAAAGCTATGATAATGTGGGTTTAATGATTGGCGATTTAGAATCTGAAGTTACATCTATCTTAGTTTCTTTGGATTGTACCTTAGAAGTTATAAAGGAAGCATTGGAGAAAAACTGCAATTTTATTCTTACACATCATCCTCTGCTTTTTTTAAAGCCTAATGCAATAACAATGGACACTCTACAAGGAAGGAAGATTATAGAACTTATAAGAAATAATATAAATCTATATGCTAGTCATACTAATTTAGATGTAGTGGAGGGCGGTCTTAATGATATCATAGCTAAGTTGCTTGGATATCCTCAGTGGAGTATAATAGAACCTTCCCAGGGAAATTCAGAAGCAGTAGAACAAGGCGTTGGACGATTAGTTGTTTTAGATAATCCTCTTACACTTGAGCAGATTTGTGAAAGAGTTAAAACTTCACTAAATATAAACAGGCTTAGATATGTGGGCGAAGAAAAAATGCTCATAAATAAATTAGCAATAATAAACGGCAGTGGTGAGGACTATTTTAAAGCATCTGTTAAGTCTGGCGCTGACTGTATTATTACAGGAGATACTTCCTATCACTATGTAAGTGACTATATGGAAATGGGCATTGGAATAATAGATGCGGGGCATTTTGAAACTGAATGGCCATCTATGAAGGTAATAGCTGGCATACTTCAAGATAAATTAAAAAATAGAGGATATGATAACTTAGTGATTGTCTCAGAAAATAGTAAAGCACCTTATAAATTTTTATAATAAAAAGCAATAAATAGATTTGCCTCTAAATATGGAACAAAAAATCATTTGCTTTATGATATTTATTATGATATTATAATACTCGTTGAGTAAGCCAGATGGTCGCTGCCTGAAGCTAATTTATTAGTCTTTAGGGAGAGGAAAGTCCGAGCTCCATAGGGCAGGGTGCTGGGTAACCCCCAGTGGAGGCGACTCTAAGGAAAGTGCAACAGAGATATACCGCCAAAGGCATGGCAGCATGTTCTTTGGTAAGGGTGGAAAGGTGAGGTAAGAGCTCACCAGCGCAATGGCGACTTTGCGGCTATGTAAACCCCATCTGGAGCAAGACCAATAGAGGAGCAGAATACGCTTGCCCGGCGTGCTCCCGGGTAGTGTCGCTTGAGCTTATTGGTAACAATAGGCCTAGATAGATGACCGTCAAATACAGAACTCGGCTTATAGACTTACTCAGCAATAACATGGGAGACACTAGGTGAAAGCCTAGTGTCTTTCTTTAAATTATGAAATTTATGAGAGAAAGGGATAGTAAAATGGAACAGAATTTAAATGAAGAAATACTTGATAAATTGACTAAGGTTTGCTTATGCAAGGCTATTCCAAGGTCAACCATAAAAAAAGCTATAAGAAATGGTGCAAAAACTGTTAAGGAAGTTCAGGCTGCTACAGGTGCAGGATCAGGGGGATGCTGCGGCAGAAGGTGTACTCCTAAAATAGAACAGCTTTTAGAAGATAATCTTAGGTAAATTGTATAGATAGCAAAAGTTTGGACATAATATCAGCGGAGGAGGGATATTATGTCCAAAAGAAAACTTTTTTTAATTATTTCAGCAATAATATTTTTGGCTTCAGCCTTTATAATAAGCTTCAATTGGGGTATGAATAAATTTAGCCAGGGAAACATAGAAAAAATTAATATTGGAAATCAATCTGCAACCGGTACTGATAAAATTACTTCAGTATTAAAAACAGAACAGGCTATTTCCCCGAATGCAAAGATAACACTTAAAATAGAATATGCCAAAAGTGGTGATATAGTAAATGTACCAGTTAAAGCATCTGATTTTGTTGGCAAGACCAAAGGTGAACTTGAAAACAATAATTATATTGTTGAGAGTATTACAACAAGTGAAGTTGTTTTAATAAAGAAAGTTGACAGTTATGCACCTAATAAGTATGTATTAGGTGTCAAGGATGAGTGCTTTGCTATATATAAAACAGATAATGAAGGCAATATGTTTATAGAAGACGAGAATACAGACCTTACAGATATAGAGGTACCTACTAAAGGTGATTATAACCTTTTGGTAAAGGGTTCTAAATATTTTCAATTCAATAGTAGGGAAGAAGCAGAAGAGAAGCTTGGGGAATATAGTTCATAGCCCCAAGTTTTTTTATTGAATAAATTATGCTAAGATGGTAAAGTATTATATAAAGTTAAAGTTTTATGGGAAGGTGAGTTTTAATGTACGAATACATAAAAGGAATATTTGCTGGTGTTAATAAAGATTATATTATTTTAGAAAACAATGGAATAGGCTATAAAATATTTACCTCTGGTACTACTCTTGCTAACTTGCCTTCTGCTAATGAAAATGTAATGCTATATCTTCAACAAATTGTAAGGGAAGATTTTATCGGCTTGTATGGATTTTTAACAAAAGATGAACTGAACATGTTTAATCTTTTGTTAAGTGTAACCGGAGTTGGGGCCAAAGCTTCCTTGTCTTTGCTGTCTATAAGCAATGTGACGAACTTAAAATACGCAATTTTAACTGGAGATGAAAAAACCTTAACAAGAGCTCCAGGTATAGGCAAGAAGACCGCGCAGAGGATAATACTTGAGCTTAAAGATAAGTTTAAAAATGATGAGTTCACACCTGAAGGCATAGCTAACATAGATAATGTTGAAGTTAATAGAAATATATCGGAAGCCTTAGAAGCCCTTGTAGCTTTGGGATACTCAGAAAAGGAAGCTGAAAAAGCACTAGGCAAAGTGACTCAGAAGGATTCTATTGAAGATATTATTAAAAACAGCTTAAAGTACTTGTTAGGCTAAGGAGAAATTTTTATGGAAGATAGACTAATTACTGCTGTTAATACACAAGAGGATGGAGATATTGAATACAGCCTAAGACCTCAAAATCTTAGAGAATATATAGGACAAAGCAAAGTCAAAGAAAAACTTCACATATTTATTGAAGCTGCAAAAAAAAGAAAGGAAGCTTTGGATCATGTTCTGCTTTATGGTCCGCCTGGCCTTGGAAAAACTACTCTTGCTAACATAATAGCAAAGGAAATGAAAGGAAGCCTAAAGATAACTTCGGGACCTGCAATTGAAAGGGCAGGAGACTTGGCGGCTATTCTAACTGGTTTAAGTGACTTTGATGTTTTATTTATTGATGAAATTCATAGGTTAAACAGAAATGTAGAGGAAATATTATATCCTGCAATGGAGGACTATGCGCTTGATATAGTAATTGGCAAGGGAGCTTCAGCAAAATCTATAAGAATAGATTTGCCTAAATTTACACTTATAGGAGCAACAACTAGAGTTGGGCTCTTGACTGCGCCTTTAAGGGATAGATTTGGTGTATTGTGCTCTATGGAGTTTTATGATGAAAGCGAACTTAAGGAAATAATAACCCGATCAGCTAAAATACTAGAGGTTAGCATAGATGATGATGCAGCCTTTGAAGTAGCAAGACGCTCAAGGGGTACACCTAGAATTGCAAACAGGCTGCTTAAAAGGGTAAGGGATTATTGCGATGTAAAAGGCAATGGAGTAATAAACTTGGAAATTGCAAAAGCTGCCCTAAGTCTTTTGGATATTGACAGCGAAGGGTTTGATAGAATTGATAATAGAATACTAGAAGCTATAGTAGACAACTTCAATGGAGGTCCTGTGGGACTTGAGACTCTATCTTATTTTATAGGTGAGGAATTGGATACTATAGAAGATGTATATGAGCCCTATTTGCTTCAGAAGGGATTCATTATAAGAACACCTAGAGGAAGAATGGCTACTGATAAGGCTTATAAGCATTTAAAAAGAGCAAGAGTTCAAAAGGATTCTGAACAGTTTACTTTGTTTGATTAATGCACATAATATCATACTAAAGAAGAGAAGGTGACATATTTGGAGGTAAGGGATTTTTATTTTCATTTGCCCGAAGAGCTAATAGCTCAGCATCCATTAGAAAAAAGAGATGAATCAAGGCTCATGGTATTAGACAAGGGTACCGGAAGTATAGAACATAAAAGGTTTAAGGATATTATAGAGTATTTAGAGCAGGGAGACTGTCTTGTTTTAAATGATACTAGGGTTCTTCCTGCAAGGCTAATTGGTATAAAAGAGAGCTCTGGAGGAAAGATGGAGTTCTTACTCCTGAAAAGAATTGATAAGGATAGTTGGGAAACTCTAGTCAAGCCGGGGAAAAGAGCACAGCTTGGGACTAGATTTGTCTTTGGAAATGGAGATTTAAAGGCTGAAGTTGTTGCCATGGGAGAAGAAGGCAGCAGAATCGTTAAATTTGAGTATGAAGGAATATTTGAGGAAGTTTTAGATAGACTGGGTCAAATGCCGTTACCGCCTTATATAAAAGAAACTTTAGAAGACAAGGAAAGATATCAAACGGTCTATTCAAGAGAAGTAGGTTCAGCAGCCGCTCCTACAGCAGGGCTGCATTTTACTAGTGAACTTTTAGACAGAATAAAGGAAAAAGGAGTTAATATTGCCTTTGTGACTCTTCATGTGGGACTTGGAACCTTTAGACCTGTTAAGGCTGAAAAAATAGAAGAACATGTAATGCATGCAGAATATTATATTATGACAAAGGAAACAGCTGAGCTAATTAATTCTACAAAGGAAAAGGGGAAAAGAGTTATAGCTGTAGGAACAACATCCAATAGGACACTTGAGACCATAGCTGATGATAACGGAAGAGTGAAAGAGCAATCAGGATGGACAGATATTTTTATATACCCTGGATATAAATTTAAGATTGTTAATGCGCTTATAACTAATTTTCATCTTCCTGAATCAACGTTGATTATGCTTGTTAGTGCTTTTGCAGGTAAGGATAATATCATGAAGGCTTACAAGACAGCTGTTGAAAGCAATTATAGGTTTTTCAGCTTTGGAGACGCTATGTTTTTAAAATAACATATAGGCAAAAGGATGTGTGATACTTGTATAAATTACTTAAGAAAAAAGGAAAAGTAAGAAGAGGAGAATTCTCAACTCCTCATGGTGTAATTCAAACACCTGTATTTATGAACGTAGGGACCTTGGCAGCTATTAAGGGTGCTGTATCTTCCATGGATTTAAAAGAGATAAACTGTCAGGTTGAACTTTCTAATACATATCATTTACACTTAAGACCTGGTGATAAAGTAGTTAGAGCATTAGGCGGTATTCACAAGTTTATGAATTGGGATAGGCCAATCTTGACTGATTCGGGAGGGTTTCAAGTTTTCTCTCTTTCAAGCATAAGAAAAATTAAAGAAGAGGGAGTTTATTTTAATTCTCATATAGATGGGAAGAAAATATTTATGGGACCTGAGGAAAGTATGCAAATTCAAAGCAATTTAGCCTCAACCATAGCCATGGCCTTTGATGAATGTATACCAAATCCATCAACAAGAGAATATGTTATACAATCCGTTGAGAGAACTACAAGGTGGCTTAAGCGCTGCAAGGAAGAACTGGATAGACTAAATTCTCTTGATGATACAATTAATAAAAAGCAAATGCTCTTTGGAATTAATCAGGGCGGAGTTTACGAGGATATAAGAATTGAGCACGCGAAAACTATCTCTAAGATGAATTTGGATGGTTATGCTATTGGAGGCCTTGCAGTTGGAGAAACTCACGAGGAAATGTATCGGGTTATAGATGCTGTAGTGCCTCATCTTCCTGAGGATAAGCCTATATATTTGATGGGAGTAGGGACACCAGCTAATATTTTAGAGGCAGTTTCGAGAGGGGTAGACTTTTTTGACTGTGTGCTTCCAGCTAGAAATGGTAGGCATGGACATGTGTTTACTAAGTATGGTAAAATAAACTTAATGAATGTTAAATTTGAGCTGGACGCAAAGCCAATAGATGAAGGATGTGAATGTCCAACTTGTAGGCACTATACACGAGCTTATATTCGTCATCTTTTTAAAGCCAAGGAAATGCTTGCTATGAGACTATGCGTACTTCACAATTTATATTTCTATAATAAGCTAATGGAAGACATCAGAAACGCTATAGACGGTGATTATTTTGAAGAGTTTAAAAATAAAAAGCTTTCTGAGTGGAACAGCAATCAATAAATTTATTTTATGATAAAACTAATGGGAAGGAGGAAGAAAAATGCAGAACATAATACAGTTTGCACCTTTTATACTGATGATTGGGCTTTTTTATCTATTCATTTTTGTGCCTGAAAACAAAAGAAAAAAGAAATACAGCTCCATGCTAAACAGCTTAATGGTTAACGATGAGGTTATGACCAGAGGCGGAATCATAGGAAAGCTTATAAACATTCAGGAGAAGCATGTTATTTTAGAGACTGGGCCAGACAGAATAAGAATAAAGCTAGACAAAAATGGAATTTCTCATGTATTAAATGCAAGTACTGAAGAAAATAAGGAAAGCATTTAAAAATAATCATAAAACATCTCTTATCTACATACATAATAGTAGATAAGAGATGTTTTTTTATAATTATTAACTGGGAGGTGCCATAGTTTGGAGGGAATTAAAAACAATTCCGTGTACATAGGAAAAGGGGTATTTAGAGGATGTATAATAACCATCATTATTGCATTTATTTTGGCTCTTATTCAGACATTTAGCAGCATAGGAGAAAGTGCCTTGTCTGTATGCATTCTAATAACTTCTATGATAAGCATAATGTATGGATGCATTTATGCTACGAAAAAGATAAACAGTAAAGGTTGGCTTGTTGGGCTATTAGTAGCATTTTTGTACATGCTGATTTTATACATAGCTGCTATAGTATGGGGAAAAGATGGACTTGCTACAAAGGATATTTGGAGAATACTCCTTGCTTTGGCAACCGGGGCATTATCTGGGATGCTAGGAATAAATCTATAAAATACTTTATTTTGTCAACAATATATGTTATAATTTTAATGGAATGTTTTAGGAATGGAGGAATTAGAATGAAACATATTAGAACTATCAACAAAACAAATATCAAAGATAGCTTAAAGAAACCAGGCTGTAAGGAATGTGCTAACTCCTGTCAGTCAGCATGCAAAACTTCCTGCACAGTTGCAAACCTAGCTTGTGAAAATTAATATAAAACTCAAGCAGTAACGATAAGTTACTGCTTTAAATTTATAATTGATTTTTTACTTATTTTTAACATTTATAGGGAGGAGAAGTAAAAGTGGCATTAATTCATAAATTTATACAAGGCAATGATCATTATTTAATAGATGTAAATTCTGGAGTTGTACATGCTATAGATGAATTGATATATGATTTAATAGAAGAAAATAACCTTAAGAATAAAGAGGAAGCTCTAGAGCTTTATAAAGATAAATATTCAAGAGAGGAACTGCTTGAAGCTTACAGCGAGCTTGAAGAACTTATAGGAGAAGGCCTGCTTTATACAGAAGATTTATACGAAGAAATTGCCATGAACGATAAATCCAAGTCCTTCATAAAAGCACTATGCCTGAATGTAGCGCATGATTGCAACTTAAAATGCAAATACTGTTTTGCTGATGAAGGTGAGTACAAGGGCTGCAGAAAGCTTTTATCTTCAGAGGTTGGCAAAAAAGCTGTAGATTTTGTAATTAAAAAATCCGGACCAAGAAGAAATATTGAAATAGATCTTTTTGGCGGGGAACCACTTATGAATTTTGAAGCTATAAAGGAAATAGTGGATTATGCAAGAGAACAGGAAAAGCTCCACAATAAGGTAATTAGATTTACTATGACTACAAATGCAACTTTGCTTAACGATGATATTATGGAATATATTGATAAGAATATGGGTAATATAGTCCTGAGTATAGACGGAAGAAAAGAAGTTAATGACAATGTAAGGGTTCGCGCTGATGGAAGCGGCAGCTATGAAAGAATTCTTCCTAAAATAAAGACTATGGTAGATAGAAGGGATAAATCAAAACAGTACTATGTAAGAGGAACCTTTACAAGGGCTAATACTGATTTTTACGAAGATGTCAAGCATCTGGCAGATTTAGGCTTTAAAGAGGTTTCTGTAGAACCTGTAGTTCTGCCTGATGAACATGAGCTTTCATTAAGAAAGGAAGATTTGCCTGTAATATTTGAACAATATGACAAGCTATATGAGGATTTATTGAGAAGGCATAAAGAAGGAAAAGAGTTTAAGTTCTATCATTTTAATATAGACCTTCAAGGAGGCCCTTGTGTTTACAAAAGAATTTCTGGATGTGGTGCTGGACATGAATATGTGGCTGTAACTCCAGATGGAGATATTTATCCATGCCATCAGTTTGTAGGCAATGAAAGCTTTAAGATGGGAGATGTATACACCGAAGATGTGGATATGGGTATAGCTGATAACTTTAAAAAGGCTCATATTTACAACAAACCTGCATGCAGAGATTGCTGGGCACGGTTTTACTGCAGCGGCGGCTGCCAGGCAAACAACTTCAATTTTAATGGTGATATGAATATACCATATGCTTTAGGCTGCGAAATGCAAAAAAAGAGAATTGAATGTGCGATTGCCTTGAAGTCGAAAATTATGGAAAGGTAGCGAATTTACCTAAAGTTGACTATTTACAATAAAAGTAATATAATAAACTCTATGAAATAGAACGAAGGGGGAAGAAAATGAGAACCAAAGGTAAAAGTAAAAGTACGGCATTATTTTTAACTTGTTTGCTTGTAATTGCCTTTTTAGCTTATAGCAGTGCAAAGGGCTTAGTAATTGGTGATTATCAAATTAAACCTTTGTCTGAAACCATTAAAAGGGGATTAGATCTTAAGGGTGGTATTTCTGTAGTAATGGAGATACAACAGGATAAAGTTAGCACTGAAGAAAGAGAAAGAACTATAGAGCTTCTTTCAATGAGAGTCAATAAAATGGGTGTAGCTGAAACCACTATAACTCAAGAAGGTGCTAAGAGAATAAGAATTGATATTCCTGATAAATTTGACACTAAGGAAGTGCTTGATACTGTTGGAAAAACAGGTAACCTAAGATTCGTAGGCCCAGACGAAAGTGATATCATTGGAGTTAACTAGTGATGGAGCTAAAAAATTTGCTGATGCAACTCAAAAATTTTTAAAGCAACCTATAGCTATTTATATGGACGAGGATTTGCTTACAAATCCTACTGTTCAGTCTGTAATTACAGATGGTAAAGCAACAATTACAGGTAGCAAGGATGCAGCAGAGGCTAAGAGAACAGCAGGTATAATAAAGTCTGGTGCACTTCCTGTTCCAGTTAAAACTGCTTCTGTAACAGTAGTTGGTCCTACACTTGGGGCTAATGCTCTTCCACAGTGCATACAGGCTGGAAAAATAGCATTAGTTTTAATATTTGCATTTTTAGTTCTTTATTATAGAATTCCTGGATTAATTGCTTCTATTGCACTAGTATTGTATATGGTATTACTGCTTGGAATATATTCATCAATTGGAGCTACCCTTACTCTTTCAGGTATCGCCGGATTTCTAATATCAGCAGGTATGGCGTTGGATGCAAATGTACTTATCTTTGAAAGAATGAAGGAAGAATTAAAAGCTGGTAAGAGTGTAAAGTCTGCTATTGATGCGGGTTTCCATCGTGCTATGACCTCAGTTTTAGACTCAAATATAACTACTGTAATTTCAGGAATAATACTTTACTATCTAGGTTCAGGAACTGTTAAAGGATTTGCTTTAACATTGATTATAGGTGTAATATTAAGTATGTTTACAGCTATAACAGTGTCAAGGTACTTAATCAAGTTAGCAGCAGGTATGGGATTGTTGACAAAGAAGACCATAGGAACCTTTGGTGTAAGAGATGCGGTTAGGGGGTAAAGTATTATGTTAAAGATTATAGAAAAGACTAAGCTTTGGTTTACCATATCCGCTATAATAATAGTTGTAGGTATAGGAGCTATGTTTGTAAATGGACTGCAATTAGGTATTGATTTTGTTGGTGGAACAATAGTAAGAATAGATATGGGAAAAGAATTTAACAAAGAAGAAGTAGATACTATTGTTATAAAATATGCGCCGGATGCTCAAACAAATAGTGCAATTGCTGAAGGAAAGTCAACTCCACAACTTGAGATAAAAAGCAAAGATATTACTAGTGAGTCAATTTCATTAATGTTCAATGAGCTGAAGGAAAAATATGGTCTTAAAGACACGGACTTAGTTTCTCAAGAAAATATTGGAGCTTCTATAGGCTCTGAGTTAAAGCAGAAGGCTATAGTTGCTTTAGCTATAGCAATTGTAGGAATGCTTATTTATATCGGGGTACGATTTGAGTTTAACTTTGGTATAGCAGCGCTTTTGTCACTAATTCATGACGTATTAGTGGTATTAGGTTTTTATGCATTGTTTAAGTTACCGGTTAATTCAGCCTTTGTAGCTGCAATGCTTACAATAATAGGTTATTCAGTAAATGACACAATTGTTGTTTTTGACAGAATAAGAGAAAACCAAAAATATACAAGGCGCTCTAATGCTGCTGAGTTAGCAAATGCAAGCATGACACAAACTATGGCAAGATCTATCAATACAGGTATGGCGGTTATTATTACTTTAATTGCAGTTTATTATTATGTTCCAACAGTTAGAGAATTTACTATTCCTCTACTAGTGGGAATAATATCAGGAACATATTCCTCCATATTTATAGCTACTCCGTTCTGGGTTATATTTAAAAACAGAGCTAAGAGAGTAAGAGCAAATAGTCACGCATAATAGAAAAATAAAACTTTGGGGATTTATCCAAAGTTTTATTTTTTTACAAAAACAAATAAAAACTTGAATATTTAAGAACATTTAAGGTATAATGTATTAGTGTTACTGTATTTATAGAAGCGCTTAAGGTGCTTGAACGCTTGGTTGTTAAATTAAGCTTAAGTGTATAAAAATATATTTAAAATTTAAAATGTTCGTAATTAATTAAAGTTCAGAGGGGGAACTAAAATGGATTTAAAAGATAAAATTAGAGTGATTGAAGGGTTTCCTAAGGAAGGTATAAGCTTTAAGGATGTTACTACTCTCCTTCAAGATAAAGATGCCTTAAAATATACTGTTGACGCTTTTGTTTCATACTTGAAGGATAAAAATATCGACATCATAGTTGGGCCAGAAGCTAGAGGCTTTCTTTTTGGTACTCCTGTAGCTTATGCATTAGGGGCTGGTTTTGTTCCTGTAAGAAAGAAGGGTAAGCTTCCTTATGATACAATAGGCATTAACTATGATCTTGAGTATGGAAGCGATGAATTAGAAATACATAAGGATGCAATACGTCCAGGACAGAAAGTAGCTATAGTTGATGATTTATTGGCTACAGGAGGAACTGTGGCTTCAGTTGCAAAACTTATAGAACAAGTAGGCGGAGAAGTTGTTTCAGTAAATTTTGTTATAGAACTTACTGAGCTTAAAGGTATAGATAAACTTGAAGGTTATGATGTAATGTCGCTAGTAAAGTATGAGGTTTAAGTTTACTTGGATGCTTTGCAAATCTAAAAACTAAATTTTAAATTGCAAAATTCTACAAAATATTATATAATAGATATAAAAATATTGGCTGGTTTTTTTAACCAGCCTTTGATTTTAGGAGAGTAGCACAAATGCTTAGCAAGTTAATGGATCAAATAGATAAAAACTGCAATAATGTAAATAAAGATTTTATTACAAAAGCGTTTAGTTTTGCATCTGATGCACATAAGGAGCAAAAGAGGGAATCTGGAGAGCCTTATATTGTACATCCATTAGAAGTTGCTGGCATTTTAGCGGAGATGGGTTTGGATACAAATACTATAGCCGCAGGTTTGCTCCATGATGTTATAGAAGATACAATCTATAATTATGAAGATGTTGTTAGAGAATTTAACTCTGAGGTTGCTAATTTAGTTGATGGTGTAACTAAATTAGATAAAATTAAGTTTAAAACAAAAGAAGAGCAGCAGGCCGATAATGTCAGAAAAATGCTTCTTGCTATGGCAAAAGACGTTAGGGTAATACTTATAAAACTTGCAGACAGGCTTCATAACATGAGAACCCTTAAATATAGACCAATTGAAAAGCAAAAGCAAACGGCCAAGGAAACCTTTGATATTTATGCACCTCTTGCTCATAGACTGGGTATTTCTAAAATAAAATGGGAGCTTGAGGACTTAGCTTTTAGATATACAAATCCAAATGAGTATTATGACTTAGTACAAAAGATTTCTGAAAAAAGAATTGAAAGAGAAGCCTACATTTCTGAAATAACTCAAGAGCTTAAAAAGAATTTATTAAAAACAGGTATTAGTTCAGATATAGACGGAAGACCTAAACATTTTTATAGCATATACAGAAAGATGGTCAGCAAGAATAAAACCTTAGACCAGATTTTTGATTTGACTGCTGTACGTATTCTCGTAAGCAGCGTTAAAGATTGTTATGCATCTCTTGGAATAGTTCATACTATGTATAAGCCTATTCCTGGAAGATTTAAAGATTATATTGCTATGCCTAAGCCTAACATGTATCAATCCCTGCATTCAACTGTAATTGGTCCCCAAGGAAAGCCTTTCGAGATCCAAATTAGAACCTTTGAGATGCATAAAACTGCTGAATATGGTATTGCGGCTCACTGGAAGTATAAAGAATCTGTGAGTAACCCAGCGGGAAATCTAGATTCTAAATTGACTTGGCTAAGGGAAATGTTGGAATGGCAAAGAGATACTTCAGATGCAGAAGAATTCATGGAAAGCTTTAAGATTGATTTGTTTTCTGATGAAGTTTTTGTATTTACTCCAAAAGGATCAGTTATTAACCTTCCAAGTGAAGCTACTCCAATAGATTTTGCATATAGAATTCATACTGACATAGGAAACAGATGCGTTGGCGCAAAGGTAAATGGCCGTATGGTACCCTTGGATTACAAGTTGAAAACAGGAGAGATTGTAGAGGTATTAACTTCTTCTGTTCCAAGAGGCCCTAGTATTGATTGGCTGAATATAACAAAAAGCAATCAGGCAAAGGGTAAGATTAGAGCTTGGTTTAAGAAGGCTAAAAGAGAGGAAAATATAGTAAAGGGAAAAGAACTTTTAGAAAAAGAAACCAAGAGACAGGGGTATAATTTTGGTGAAATTGCAAAGGGTGAGCCAATAGAACAGCTTCTTAAACGTTACAATATGAACAACTTAGATGATATTTATGTAGCTGTAGCTGTTGGAGATATCATGGCTTCAACAATAGTATCTAAGCTTAAGGAAGCCTTTATAAAAGGCAACAAGCAAGACCTGAAGGCAGTAGAAGAGCAAATTAACAAAACTATAAGCAAAAATAATGATAGCTCAAACAAAGTTAAAAAAACTAATCATAATGTAGTGGTAAAAGGTATTGATAATATACTCGTAAGATTTGCAAAGTGCTGCAATCCTGTACCAGGTGACGAAATTATTGGATATGTAACAAAGGGGAGAGGTGTGTCAATACACAGAAATGACTGTACAAATGCAGCTTCTCTTTTATCTGATACTGAAAATAAACTTGTTGATGTAGAATGGGGTTCAGCTAAAGGTGCTGACTATACCACGGAAATTCAAGTTAAAGCTGAGGATAGAGAAGGTCTTCTTTCTGAAATTATGGAACTTATTATTGAAACAAAGACCTATTTATGCGCTGTGAGTGCAAAGACAATTAAAAATAATTTGGCAGTTGTAACCATTAAGTTAAAAATATCAGATATAGAGCACTTAAAAGAGCTGATGAAGAGAATTAAAAGGCTTAGTGGAGTACTTGAGATTTATAGAACAAAATCCTAATTGGGGTGAAGAAGTTGAGAGCAGTAGTGCAAAGAGTAAACTCTTCAAGTGTAATTGTAGAGAGTAAAGTTGTTGGGAGTATAAATAAAGGCTTAAATGTACTTCTTGGCATTTGTAAAGAAGATACAGAGATTGATATTAAGTATTTATGCGATAAAATATTAAATTTGAGAATATTTGAAGATGAAGATGGAAAGTTAAATAATTCTTTATTGGAGGTAGGAGGGGAACTGCTTGTGGTTTCCCAATTTACTTTGTATGGAGACTGCAGAAAGGGCAGAAGACCAAATTTTATGGAAGCTCTTTCTGGTGAAAAGGCTGAAGAGCTTTACGAATTGTTTGTTAGTGAATGTGAGAAAATACTAGGTCAGGTAGAAACAGGAGTTTTTGGAGCAGACATGAAGGTAATGATAGAAAATGATGGGCCAGTTACTCTAATTATTGAAAGTAAAAAGACTTTTTAATGGAGGTGTTTCCTAATGCATTTAAAAAGGATTCCAGCAGGAATATATGCAGCTAACTGTTATATTATCATGGATGAGGAAACAAAGGAAAGTGCTGTGATTGATCCAGGCGGAGACGCAGAAGAAATAATAGCTTATTTAAATAATATAGAAGCTAAGGTTAATTATATATTATTGACTCACGGACATGCTGATCATACCGGTGCGGTTGGAGCTTTAATGGAAGCTTATGGCGTATCTGCATATATAAGCAAGGAAGATGGAGAGTTCATATTAAGTGATGAGTTTATGTTTGGTCCATTAAGATATAAAGGTAACCTTGTACCTTTGTGTATGGATATTGAAGATGGCAAGCTATATAAGCTAGGGAGTATTGATATAAAGTGTATTAAAACTCCAGGGCATACTCTAGGTGGTGTTTGCTTTTTAATTCAAGATAAACTGATAACAGGGGATACTTTATTTTTGAGATCTATAGGGAGAACAGACCTAAGCGGCGGAAATTTTGAAACCTTAATAAACAGCATAAAAAATAAATTGCTGATACTTGACGATAATATTATAGTATATCCTGGACATGGTCCGCAATCCAGTATAAAATATGAAAGGGATAATAATCCTTACCTTTAAAATTAAAGGAGCATATATGATCAGCATTAAGTTAAATAATTTAAACTATAGATATGACGTATATCAAATTATTAATCTATTTTATACCATGAAGGATATAAAATTTGTTGACAGCAATGAGGATATAGGCATATCAATTGAAGATAAACAAGTAGTAATATATGATAACAATGAGCAGTACAGCTACCTTATGGCAGAGGACCTGAATAAAAAGGAAGCAATCAAACTTGCTGTTATTAAATATTTAAAAAATAAAACAGGCAAGAATTTTCCTTGGGGAACTTTAGTTGGTATAAGGCCAAGCAAAATTGCATTAGCTCTTTTAAATAATGGGAAAAGCGAAGCAGACATAATAGAGTATTATAATACTCATTTTAATGCAAGCAGTGATAAGGCTAAATTATGCATTGAAGTAGCCAAAATAGAAAATAAAATTATTAATTCAGATAATAAGATTGTTAGTATTTACATAGGAATGCCATTTTGCCCAACACGCTGTTCTTATTGTTCCTTTGCATCAAATCCTATTGCTGGATGTAGTTCTCTTGTTGAACCATATTTAGTTGCATTAAAAAAGGAAATAATAAGTATAAGTAATTTCATTGATGAGAAGAATTTAGAAATAGAAAGCGTATACTTTGGCGGTGGTACTCCAACCTCGGTAGATGATATCCAATTTGAATACATAATGAAGTGTATTTATGAACATTTAATTGCAGATAAAGCTATAAAAGAATTCACGGTAGAATGCGGCAGGCCTGACAGCATAACTTTAAGCAAGCTTAATACTATGAAAAAATACAAGGTACATAGAATAAGCATCAATCCTCAGACTATGAATGCGGATACGTTAAGGAGAATTGGAAGGCATCATAGCGCTGATGACGTTATAGTTAAATATAATATGGCCAGAAGCGCAGGCTTTGATAATATTAACATGGATATTATAGTTGGACTTAATGGAGAGAAACTAGAACACATAGAAAGAACTTGCAGTGAAATATATAAGTTAAATCCTGATAGCATTACAATTCATGGTTTATCAATAAAAAGGGCCTCTAAGCTTCATGAAAACATAATAAATAATGGGGCTTCGGAAGAATTAAGTCAAGCTGAGATAAATAAGATGTATGAAAAGACTGCTGAACTCTCGGAGGCTTTAAATATGAAACCTTATTATATGTACAGACAGAAAAATATGTTTGGAAACATGGAAAATGTAGGTTATGCAAAAGCTTCAAAAGAAGGGGTATATAATATCCAAATGATTGAAGAAAAACAGACGATAATTGCAGCAGGTGCTGATGCAGTTTCTAAAGTTGTCTTCTTAAAAGAGAATAGAATCGAAAGATTTGCAAATGTTAAAGATGTAAAAGAATATATAAACAGGATAGATGAAATGATAAATAAAAAAATTGAGCTATTAAATAGCTTGTATAAATAAATATATTGAAATAACAATGTTTTTCAATTGAATTGGGAGGAAGAGAAATGGGAGAAGCACTTTTAGGACAAAAAAGATCAATAATGTGCGGTGAACCTAGAGAAACACATATAGGTACTAATGTAACTGTAATGGGATGGGTTCAAAGAAAGAGAAATCTTGGCGGATTAATATTCGTTGATTTGAGAGACAGAAGCGGATTACTTCAAGTAGTATTTGGTGAAGAGATAAATAAGCCCTCCTTTGAAAAAGCAGATCTCTTAAAATCAGAATATTGTATTTCTGTAACAGGTGAAGTGGTTAGAAGAGAATCACCAAATGCAAATATGCCTACAGGAATGGTAGAGCTTAAGGGAATCAGCATCAAGATTCTTTCAGAATCAGAGACGCCGCCTATATACATAAAAGATGACTTGGATGCTTCTGAGCATATTAGAATGAAATACAGATATCTTGATCTTAGAAGAAGTGATATGCAGAAAACATTTATTATAAGACATAAGGCAGCAAAAGCTGTAAGAGATTATTATTCAGAAAATGGATTTTTAGAAGTGGAGACTCCAATGCTGACAAAGAGTACTCCTGAAGGTGCCAGAGACTATCTTGTTCCAAGCAGAAACTATCCAGGAATGTTCTATGCACTGCCTCAGTCACCACAGCTCTTTAAGCAGCTATTAATGGTGTCTGGCTTTGATAGGTATTTCCAAATAGTTAAATGTTTTAGGGATGAAGACTTAAGAGCTAACAGACAGCCGGAATTTACTCAAGTTGATATTGAAATGAGCTTTGTAGAGCAGGACGATGTTATTGCAATAAACGAAGGACTTGTTAAAAGAGTTTTCAAGGATGTTCTTGACGTTGAGATAGAAACACCATTTAAGAGAATGCCTTATAGAGAGGCTATGGAAAAGTATGGTTCAGATAAGCCTGATCTAAGATTTACAATGGAAATAACAAATATAAGTGATGCTGTTAAAAATAGCGACTTTAAGGTGTTTAAGGATGCTTTTGATAATGGTGGAAGTGTTAGAGCCATTAGAGTAGATAATTGCGCAAGCATGGGTAGAAAGGACTTAGACAGACTTGGAGAGTTTGTAAAAACCTTTAAAGCCAAAGGACTTGCATGGATAGCCTACAAAGAGGATGAAATTAAATCACCAATAAGCAAATTCCTTAAGGAAGAAGAAATGAATGCGATATTAACTAGAATGAATGCTAAGGTTGGAGATTTAATATTAATCTTATCAGATAGTGATAAAATTGTTCTCCAAGCCTTAGGTGCCCTAAGACTTGAGCTAGCAAAAAAGCTTGAACTATTAAAGGATAACCATGAATTTAATTTTGTTTGGATAACTGAATTTCCTCTCGTTTCATACAATGAGGAAGAGGGAAGATATCAAGCGGAGCACCATCCGTTTACTTCTCCTATGGATGAAGATATAAAATATTTAGATACAGATCCACTTAAGGTGAGAGCAAAGGCTTATGATATGGTGCTAAATGGTGAGGAGCTAGGTGGAGGTAGTATAAGAATACATGATTCCAAGCTTCAGGAAAAGATGTTTAATGTGCTTGGATTTACAAAAGAGAAGGCTTGGGAGAGATTTGGATTTCTTCTTGAGGCATTTAAATATGGTCCACCTCCACATGGAGGATTAGCTTTTGGTTTTGATAGACTTGTAATGTTCCTAAGTGGTACAGATAATATAAAGGATGTTATAGCTTTCCCTAAGAATCAAAATGCTTTTGATCCAATGACAGAAGCACCGAATGTGGCTGATGAAAATCAGCTCAAGGAGCTAGGCTTATCCATAAATGTGATTGATAATAATTAATAGAAATAATTTATCTGTGCTTTATAGGAGCACAGATAAATTTATAAAATCTAGGGTTATTGCTTTAGGGGTGAATTGTATGGATGTAAGAAAAGATATTCAAAACAGATTAAGGAGAATAGAAGGACAGGTAAAAGGTGTTGAGAAAATGATTGATTCTGAAGCTAATTGTAAAGATGTTCTTATACAGATAGCTGCAATTAGGTCTGCACTGAATAAAGTTGGAGGCATAGTCCTTGAAAATTATGCAAAGGATTGTATAAACACTAATGACAGTAACTGTTTTCCTAAGGATAAGATTGATGATATGATGGAAGCATTATTAATGTTTATAAAATAAAAACTTCTAGTTAGTTCTAGAAGTTTTTTCTCTTTTTGCAATTAAAATTACTTTTGTAATTGTGGAAGCTAGAAGTATGCCTACTGCAATAGCTCCAGCACTTGAAAGAGTTTCTAAACCTGTGCTTAGCGAGGTATTTATGCTTCCTTGTATAGATTCAAGCATTGTATAATACATTCCACCCCCAGGTACTAGGGTAATTATTGAACAAATAGAAAAGGTAGTTACAGGACTTCTTAAAATTCTCGCTAAAGCCTCTGAATATAAACCTGCTGAAAATGAGGCAATAAATAACGCTAAAAGATTAGAACTATTAAAACTAAGCGAAACAAGGTATACGTACCATGTAAAAAAACCGCCTATGGAAGCAAATATTAAATTTTTACCCTTTATATTAAAAAGTACTCCAAACCCTAAAGAGGCAACTAGTGCATATATTGACTTTAAAATCATTATTACATACCTCCCCAAAAACTAAACCAAAACTTTAGCATAACACCAGAGCCTACAGCTATAGCTACAGCCACTAAGAAAGCTTCAAGTGCTCTTGAAATTCCAGAAACTAAATCACCAGCTATAGTATCTCTAATAGCATTTGTAATTGCAAGCCCTGGAACTAGCAGCATTATTGATCCGATAATAATTTTATCTACGTTAAAGGCTATGTGAATATATACCGCCAGTAGTGCTAAAACAGCTGCGATTGCTCCTCCTAAAGCGTTGATAAAAAATTCATTAATTTCAATATCGCTTAGAAATATTGAAATTGATTTTATAATAATTCCAATAAAAAAGGATACTAAAAAATCATATATATTGCCTCCAAAGAGTAAGGTAAAAGAGGAGGCTGCCACACCAGAAAAAAACAAGGTAGCGTTTAGGCTGTACCTAGACTCTGATGAAATCTTTTCTAGCTGGCTTTGAACAAAATCTACAGAGAGATTATTAGTCTTAATATTTCTAGACAAATCATTTACTTTAGATATTTTTTCTAAATCTACTGTTCTTACTTTAATCCTCTTAACAAGAGATATTATTTGACCTTTTGAATCAGATGCAGATATCATTATACCAGTTGGTGTTACAAAGCTGTCTGCTTTGTTTAGACCGTATGCGTTGCATATACGAATTATGGTTTCCTCAACTCTATAGGTTTCTCCTCCACATTCTAAAATTATTTTACCAGCATCCGCTGCAAGATTAATTATTCTATTAATATTCAAGTTATCACCTTCAAAAATAAAATAAAAAATATAAATATTTACATCAATATTTAGATATTATATCATAAAATTTAGAAGTTAATATATATTTGAATATTTCACAAATATTGAATTTTATAACTTTGTTTATTGAAAATTATTGATATCAGTCTTATAATCATATATGAGGAAACTTTATATTAAGGAGTGTTAAAATGAATTTTGACAACATGAAAAAGTATGATTCTGAAGTATTCAGTATTTTGGACAGAGAAATAAAAAGGCAAGAGGGTAATATAGAGCTTATAGCATCTGAAAACTTTACAAGCATGGCTGTCATGGAGGCCATGGGTTCACAACTTACAAATAAATACGCTGAAGGTTATCCAGGAAGAAGATATTATGGCGGTTGTGAGATTGTTGACGAAATAGAGAACTTGGCTAGGGAAAGAATGAAAAAGCTTTTTAATGCTGAGCATGCTAATGTACAACCTCACTCAGGTTCCCAAGCAAATATGGCTGTTTACTTAGCCTTTTTGAAGCCAGGGGATACAGTTTTAGGGATGAATTTAAGTCATGGTGGACACTTGACTCATGGAAGTCCTGTTAATTTTTCTGGAAAGCTATTTAACTTTATATCTTACGGGGTTAATAAAGATACTGAACAAATAGATTATGAAGAAGTTAGAAGAATGGCATTAGAAACTAAGCCCAAGATGTTGGTGGCAGGAGCCAGTGCATATCCAAGAATAATTGACTTTGCTAAGCTTAGAGAAATATGTGATGAGGTAAATGCGCTATTAATGGTTGATATGGCTCATATAGCTGGATTAGTTGCAGCAGGAGCTCACCCATCCCCAGTACCTTATGCTGATTTTGTAACTACCACAACACACAAGACGCTAAGAGGACCAAGAGGAGGGGCTATTCTTTGCAAGGAAAAATACGCAAAGGACATCGATAAATCTATTTTCCCAGGAATACAAGGCGGACCTCTTATGCATATTATTGCAGCAAAAGCAATATGTTTTGAGGAGGCTTTAGCTGATGAATTTAAAACCTACATAAACCAGGTGCTAATAAATGCTAAGGTTTTAGGTGAAGAACTTACAAAGTATGGTTTCAGATTAGTTTCAAACGGAACAGATAATCATCTACTGTTAGTTGATTTAACAAACAAGAATATTACTGGTAAGGAAGCAGAGAAACTACTTGATGATGCTAAAATCACAGTTAACAAAAATACAATCCCCTTTGAAACACAAAGTCCTTTTGTAACAAGTGGAATCAGAATTGGAACAGCAGCTGTTACAACTAGAGGCTTTAGAGAGGAAGAGATGAAGGATATAGCTTATCTTATTAATCAAGTAATTGAAAATAGGGGTAATAATGTAGAAGAGATAAGAGCAAGGGTAAGCGAAATATGCAGTAAATACCCTATATATTAAGCTTTTGCATGGTGATTATATGAATAGGATAGAAGCTATATTAAAACATTTGCTTCAAAATTTAGATGAAGGTATTCATATAGTTGACAGTAGAGGTAAGACTATTTATTACAACGAGGCTATGGGAAAAGTGGAGGGTTTAAATCCAAAGAAAGTTATAGGCAAAAAGGCTATTGAATTTTTAAGAGGCGTAGAAGAGGATTCTTCTACGCTTCTAAATGCTCTTAAAAAAAGAGAAAAATATATAGATATAATTCAACAATACAGCAGCCACCTTGGCAAAGAGATAACCTCCATCAACACAACAATTCCTGTTATTGAGGATGATGAGGTTATAGCTGCTATTGAAATTTCAAAGGATATGACTTATCTAAAGGAGTTAAACGAAAAAATATACAGGCTGCAGGCTTTGAGCAGCTGTAATAATAAATTCTTTACCTTTAAGGATATAATTGGCAGCAGCGCAAAATTAAAGGATTCTGTAAGCAAGGCTATGAGAGCTAGCCTGTCTAATTCATCAGTGCTTATATTTGGTGAAACTGGCAGTGGAAAAGAACTTTTTTCACAAAGCATTCATTTTAATGGATTAAGAAAAAATAAACCTTTTATACCTATCAATTGTGCTGCTATACCAAGCAGCTTACTTGAAAGCATGCTTTTTGGCACAGCTAAAGGAGGCTTTACAGGCGCAGAAGATAAAAAAGGTCTTTTTGAAGAAGCAAATGGAGGCACTATCTTACTAGATGAGGTAAATTCCATGGAACCTACCTTGCAATCAAAGCTTTTAAGGGTGCTTCAAGAAGGGTATATAAGACCTTTGGGCAGCAATATCTCAATAGATGTTGATATAAGAATTATTTCAACCTTAAACGAAGACCCTGAAAAGCTTATAAATGAAGGCAGACTGAGAAAGGATTTTTATTATAGACTAAGTGTAATAAGAATTGATGTACCTCCTTTAAGGGAAAGAACTGAAGATATTGGATTATTAGTTAAACAATTTATTAGCAACTATAACAAACTGCTTGGAAAAAATGTTTTAGATGTGGATGAAGGAGTTATGAATATGTTTCTTAAATATCAGTGGCCGGGAAATGTACGTGAATTAAAAAACATAATCGAAGCATCAATGAACATGATAGATAATAATCTATACATTACTAAAGAATATATAGAAAACAGATTGATGAAGTTAAACTTAAACAATTTTAAAGAAAAAACAAGTTCCAATGATGAGCTTTCTTTGGATAAGCAGTTAGATAATATTGAGAAGCAAATAATTCAAGATACTTTAAGCAGATTTAATTACAATATATCTAAAACCGCTGCATATTTAAAAATTTCAAGACAGAACCTACAGTATAAAATAAAGAAGCATAAACTGCTTTAAAATCGGCAGTTAGGTGCAAAAAATATTGCGATGATGTATAATATTGGAATATAAGTAAATGTATTACGCGTTCTTTATTATTTAAGTGCAAAAAAAATTGCAGTTTTAAAAAAATCTATACAAAAATATTTGTATAGATTTTACTGGATATAATAGTGCATAATTATAACCTTTAAGCTAAAAGTATTCACTTTTGTTTAAAGGTTATTGTTTTTTTATAGAAAAAATTAAGAAAACAAATACTTAGGGAATATAATTGTGCCATTTAATGGCATAGTATTTGCTGTGTAGTATAAGTGATGTAAATGTAATGTTTAATTTTATAAAGGGGGATTTTATCATGGGATGTGTAAAGGTTATCATAATCGGCTTAGGTGCTATGGGAAGTGGAGTAGCAAGAATGCTGTTGCAAAAAGAAGATATAGAAATTTTAGCGGCAGTGGATAGCTGTGAGGGAAAAATAGGAAAATACTTAAATGAAGTTTTAGGCATTGAAGAAAAATCTAGTATCCTAGTTAACGGAGATTTTAGCAAAACCATTGCTGAGACAAAGGCAGATATCGTTATTCTCGCTATTGATTCATATGTAAAAAATGTTTATCCCTATATAAAATGTATTGCAGAGAGGAAAATGAACTGCATTACAATAGCAGAAGAAATGGCATATCCGTACACAGCGGACAGTGAATTAGCTGAAGATATGGACAGAATTGCAAAAGAAAATGGAATTGCTATCTTAGGAACTGGTGTAAATCCGGGCTTTGTTCTGGATACTCTCATAATAACATTATCAGCTGCATGCAGAAAAGTTCATACTATTACAGCATCAAGGGTTAATGATCTTTCACCCTTTGGAAGCACTGTTATGAAAACTCAAGGTGTAGGAACTACAGTAGAGGAATTTGAAAGAGGGCTTGCAGAAGGATCAATTGTGGGACATATAGGTTTCCGGCAATCCATCCCTATGATAGCTAAGACGCTAGGTATTGAAATTGATGAAATAATTGAAACACGAGAACCAATAATATCAAATACCTATAGAGAAACACCATATGTAAAAGTAGAACCTGGTATGGTAGCTGGCTGTGCTCATATAGGTTATGGTATGAAAAATTGCAAGGCAGTAATAACACTAGAGCATCCTCAACAGATACACCCTCAAAGCGAAGGAGTTGAGACAGGCGACTATATTTATATTAAAGGAGATCCAGACCTGAACTTGTCAATTAAGCCTGAAACTCCAGGAGGAATAGGTACTATAGCTA
>CAZMQY010000001.1:38521-41160 GCA_964568335.1 uncultured Clostridium sp.
CCAGGTCTTAAAACTATGATAGATTTACCTCTGCCTCATGCTGTAGGAAATAGCTTTAGCAATGCAGTAAAGTATTATAAGGAAGTGGAAAAATAATGATTCCAAAAGGAAGCTGGGTAGAAATTTTTCAAGAGGTTTTAAGTAAAGAAGAAAGAGCTTCTAATATACCAGAAGATACAAAAGCAACTTCTATTGGTCTTTGGGCAAAGGGCTGTCTTTTAGATGGCAGTGAAATTGGAGCTTTAGCATCTATAAGGACGGTGAATGGCAGGATACTAGAAGGGATTATAACAGAAGTTAATCCTGGCTACAGTCATGACTTTGGAGATTTTATGCCTGAGATTATGTTTATTGGCATTCAGGTTAAGAAAATTCTGTGGGGTGATGAAGTTGAGTAAATATGATTTACTTATGAAGCGCAAAAGCGAAATAATTCTTAAATCTGTGGGTATAGACTATTCCAGATATGAAACAGGGAGACTTTCTTTCGATTATGAAAAACTGATGAGAAGCTCAGGTTACACCTTATCAGATGTTATGAAAATACAAGAAGAGGTAGGGGTTGGAAACACACCGCTGCTTGAGCTTAAGAATATTACAGCTTTAGCAAGAAAGATCTCAAAGACAGGCAAGGCTGCAAGGATATTTATTAAAGATGAAAGTTGTAATCCCTCGGGAAGTTTTAAGGATAGAAGGGCTGCTCTTTCTATTTACGACGCTTCTGCTAGGAGATATAAGGGGGTAGCTGCCGCTACCTCAGGAAATTATGGAGCAGCAGTTGCTTCTCAAGCCGCCATGAGAGGGCTTAGAAGCATAATAGTTCAGGAATGCTATGATTCTAAAAAAAATGGTCAACCTGAAATACTGGAGAAAACAAGGAAGTGTGAGTGTTTAGGTGCAGAGGTCCTACGACTTTCCGTAGGTCCAGAGCTTTTCTATACTTTTTTAAAAGTTTTAGATGAAACAGGCTATTATAATGCTTCACTATATTCTGTATGTGGTATAGCAGGAGTTGAAAGCCTAGGCTATGAAATTGCTATAAATTGTAGAGAAAAAGTTGGCATGGACGCGGATGCAGTTGTAGTTACACATGCTGGTGGAGGCAATGTAACAGGAACAGCAAGGGGACTTATAAAGGCTGGTGCTCTTGGCACAAAGATTATTGGAGCATCAGTAGATTTATCCGGTCTTCATATGGCATCAGATATTGATTTTAATAGAAAATCATTTACTACAGGCCATACTGGTTTTGGCATACCGTTTATGACATGGCCAGATAGATCAGACGTACCAAGAAGCGCTGCAAGGCCATTGAGATACTTAGATAGATATGTAACCATATCTCAAGGTCAGGTTTTTTATATGACTGAGCTTTTAGCTCAGCTTGAGGGTTTGGAAAGAGGTCCAGCAGGAAATATTTCTTTAGCTGCAGCTTTCATTATTGCCCAGGAAATGGAAAATAAACAAATTATTGTTGTTCAAGAAACTGAGTATACTGGTGCGGGAAAACATGTACTTTCTCAGTTAAGCTTTGCAAGACAAATTGGAATCGAAATAAAAATTGGTAATCCACAAGCAGAAATACCTGGAATAAATATTATACTACCGGAGCATCCTTCCAAGCTTTTCTATAAAGAGATGAACCTTAATGCCTATAGAAAATCTTATATTATTAATGCCATAAAAAATAGGAGTATAAATGACTTAGAGCTAGTAGATTTAAATTTTCTTTGTGATGAAACAAAATTAAATAGGCTGGATGTATTAGAACTGTTATCAAATATGAAGGTTTACGTTGGAGGTTAAAATGAAAAGAGAAGATGATTTTGATCTGAGAAGAGAGCATTTAAAAAATTTGAGTGACGAGGAGTTATACAATCGATTTTGGAGTTTAACTGAGGAAATAGTACAGCCTATGGTAGAGCTGGCATATGCTCATACAAGCCCTGCTGTTGAAAGGTCAGTTCTGCTTAGAATGGGCTTTTCAAGTTTAGAAGCAGGAAATATTGTTTTGGAAGGAATGAAGTGGAAGCTACTGGGTAAAGGCATGGGAAATGTTGTATTAATTTATTCGAAGCTTAAAAACATTCCATATATAAAGGCTGGAGAAGAATTAAGCGAAGGAATTGGGTGGAAAGAAGTAAGCAAATCGATCAGGGGGAAATAAAATGCTTGATAAGAATGAAAAACTCAATATTAACGATATAATGAAAGACTTGGAAGATTATGTTCCAAAGCGCAGAGGCTGGCACTGGAGAGAAGTTTATAATGAACAGGTTGGAGAATTCAACTATAAAGAAATATCAAGACCGCTAAATAACAGTCAGCCTTTACCAGCAGCAAGAAGCTTTAATAAAATAGATCCTCAGCCTTTGCAAGTTATAACCACAGAAATAGCCTCAGGAAGATTCGAGGATGATATAAGAAGGATGCGAATGGCAGCATGGCATGGTGCGGATCATATTATGGTAATAAGAACTGCAGGTCAAAGCCATTTTGATGGACTAATAGAGGGCACCCCAGAAGGGGTAGGTGGAATTGCTGTAACAAGGAAACAAGTAAGAGCTACTAGAAAGGCATTAGACCTAATAGAAGAGGAAGTTGGTAGGGAAATAAATTTTCACTCCTATGTGTCTGGA
>CAZMQY010000002.1:0-8577 GCA_964568335.1 uncultured Clostridium sp.
TTTTTCTTTCCTGAAATTCGGTGAGTTGATTTTTTTACTTGGAAAGCTTCTACTATTAACATACTGTTCAATGGCTGAAATATCATCTGCTTCAGGTATTTGTGCAGGCGGCTTATACATGGTCTCAGCTGTAGGCTTTTTATCAAGCTTTTCCAAGGTTTCGACACCAACTACTCCGTCAGAGGAAATCTTATTTCTTTTTTGAAAATCTACCACAGCAGCATAGGTTGAGCTGCCAAAGCTGCCATCAACTACTAGTTTATAGCCAAATTTATTAAGCTTTTGCTGAATTTCTTTAATCTTATCACCTTTGTCGCCTTGTTTAAAAACAATAGCTTCTTTGGATTGTTCCACTGGCAACTCTGAAGAAGGCTGTGTTTTTGGATCCTCCTTAGAAGATTCAGGGACTTGTGCAGTTTGCTTGTCTTTTATAGGGTCATTTGTTTCTAATATGGGCACATTTTTAGAAGCAGTAGGTTGGGTATTTTCCTTTGTACAACTAGTAAAAGAAAATGATAGTAAAATACTTAAGGCTATCAGCAAACTTTTCTTATTCATAGTACATATACCTCATGCTTATTTTTTAAGGTAGATTAGTCCCTTAACATTATATTCAGCAAAAATAGGAATGTTACTAAAAATAAGAACTGATTATGCAAAATAAGCTGACCTCAAAGTTACTTAGACTTTCAGTTATGCAATCTTTCTTAGTGGCTGCTTATCTAAATCTTTATCATTTATAAGCCAAGAACTGATAAACATAGCTAATAATGCAGGTATAACCCAAGCAAACCCCTTACTTGCTAATGGGATTATATAAACAATGCTTTCAAGTGATTGAGGTAGATAGCTAAGGTTATTTAAGGTATCTATTATGCTCATTATTAATGTTGTATAAACTGCAGCAGCTACTACTTTATTATGCTTAATAAGCTTTCCCATTAAAGTGGTTAGTATCAGTACAATAACTACGGGATAAAGTACACTCAAAATTGGTGAAGCAAATTTTACTATGTTATCCACACCCATGGTAGCTATAATAATGCTTAAGATTGTAATGAGCAGCACATTAACAGTATAGGAAAGCTTGCCCTTTGTTAAAGTTTTAGTCAAAAATTCTGCAGCGGTTGCTGTTAATCCTATAGAGGTAGTCAAACAGGCTAGTGCAACTGAAATACCTAATGCAACGCTTCCAAAGGGACCTAAAGTTCTTTTAGAAATTTCAATAACTAATTCTGTTTTACTTATGTCTATTGGCAATATATTTGTTGTTTGAGCCCCTAGATACAATAGTCCTCCATAAACAAAGCCTAAACCAAGCACTGCAACGAAACCTGCTTTTATTGTAGTTGAAATTATTTCTGAGCTTTCCTTGTAGCCTTTTGATGTTACAGAAGCAAGTATTATGGAAGAAAATATAACTGACGCCATGGCATCCATTGTTTGATAGCCTTCAAGCAGTGCCGTAGGCATAATGTTTGTTATTGGAGTTTCTACAATATTTCCTATTGGCGTAATCAAGCCTTTAATAATTATAGAGGCTAGCATTACAAGTAGTACTGGGGTCAATACTTTTCCTATAGTATCTATTATTGAAGAAGGTTTAATAACAAATGCCAGATTAATTAAAAAATAAATAATAATAGCAACTGTTGAGTTAATAAAAGGGAAAAAAGGCTTTATTCCTAATTCGTAGGTGGTAGCAGCTGTTCTTGGTATGGCAAGCAGAGGACCAATAGCCATCACTAAGGCAGTTCCTGATATTAATGAAAACCGCTTGGAAACTCTACTTGCCATGTGATCAAAGCTTCCTCCAATTTTAGCTGAAGCAATTATTCCAAGAAGGGGAAGTCCTACTCCCGTCAAAAGAAAGCCAATTATAGCAGGTAAAAATTTTGCTCCAACCATTTTTCCCAAGGTAGGTGGAAATATTAAATTTCCTGCTCCAAAAAACATTGCAAATAATGCAAAACCAATTACTATTATATCTCTAGATGATTTTTTCATTTTTTCTCCTTTCTATGAAAACACTGAGTGCTCTAAACTCAATTGTTCTCGCTGAAAAGCTATCCTATAAGATTAATTGTGAACCTTAATTTCAAGCCTTATCATTTCTTAAAGTTTATACATATATTGTGCATAAATAATATATTATTATGATTAGCAAATAGATTACAAGCAAAATATTTAAAGATTGTCTTAAATATTTTGCAATGGGAAAAGAACAAGCTGCTATATGTAATACTCTTACAAGGAATTTACCTTTCTTTTTTCCATAAACTCATCATATAAACTTACCTCTTCACCTTGTATAATATAAATCATAGTACAACAAGCAGAAAAAATGCGAGGGGGTAGGGGTTGTGAGTAGATTTATGAAAGGCATACTATTAACTACAGCATCTTTTTGTATATTTTTAAGCGGTTGCTCGCCCATTATTAACTCTCAAAAGCTACAAACAATCACTAACAGTGTACAAGCATCTAATAATAGCAGTAGATATAATATAGATTTAAAGGAGCAGTGGGCCATTGCATATACCAAAAGCAATTTAGCTTGGAGTGCAGGAAAGCAGAAAAAGCAGATTAAAGTTGCTGTGGTAGATACTGGAGTAGATTATAATCATCCAGACCTAAAGAATAGAGTATTAAAAGATTTAGGATACAATTTTATAAATAATAGTAAGGATATAATGGATGATAACTGGCACGGCACTCATGTGGCAGGAATCATAGCTGCTGACGCGACGAACAATATAGGGATTTCTGGCATAGTTGGCGACTTTGATGTTAAGATAATACCTGTTAAGGTGCTTGATGACAAAGGAGAAGGCTCTTCAGATATAATGGCTAAGGGAATAAAATATTCAGCTGATGCTGGAGCAGACATTATTAACTTTAGTGTAGGTTTTGATGTAAAGGATTCTTATATAGCAGATGCAATAAGATATGCTAGAAACAAAGGTGTTTTCGTAGTAGTATCAGCTGGTAATAACGGAGTAAACTGTGATGTAAGCAGTCCAGCAGGAGATGAAGGCGCTTATACTGTAGCATCAGTTAATTCGGCCGACGAAAAAAGCACCTTTTCTAATTTTGGATATTCAGTAAAAATTGCTGCACCAGGGGAGAATATATTAAGTACCATTCCTGGTGGAGGTTATGACTATAGAAGTGGTACAAGCATGTCCGCTCCAGTCGTAGCAGGAGTGGCTGCTATGATGAAAGCAGTAAATCCAAATTTAACAGCTCCGCAAATGGAATATATTTTAAATAAAACCGCAGTAGATATATTGGAAAAAGGTAAGGATGACAATACCGGCTATGGAATAGTCGATGCAAAGGCTGCTGTGGATATGGCTGAAGATTAAAAGGCGTTATTATGATTTGCATCATAATAACGCCTTTTAATATATAGTAGAAATATATATTGTGTAAGTAGTGAATGTGTTATATTATTAAATAAAATAGTGTTGTAATTGTGATATTATACATATAATATTGTATAATATGTCATATTTATATGGGATTAGGGGGAGAAAGATGGCTATAATAGATGAGAATTTAATAGGAGATTTGGAGTACGATTTAAAGTATTTAAAGCTGTTGTCAAATCAGTACCCAACAATTGCGTCAGCTTGCACAGAAATTATCAACTTACAGGCAATACTTAACCTGCCAAAGGGTACCGAGCATTTTTTAACAGATATACATGGTGAGTATGAACCTTTCATTCATGTGCTTAAAAATGCTTCTGGTGTTATAAAACGTAAAATAAGCGATATATTTGGAAACTCTCTAAGACAGAAGGATATCAAAAGCTTGGCAACATTAATATACTATCCAGAGCAAAAGCTTGAGCTAATGCTTAAGGATGAAAAAAACATTGATGATTGGTATAAGATAACCCTCTACAGGTTAATTGAAATATGCAGATATGTTTCATCTAAATATACTCGTTCTAAGGTTAGAAAAGCTCTCCCAAAAGACTTTGCTTACATTATAGAAGAGCTTCTTCATGAGCAGCCAGATAGACTTGATAAAGAGGAGTACTATAGTGAAATAATCAAAACTATTATAAGGATAGGCAGAGCTAACGAGTTTATAGTTGCTATTTCAAAGCTTATTCAGAGACTTGTTGTGGATAGACTTCATATTGTAGGGGATATATTTGATAGGGGGCCGGGAGCAGATATTGTCATGGATACACTTCATGAATATCATTCTGTTGATATTCAATGGGGAAATCACGACATTCTTTGGATGGGAGCTGCGTCTGGCAGTGAGGCTTGTATAGCAACAGTGTTAAGAATATGTGCTAGGTATGCAAATTTAGATACAATTGAAGATGGATATGGAATTAACCTTCTTCCCCTTGCCACTTTTGCTATAGATTTTTATAAAAATGATGAATGTCTTAATTTCAAGCCCAAAATTGAAAGTGATAAAAATTACAGTGAAAAAGATATTAAGCTTATTGCTCAAATGCACAAGGCAATAGCTATAATTCAGTTTAAGCTGGAAGGTGAAGTTATTAGGAGACGCCCGCATTTTAATATGGAAGACAGACTTCTTTTGGAAAAGATTGATTACGAAACAGGAACTATAGAACTGGAAGGTAAAGTTTATAAGCTTAAGGACAACAGCTTTCCAACTATAGATCCTAAAAATCCATATGAACTCACCCAAGAAGAAAAAGAATTGATAGATAAGCTAAAATCCTCCTTCTTAAATAGTGAGAAGCTTCAAAAGCATATTAGCTTTTTATTTGCAAAGGGCAGTATGTATCTAAAATATAATTCAAATTTATTGTATCATGGATGCATACCTTTAAATGAAGACGGCAGCTTTAAAAAAGTTAAAATTGGAGCTACAGGAAGAGAACACAGCGGGAAAGCCTTATTAGATAGATTTGAGATTTTAGCAAGAGAGGGTTATTTTTATAAAAATAACCCAGAGGCTAAGCTATATGGTATGGATATCATATGGTATCTATGGACTGGAACGGATTCTCCACTGTTTGGCAAAAATAAAATGACCACCTTTGAGAGATATTTTATCGCTGATGAAGAAACACATATTGAAAAGAAAAACCCATACTTTAAATATAGAGATGATGAAAGAGTATGTAATTTAATTTTTGAAGAATTTGGGCTGGAGTCTAATAATGCTCACATAATAAATGGGCATATACCTGTAAAAAGCAAGAAAGGTGAAAGTCCAATTAAGGCAAACGGTAAGCTGCTTGTTATTGATGGTGGTTTTTCAAGAGCCTATCAGGGTCAAACTGGGATAGCTGGGTATACACTGATATATAATTCCTATGGCCTTGTTCTTGTATCACACGAACCCTTTGAATCCACACAAAAGGCAATAGAAGAGGAAAGGGATATACTCTCTACCACTGTTGTATTAGAGCAGGAAGTGGAAAGAAAAAGAGTAGGAGATACTGATATTGGAGTTGAACTGAAGCTGCAAATTAAGGATTTGGAGATGCTGCTTGAGGCTTATAGAAAGGGATTAATTAAGGAGCAGAGATAGAGTATTAACAGCATTTAATGGAAGTTGTTTCAAAATGAATTATGTAAATAGGTATTTGTTTCTTAATATTTGACAAATACCTATTTGCATTATTAAGAAATATTTAAGTATTATATATTGTTTATTTTAATAATTGTGTTATAAAATAATTAGTATGTGAAGTAACATGTAAGTTTATTACAGTTAAATGCAATAAATTGTAAAAAATATAAAACTTGATAAAAAATTATAGGTATTATTTATTTTCTATGGTAATATAGTCTTATAATTATTTTTAATGGACTTATATTTCTTTTTTTATTGTTCTGAAGGGAGAGAAATAAACTAATGATTGATATTTTTGAAAAATGTTTTAACTTTAATGATGCAAAGGAAGCGATAAAGGCAGGCATATATCCTTATTTTCATGCATTAACTTCCGGACAGGATACTGAAGTTGTTATAGGTGGCAAGAGGGTAATAATGCTTGGTTCAAATAATTACTTGGGACTTACTTCAGATCCGAGACTAAAGGAGGCTGCAATTAAAGCAGTAGAAAAATACGGTTCAGGTTGTTCAGGTTCTAGATTTCTTAATGGTACTTTAGATTTGCATATAGAACTTGAAAGAAGACTTGCAGCTTTTGTTAAAAAGGAAGCCGCCTTGGTTTTTAGTACAGGTTTCCAAACAAATTTAGGAATAATATCAGCAGTTGCAGGCAGAAATGACTATATTATTGGAGACAGGCAAAATCATGCCAGCCTTGTTGATGCCTGCAGATTAAGCTTTGCTAAGTTTTTGAAATTTAAGCACAATGATATGGAAGATTTAGAGAGAGTTCTAAAGACTATACCTGATGATAAAGGAAAGCTTATAGTAGTTGATGGCGTTTTTAGTATGGAAGGCGACATTGCAAACCTTCCAGAGATTGTGAGACTAGCTAAGAAATATGGTGCAAGAGTAATGGTTGATGACGCTCACGGGCTTGGGGTGATGGGTGAGCATGGAAGAGGAACAGCAGAATATTTTGGACTTGAAGATGAGGTTGACATTATAATGGGTACCTTCAGCAAGTCATTAGCAAGTCTTGGCGGATATGTTGCTTCAAAGGAAGATGTTATAGATTACATAAAACATCATTCAAGACCATTTATTTTTAGTGCTTCAATTCCTCCAGCAAATGCAGCAGCAGCTATGGAAGCTTTAAATATTTTAGAGCAGGAACCAGAAAGAATAATAAGACTTTGGGATAATGCAAAGTTTATGAAGGATAGCCTTCAGGCTATGGGGCTTCCTGTTGGTGAAACTAGGACTCCTATAGTTCCTTTAGTTGTTGGGGAGGACTTTAAGGCATTTGCGCTAACTATGAAGCTATTAGAAGAGGGAGTATATGTTAACCCAGCTGTAGCACCAGCAGTTGAGCCAGGCTGTGCACTCCTAAGAACCAGCTATACTCCTACGCATACAAAAGAACAACTAGAATTTGCTTTGGGGGCATTTGAAAAAGTATTTAAACTATCAGAGCAAGCTATATAACAAAGTCCGCCTAATGCGGACTTTTTTAAATACGGGGGGTTATTTATGAAAAAAATAAAAACACTTTTTAAATATGCCTATAAATACCGCTTTAAATATTTAGTAGGCATAGTCTTTTTAATCCTTGTAGATATGCTTCAGCTTATTCCGCCAAAGCTGATAGGATATATAACTGACAGCATATCTAAGGGAAATGCCACAAAAGCTATGTTATTAAGATACATAGGATTTATAATTCTTATTGCTGTTTTTATGGCAGCAGGAAGATATGTATGGAGAATGTATATAATAGGCACCTCAAGAAAAGTTGAATATGATATTAGAAACAATTATTTTAAACATCTTCAAACTCTTTCCACAAATTTTTATAATAAGAATAAAACTGGAGACTTAATGGCGCTTGCCACAAATGATTTAAATGCAGTTAGAATGGCTTTGGGACAAGGCGTTATGATGTTGACTGACTCCATAACCTTGACTATAACAACTATAATAATCATGCTAACTATAAATGCAAGATTAACGCTAATATCGCTTATTCCGCTTCCATTTATAACATTTGTTGCGCTAAAGTTTGGCAAAAGCATACATAAAAGATTTCTAAAGGTTCAAAAAGCCTTTTCAAAGCTTACGGATATGGTTCAAGAAAATTTTTCTGGCATTAGAATTATTAAATCCTTTGCACAGGAGCAGAAGGAGTATGAGAAATTTTTAGAGGAAAACCAAAACTATTTGGAGACAAACATGTCCCTAGTAAGAGTTACAGGAATATTTCATCCTCTTATAGAATTTATAGCTTCCTTAAGCTTCGTAATTTTTTTAGGTGTTGGGGGAATATTTGTTATTTATGGCTATATTTCACTGGGGGACTTTGTTGCCTTTAATATGTATTTAGGAAACTTGGTTTGGCCAATGATGGCTGTAGGATGGGTTATAAACAATATTCAAAGAGGTTTTGCTTCTATAGAAAGAATAGAAAAAGTACTGCAGGAAAAGCCTGAAATCGTTGATAAACATGTTGAAGAAGTTCAATCTCTTAAGGGAGATATAATTATTAATGATTTAACCTTTGTCTATCCTGGCTCAAGCTTTCCAGCCTTGGAAAAGGTGAGTCTTCGCATAAAAAGTGGAGACACCTTGGGGATAATAGGGAGAACAGGAAGCAGTAAAAGTACTTTTGTAAATCTTCTTGTAAGACTTTATAATGTTGAGGAGGGAATGATTAGCATTGGAAACAGAGATATTAATAAAATTTCTCTGAAAGTATTAAGAGAAAATATTGGTTTTGTTCCGCAGGATTCCTTTTTATTTTCGTCTACGGTAGGTGAGAATATAAATCTTCCCTTTGAAGAACTAGATATGGAAAATGTGATTCAGGCTGCTAGAGATTCGGACGTATATGAAAACATAATTAATTTCTCTGAAGGCTTTAACACTGTGGTGGGAGAGAGAGGTGTAACTTTATCAGGAGGACAAAAGCAGAGAATTTCTATAGCAAGGGCACTTATTAAAAACCCAGAGATA
>CAZMQY010000002.1:8587-34771 GCA_964568335.1 uncultured Clostridium sp.
ATTGCCTGTCAAGACGGAAAAAGCCAGTAGCCCGGTTATGATGAAAAGAAAAAATCTATCGAAGATACATTGGACAAGTTAAACCTAAAATGGAAAAAAAGCGATTTTGCCTATGCATTAACAAAAGAAGAACAAAAGAGATTATCTTTAGCAAGGGCACTTATTAAAAACCCAGAGATACTAATACTTGATGATTGTTTGTCTGCAGTGGATGCTAAAACAGAAACTAAAATACTTGAAAATTTAAAGAGAATAATGAGGGATAGAACCTCAATAATAATTTCACATAGAATTTCAGCAGTTAAGGATTCCAATATGATTGCAGTGTTTGATGAGGGAAAGATAATTGAACTTGGAACTCATAGTGAGCTTATAGCAAACAAAGGGTTATATTATGACATTTACGAGAAGCAGCAGCTTGAACAAAAAATTCATGAGCAAGGAGAGGTATAAGCATGGAAAAGTATAATGAAGAAGAAAGCCTAGTAAAATCCTACGATTCTAAACTCATGAGAAGACTGTTAAAGTATGCTATGCCTTATAAATCATATTTAATAACTGTTATACTACTGATGTTCATAGGAACAGGATTAGATCTTTTAAGACCAATTCTTATAAAAAATGCTATAGATAACAATATAAATGGCTATAAAAAGCCTTATACTATACTTAAGGAGCCAGTTGAAGGAAGTATTAAGCTGGGAGACAACTATGTGATTCAAGGAGAGCATCAAAACGGAAAAGTTGTTTCCATGCTGTATAATGAAAAGAAATATTACATAGTAGATGGGAAAATTAATGATAAAAACTCATATAGCTTGAAGGTAGATAAGCTTACGCAAAATGGTGTTACCTATACAGTATATCCTTTGAATTCAGACGAATTAAAAATACTTAGAAAGGATGACATTCAGGGCGTTATTAAAACTGTAGTGTACACTCTTCTGATATGCATATCAGTTTTTGGCCTTGGCTATTTATGGATATATCTTCTTCAAGCTGCTGGGCAAAAAATTATATATAATATAAGAACGGATTTGTTTAAGCATGTAGAAGGCTTATCCCTTTCTTTCTTTGATAAAAACCCAGTGGGAAGGCTTGTAACAAGAGTTACTAACGATGTGGAAGCTTTAAATGAGATGTATACTGGAGTTTTAGTGTACATATTCAAGGATATATTTATTATAGCCGGAATACTTATTGCTATGTTTTCCATAAACGTAAAATTAGCGTTAGTTATTCTCGCTTCGGTGCCCTTTATTTTAGTAGGAGCTATAATTTTTAAGAAATACGACAGAGATGCCTATAGAGATGTTAGAACAAAGCTTGCTAAAATTAATTCCTCGCTTTCGGAAAATATTTCAGGTGTAAAAACGGTGCAAATTTATAATAAAGAACGTAAAATGTTTAATAAGTTTGATAGTGTAAATAAGTCTTATTTTGAGGCATCCATGAAACAGCTTACTATTTTTGCACTATTTAGACCTGCAATAGATCTCCTATCTACAATAACGTTGGCGGGACTTTTGTGGTTCGGAGGTAGGGCTGTACTTAATCAGGATATTCAAATAGGGGTACTCTTTGCTTTTGTAAGTTATTTAATGCAATTCTTCCAGCCTATATTTGATTTGACTGAAAAATATGATATTCTTCAGTCGTCTATGGCTTCATCAGAAAGAATATTTATGCTTATGGATAATAAAGATATGATTAAAAATATTGAGGAGCCTGTGAAAATGGAAAGGTTAAAAGGGGAAATAGAATTTAGGAATGTTTGGTTTGCATATAATGAGGAGCAGTGGGTTCTTCGCGATGTGAGCTTTAAAATAAAGCCTGGTGAAAAAATAGCATTTGTAGGTGCTACCGGAGCTGGAAAAACATCAATAATAAGCTTAATAAGCAGACTTTATGATATTCAAAAGGGAGAAATATTAATTGATGGCATAAACATAAAGCATATGGACCAGCAGCAGCTTAGAAGAAATTTAGCCACCGTGCTTCAAGATGTATTCTTGTTTACAGGGGACATAAAAAGCAATATAAGATTAAATGATGAAAGCATAACTGATGAGGATATTATAAGAGCCTGCAAATATGTAAATGCAAATAGGTTTATTGAAAAGCTTCCTAAAAAATATGAGGATGCAGTAAATGAAAGAGGAACTACTCTCTCTCAGGGCGAAAGGCAGTTAATAGCCTTTGCTAGGGCCATAGCCTTTAATCCTCCGATTCTAGTACTAGATGAAGCTACATCGAATATTGATACAGAAACAGAAAGTTTAATTCAAGATGCGTTAATTAAAATTACCAAGGATAGAACAACAATAATAGTAGCTCATAGACTTTCAACAATTAAAAATGCAGACAAAATAATTGTACTTCACAAAGGCTGGGTTAGAGAAGTTGGAAATCATGAGGAACTACTTACGAAGGAGGGACTATACTACAACTTATATAAGCTGCAGTATAAGGAGCTGAAAGCTTAAAATAAACTCTTCTGTATAATAAGCAGGATATGTTATAATAGTAGCAGCTTACAAAAGAATGAGGTGCTTTATGAATCATCTTTTTATAATTAATCCTGCAGCAGGAAAGGGAAAAACCTTAAAGCTTATACCACGGATTAAGAAGATATTTGAAGATAAAAAGGACAAGTATTTTATTGAAATAACAAAGAGGCCTGGTCATGCTACTGAGATTGCAAAGCAATATAGTAACAGTGGAATCTACAGAATATATTCTGTAGGTGGCGATGGAACTCTCAATGAGACATTAAACGGCATGGTTAATAGCTCAAGCTCTTTGGCTGTAATACCTAGCGGTACAGGCAACGACTTTATTAAAAGTATTTATAATTTTTCAAAGCATGATAAAATTGAAGATATACTTTTTAAAATGATAAATGGTGAAGAAAAATATATTGATTTATGTGAAGTAAATGACAGGTATTTTATTAATATAGCTTCAGCAGGCTTTGATGCTGAAGTTGCTTATAACTCTATAAAATTTAAGAAGCTTCCTTTTGTTGGAGGAAAGTTAGCTTACATTCTGGGAATCATTCGTACTGTACTTAACTATAGAAGCTATCGCTTAAAAATAAACAATGATGGAAGAGAACTAAGGGTAGATGCTTTGCTTGTTGCTATAGCTAATGGAAGGTATTATGGCGGAGGAATTAATGTTGCGCCTAAAGCTGAAATCGATGATGGACTGTTCAATATTTGTGTAATAGAAAAGGTGAGCAGGTTTAAAATTCTTACGTTATTTCCCAAGGTAATCAAAGGGCAACATGCTGAGATTAAAGAGGTTTCCTTTTATAACGGAAGCAATGTTAAAATACATAGTGAAGAGCTTATTGCTTTCAATATAGATGGTGAAATTACAAAGGGGAAAGAAGCAGAGTTTAGAGTGGTGAAAAATGGCATTAAAATAGTGTGCCCATAAATGCAGCTAAACAAAAGAGCAGGATTAAACTGCTCTTTTAATTTTAGTAATAGTTGTCATAAAAACTATTAGACTTTTTATATAATTTAAAGTAGAATAGTAATGTTGTTTATTAACAGTTTTATGGAAGAAAAATAATGCTGTATAGATGAATACATGTGAGGGGGTCAAATAATTGAGTTTTTATTCGCTATTATCAATAGCTATTGCACTGTCTTTGGATGCTTTTGGGGTGGCAGTATGCATTGGCTTAAACAATCAAGTAAGAAGGAATAATAAATATTTATTCGCATTATCCTTTGGTTTTTTTCAATTTTTATTTTCGTTGATTGGAGCCTATGCGGGCTTTTTATTTAGTACATACATAGCCGATATGCCAGAGGTGGTTGGCGGAATAGTTATTGCACTTGTTGGAGCCATGATGATTAAGGAAGGCTATGAGAATAAAGGAGAATGTCCCCTTATTAAACCTAGCATGTATTTTGTGCTGGGAATGTCTGTAAGTATAGATGCTATGGTTGTTGGATTTACTGCTTTTCATGAGATTTCTAGTATGGCAGTAAGGCTTAGTGATACAATATTTATCGGGGGTGTTACCTTAGTTATGTCCTTAGGAGCATTTTTCTTAGCCCGGTATCTAAAGAAAATACACTACATTGGAAAATATGCAGATTATTTAGGTGGAATAATACTTGTTTTATTTGGATTTAAGATGATATTCATGTAAGTTTAAATACATAATAGCTTAAAGTTAGGTGTAGCACCTAACTTTTATTTTTCGTTTATATTTATTATTTTTTAGGCAATATTATAATATAGACTCTTCTAGCTAAGGGAGTGAAATATTTTGCTTGTTGAAATAATAATACTGATTATATTAATAGGAATAAATGCATTTTTTGCAGCAGCAGAAATAAGTATTATATCTTTAAGAGAAATCACCTTGGAAAAAAAAGCTGGTGAAGGCGACAAAAAGGCTAAGCAACTGCTCGATATTATTAAGGAGCCAAGTAGGTTTTTATCAACTATACAGGTAGGAGTAACTCTAGCTAGTTTCTTTACCTCTGCTTCTGCAGCTGTGGGTTTGTCCAAGATATTGGAGACTGCCTTAATTAGTACAAATGTAAGCTTTCTAGTGAAGTTTGCTTCTACAATCTCATTTGTATCTATAACAATACTAATATCCTTTTTATCCTTGCTTTTTGGTGAACTAATACCTAAAAGGCTGGCGCTCAGAAAATCAGAGGCTATTGCATCCATGACCGTTGGAGTTATTAGAGTTATTGACATAATAGCTATGCCTTTAGTATTAGCCTTAACTAAAGCCACAAACTTCTTTGTAAACCTTATATATGGTGCAGAAAAGGAACATGAAGATCAAATAACAGAAGAAGAAATTAGAATGATGATAAATGTTGGTGAAGAGAAGGGCATCTTTAGAAAAACAGAAACTGAAATGATAAACAGCATATTTCAGTTCGATGATACCACTGTAAGCGATGTTATGACTCCAAGACCAGATATGGTAATTCTTGCTTTAGAGAGCAGCTTTGAAGAAACTCTAAAGGTTATAATAGAGGAAAAATATTCAAGGATTCCTGTTTATGAGGATAACATAGATGATATTGTAGGTGTGCTTTACACAAAGGATATAATAGACTATATGGCCTTTAACAGCGAGCAGGATGAGTTTCATTTAAGCAGCTTTATAAAGGAGCCTTATTTTGTAACTGAGTATATGAAAATTGATATGCTGCTCAAGGAGATGCAAAAGAGAAGCATTCATATTAGTATAGTAATAGATGAATACGGTACTACTGCTGGGCTTATAACCATAGAGGATATGCTTGAGGAGATAGTTGGAAATATTTTTGATGAATATGATGAAATGGAGGAAGAAATAGAAGTAAAGGGTGAAAATGAGTTTGAGATTGATGGTGGAATTAATATGACTGAGCTTAATGATCTGCTCTCGTCAAACTATTCAGAAAACTATGATACAGTAAGCGGACTTCTTTTAGACTACTTTGGTAAATTCCCCAAAAAGGGTGAGAGTATTGTAATAGAAGATTATAAATTTACAATACTAGGAGTTGAAAATAAACGAATAAAAAAGATACTCGTTAAAAAGTACTATGAGTAAGCTGTGAAGAAAATCATAAAAATACTTAGATTTTCTTATTTCATATGTTATAATATTACCATAATTGTAAGTGTGGTGATAGTATGGATTTGGAAGCTTATCTTAAAAAGTGTAATATAAAAATTACAAAGGGAAGAATAAATATACTTCAAGTATTGTTAAACAGCGAAGATGCAGTAAGTGTTGATTATATTTTTGAGGAATGCAAAAAAAAAGGTATGTCTATAGATTTATCAACAGTTTACCGTACCATGGAAGTATTGGAGAATAAAAACATTGTAGATAAATTCAACCTTGGAGAAGGTAAATATAACTATAAGCTAAAAAAGGAAGTTCATAAGCATACTTTAGAATGCAGTTTATGTCATAAAGAGGTTGAAATAGATTGCCCTATGGTGCAGATAGAGCAGATTATTAAAAACAGAACTGGTTTTACTCTTATGGAGCATGACTTAAAAATAAAAGGTGTTTGTGAAGATTGCAAGAAACATACATAAAAAACGGGTGGATATAGAAAATATATATTCACCCGTTTTTTATATTAAGCTTTCGACCTAATGCCTTTAACTACTAAAATAATAATTAGTATAAGTACTGATACTAGTGCAATTGTTCCTCCAGGGGCACTGTTAATATAGTAAGAGGAAACAAGTCCGGTTATTATGTCTATTAGTCCAAATATAATGGAAAATAATATAGTTCGTTTAAAGCCTAAGTTAAGCTGAAGAGCTGTTGCTACTGGAATAACAATCATTGAAGATATAACAAGTATTCCCATAATCCTTATTGACACAGCTATAGTAGCTCCTACAAGCATAGTAAATAAATAATTTATAAGCTTTACATTTATTCCTGAGGTATAAGCCCCTTCTTCATCAAAGGCTATATAAACTAATTTATTGTATAAAACGACCAAGGTTATTATAGAAATTATACTTAAAATTAAAATGACATATAGATCCTTGGAGTTTACAGTCAATATGCTTCCAAATAAATAGGTGTTAATATTAGCGGTGGATTTTCCTGTACTTATAAGTATAATCGCAAGTCCTATGCTAAAGGTAAGTATAATAGACATTACAAGCTCAGCATATTTTTTATAATAATTTCTTAGAAATTCAATTAATATTCCACAAATTGAAGTAAATATGAAAGCGCTTAAAAGGGGATTAAAACCGAAGATTAAACCAACAGCAATCCCAGCTAAGGAAGAATGGGAAAGTGTGTCGCCCATCATGGAGTATCTTCTCAGTACAAGAAAAACTCCCACTGTGGGACACAATATAGAAATTAAAATGCCAGCAATTAAGGCATTTTGCATAAAGCTGTATTCTAACATATTTTCCTCCATTCATCCACAGTATACAAGGTACCTTTTCCATTTTCCATCTTGTATATGTGAGTAGAATTTTCCAAGGCAGCATTTAAATTATGCTCCACAGATAATATAGTTACACCAAGAGTTCGATTAATTTCCTTAAGCAAGCTGTAGATATCTTCTTGGCTTGGAATATCGATACCGGTTGATGGTTCATCTAATATTATTAGCTTAGGGGTTGCCATAATTGCTCTAGCAATAAAAATCTTTTGCTGCTGGCCTCCGGATAGGTTTCCTATTAAAGAATTTTTGTATTGGAGCATGTTTACTTTCTTTAAACTCTCATTTATAATGCCTTTATCTTTAAGCTTCAATGTTTTTAGGTGGCATTGAAGCATTTCATAAACTGTAATTGGAAATTGTGAGTTATAGCTTTCCATTCTTTGAGGAACATAGCCAACTATGGCAGTATCTAAAGAAATGCTGCCTGACTGGGGCTTAAGCAGTTTAAGAATAAGTTTGATTAGTGTGCTTTTTGCACTGCCGTTTTCACCAAGTATAGAAACGTAAGTACCCGCTTCTACATGTAGATTAATATTATTTAAAAGGTATGGTTTAGCAGCGTTATATGAAAAAACTAAATCTTTAATATGAATCATAAAATTTTAACTCCATTTAAAAACTTGATATACTTAGTATTGACCTAAATTAGTCTAAGTATAATTATAACTAAATGCAAATTATTTGCAATACTAATATATAATTAAATATAAAAAAACAGACCATTTTTAAGGTCTGAAATTTATTCCATGTATACTTTTTTTACCTTCCAAATTCCACTTTTTCTTTTTTCTAAAAATATTTTATAATTAACATTTTTATGTGGAGCTTTGTCCTGCGGCCCTGTGACACTAATAATAGCCAGAGTTCCATCTGAGAAGCTGACATCCATCTTATCAATCTTATACATTTTATATTTATTAAAAAGTCCTGTAGTAATATATGTTTGTGCAGCATAGTTCAAATCTTTATATTTATTATGGTTGTATCTATAGCTAATAGTACAGACTACAATAATAGCGAAGACTGCAATTATTATATGCATAATAGTAACTCTGCTTTTTCTCATAATATTCTCCTAATACCATAAAATTACTCTTAATAAAATAATAACCAAAATTTTCGATGTAGTAAAGATGAATATTGTTTAAAAATTATAATTATGTGTTATTATATTTATATAAATTTACTAGAGAGGATGATAGTATTGGATTTTTCATCGTTGGTATTAATGGAGAGAAATAAGGAAACTAATTTATTTGTTAGGGAGCTTGGAAGCTATAAAGTTCATGAGGGTGCTGCATACGTAACTAAATTTTTTTACGATGGATACAAGGTGAATATGATATTTGACACCAAAAGAGATGTGGAAGAGTGGGAGTATTCAGCCGTATTTGATTTATTTAATTTAGATGCCTTTGAGGACAACGATTTTATCATAGAAGAGTTGGTTGAAGAATATAACCCAACCTGGACTATAAAATTTGATTATATAGAAGACCATAACAATATGGAAGAGAAAATTAACGAAGCTTGCACCATAATAGAAGAGGAATTAGAAAATGTATTTGAAGCTATTAAAGACAAAAGAGAAGAATATGAGCAGTAGTAAGTGTTTAAAGGGAATAATACAATATTATTCCTTTTTATTTGTTTGTAATTATAATTATCTAAAAATATAAAAAAATGCTGAATTTTAGGATATCCTGTAGTATAATAATAGTGTTTGGGAAAAGAACTGGTAGAGGTGAATTATGAGACTAGAGTTTATAGATAGAATTAAAGATAATGAAGTGCTTGGAAAAAATATTTTGACTAATGATGGAAAGATATTATTAAGAGCCGGAGTTAGATTAAATAATAGATATGTTGATAAGCTTAAGGAATTAGGCGTATTCTTTGTTTATGTTGAAGATGATAGGTTAGCTGATATATCAATTGAAGACGGTAGGTTAGCTGAGCTAAAACAAACAACCATGAAAAATATGTCCAAGATAATGAATAATATTTATACTTGCAACAAAAGAGAACTACAGAGTTCATTAAATATTGTTGAGGATATGATTGATTATATTATAAACATGGGAAATGTTAATACAAGCTTATATGATATAAGAACTTATGATAATTATACATATATGCACTCGCTTGATACCTGTATAATGGCTTCTTTTTTGGGCATGTCTATTGGATTTAATGAAAAAGAGCTTAAGGAATTAGCTATTGGTGCTATTTTACATGATGTAGGAAAACTAAAGATTTCAAACAGCGTTATAACTAAATGTGGAACACTTACCGATGAGGAGTTTTTAGAGATAAGAAAGCATCCTATTTATGGTGAAGAGATTTTAAGTAAAAATATTAATATTCCGCCCAATGCCATTAAAGCTGTTTTGCAACATCATGAAAGAATAGACGGCAAGGGCTATCCCAATAACCTTGTGGATAAAGAAATATCAAAGTTTGGAAAAATTATAAGTATTTGTGATGTATATGATGCAGTTAGCAATGATAGAGTTTATAGAAAAAAATTCAGCCCCAATGAAGCTTACGAATTAATATTAGCTGGAAGTGGTACTGCTTTTGACGAAGCAATGGTTAAGTGTTTTAGGGAAACCTTTGCGGTTTATCCTCTAGGCTGCTGTGTTAGACTTTCTAACTCAATAGAGGGGTACGTCGTAAGTCAGAATGAAAATTTTCCAGATCGTCCTGTACTTCGAGTATTATATGATACTGAAACCAAAACTCCCATACCATTTTATGAAATTGATCTTCTAGAACATTCGAATCTAGTAATACAAGCTATTGTAGAATGAGAAGTGCCTGAAAATATCAAGCACTTTTTTCATTTTGAAGCTTTCTGTAAACACTTGCTAATATTTCATCTCCATTTACACCATCAATAGGATATTCGGAATAAGCATAGGATAGTCTTGTATTTACAATAATATCCTTAAACCTGAAGCTCTTAAGAAAAGCTTCTATTTGCTGAAGCTTAGATAGAGCATTTGCACTATCTAATAGGTTAAACACTATATATATATCTTCCTTTTCAAAACAGAGTATACAGTCGTTACGCGACAAAAGCTTAGATATTATCCTTCCTAACTCCAGCTTGTAGGCTTCATAAAAATCTGAATTATAGCCTTGAATTAGTTCCTTGTAGTTTTCTATTTCTACTATCGCCAGAGTAAAAAATATTTTATTTTTAATGTTATAGTCTATGTATCTAGTAAGACCGTCATAGCTTTTATAACCTATAATATTATTTTTTATATATGTGTTAATATTATAATTAACCATTCCGATATGACTGCACAATGTTGCAATTAATTTAAGTTCTTCATCTATATCTAGATATCGGTCAAAACAAAGCAATACAACGCCTATTGCAGATTCAGAATCTTTTATCGGTACAGCTGCGGTATATTTTATTTTTTCTGGTAAAGCTTTAACTATGGGAATACAACCATTGAAATAATTGCTTTCCTTATGAAGTACTATTCCACTCATGATTTGAGCATAAATACTGTTGTCATGAGTAGAAGAAAACTTTATGTCCTCAAGGTTCATTAAGTCATTGCATTTATAACAGATAGGATATATTGAAGTATACTTATCTCTAACTAAATATATGCCGCAGTAGACAAATGGAAGTATGCTTTCTATGGTTTGTATAGAATTTTGCAGTTTAACCTTGAAATCAGCTTTTGAAATAATAAAGGTCGTACATTCTGATATTGACTTAAGGTTTTTGTTTGAAGTTTTTAATTTATTTAGTCCGTTTAAGGCAAAGCTTATGAAAATAATAAAAGCGGTCATTGCCGCAATTGGCAAATAGCCATATAATTTGTATAGGTATACTGCAAAAGAAGCGATTACAGTGCATAAAATAAAGTTTAAAAATATATAGTAAAGTCCGTTTTCAAGTGTTATTATAACTAATTCCCACTTTTGAACTGAAACTTCAAAGCAGAATAATATATAATTAACCAATAGAAGAACAATGCTATAAATTATTAGGGCAATTGTTTCGTAACTTTTAATGTAAAATATATTGTCTAGGTAGCTTATTATTATATGCGAAGTAAAGGTTGATAGGATTATTAGACTGCTATTGAATATATGAATATTTTCAGTAAGCAAATTTAAATTTTTGCTGTGTTTATATTCTATAAAGAAGCTAATTGAATAACATAGGAATATAAGCAAAATAGTAAGATTAATATTGAGTTTCATATAGCATACGATTAAAATAAAATCATTAAAGTTTAAATTAGTATCTTTTAATATAATAGAATACTTATTTAGCAATATAAAGGATACAGTTAACAAAGCTATAAATATATAATCATTAAGGTAAAATATTGAACTGCTTGTACTAATATTGTATATAGATTTAAACAATATTAGCAATGAAATGGAATAATACAATATTCTAAGATTTTTATGAAGAAGTGTTTTATTCATAGTGTCAATATCACCTACTCTTATATGGTTGTACTTATTATATCAAATGTTAGAATAAAGAAAAAGGAGAATTTTATGAGAGAGGAATTTTTGAAAAATGTAATAAATGGATTTTGCAAATTTTATGATTATGGAGTTATTGAGCTAAATAGCTCCTTAAACTTAGCTTCAAATTGGGCTTTGGTGAAAAATTTAACCCCAAACTCTAAAAGAGTTATCATATTTTTAGATAATGCTAAGGCAATTGATAATAATAGTATGCTTTATGAGTTAAGACAGATTCTAAATTGTGAAAGCATTGAACTTGTTAAAATAATAACTTTAGACAATAAGGCCATAAGCGATATTGAAGAAGAATTTATTTACCAAGAAGATATTATTACTGCAGATTACACTAACAATAGGCTTCTATCTTATGGCTATAAGTGCGAAAATGCTGCTGAAGAATTAGCTAATATTATGAATTATTATAGCAATAGAAAAGCTGTAAGCGTTAAGAATAAGCCCTGGGTTACTTATGGGTTAATTTTGATTAATGTTATAATGTATATTATAACTGCTCTGCTGTCAGGAAATCCTTTTGACAGTGATATTAATGTACTTGTACTTTTAGGAGCTAAATACAATGAGCTTATAGCTTCGGGCCAATATTACAGACTTATTACTTGCATGTTTCTTCATGGAGGCATTCTGCACCTGGCACTAAACATGTATTCGTTAAACTCAATAGGACCATTGGTTGAAAGAATCTATGGCAAGCTTAAGTATTTACTTATATATTTTATAAGCGGTATTGTATCTTCGCTGCTTAGCTACTTTTTTTCAGAGGGGATATCCATAGGGGCTTCAGGAGCCATATTTGGTCTTCTTGGAACTACTTTAGTATTTGCTATTACTATGAGAAAGGATATTGGCAAAGGTTTTTTGCGAAATATTGCCTCGGTAATTATAATCAACTTATTTATAGGCTTTACAATACCTAATATAGATAACTTCGGACATCTTGGAGGGCTTATAGGCGGAGTAATAACGGCTTTTATTTGTAATTGGATAAGCAAAAAGTGAAAGGACAATTAAGCCTTTCACTTTTTTAGGTTATATTAAGCAGCTAGCTTTTGTATATCTTCAGCCAGTAGAGTTTCTTTTTCTAGAAGCCCAGCTGTTATCCTGTCTAACAAATCTTTATTCTCTATAATAATAGACTTGACTTCTTCATACAAGGAATCAATAGTTATCTTGCATTCATTAATGATTTCTTCAGTATTGCCATAATTTAAATGAGAAAGGTCCTCAAGGTTTAAAAGCCCCAAAGTGTTTCCCATTCCATACTGAGTAACCATGCTTGAAACCATTCTTGTGGTCTGTTGAAAGTCATTGTAGGCACCAGTTGTTATAAAGTCCTTGCCAAAAATAATTTCTTCAGCAGCACGACCGGCAAGCAGTACCATCATCCTTCTTTTTAAATAATCCTTGTTTTGATATAGTTTGTCCTCAGGTATGCTTAAAGTATAACCGCCAGCTCCCTTGCTTGTTGGAATGATTGTTACCTTAGAAAGCTTATCATCTGGAAGTGCCTTAAGTGTGAGTAATGCATGTCCAGCTTCGTGATAAGCTGTAATCTTTCTATCCTTATCCTTTATATGGTCTCTGTTTATTTTATCGTAGCCTGCTAAAACTATTGAGTATGCCTTGTCTATATGGATGTTTTCTATAAATTTATTATCTTCCTTTGCAGCTAGTATGGCGGCTTCGTTTACTAAGCTCTCAAGCTTTGCGCCAGAAAAGTAAGAAGTTTTTTGAGCCCATTCATGGATGTCTATATCCTTCGTCGGCTTATTCTTTAAATGAAGAGCTAGTATCTTTTCTCTTGCGGCCACATCAGGTAAAGTTATTTCTATATGCCTGTCAAATCTGCCAGGTCTGAGCAGTGCCGGATCAAGTGTATCCAGTCTGTTAGTTGCAGCAATAACAACTATGCCTTCTTTTTCATTAAAGCCGGACATTTCTGTAAGAAGAGCATTTAAGGTTTGATCCTTTTCATCTGAACCGCCACCAGCTTTTGATCCATCTCTTTTTTTACCTATAGCGTCTATTTCGTCTATAAAAATAACTGCTTTTCCATGAGATCTTGCTTTCTTAAATAATTGTCGTACTCTGCTAGCACCAACCCCTACGTAAACCTGTACGAAATCAGAACCGGAAATGGCATAGAAAGGAACGTCAGCCTCTCCAGCAACGGCCTTTGCAAGCAGTGTCTTACCTGTACCAGGCTCGCCGTAAAGCATTATACCTTTTGGCATTCTTGCACCATAAGCATTATATTTTTCTGGATTTTTAAGAAAGTCAACAATATCCTTTACACTTTCTTTGGCTTCTTCATTACCTGCCACAGAGTCAAAATTGTAGGAAGCATTTGATACAGCTGCAACATCAAGAGCATCAACTCCTTTCAAGCGTTTTGAAGGAATACTTGACGACTTTACTGCCATAACTGCCATGAATACCAGTGAAGCGCTAAAAAGTACTGTAGGTATTGCTTCCTTGGCTGTGAAAGGTGAATTTTCAGAAACCTTTATGCCTTGCTTTAAAAGCTCTTCCTTAAAGTTGTTCGTTCTTGGATTATCAGTTTCATATATTTGTCCAGAATTAAGTTTTACCTTAATTTTTGGAGAGTTAGTCATATATACTGTAGAAATATTCTTGCTTGAAGCATCCTTTATAAAGTCCACGTATAATTTATAGTTATCAGACTTATTACTTATGTTGAATATTATGAGCAGTACCAAAGACAACAGAGCAGTTAACATGGGAATATAAAAATATCTTTTCTTGTTCTTATTCATAATATCCTCCTTATAAAATTCTAATTAGTTATGTTTTTTGATCTGCAAGTTCGCTACACAATGCATAATCTTATTATATAGATTTTTAAATTTAAGTCTAACGAAAATCATAAATTTTGCTAAAGTAAATTATGTCAACGAAATATTTGGCTGTTGCATAAATTTTTAATTATTATATACTTAAAATATGTTAAAAAATGAAAAGGGGGAGGAACTATGAAGCTTACTAGCGCAAAGGCAATATTATCCGCAGTGGATGCTCTAGGAATAATAGATGAATATGTCAAAGTTGAAGGCTTAACTATAAAGGAAATAAAAATAGATAATTTGATAACCATATATGGAAGCTTTAAAAAGGGAGTGGAAATTCCTTTTCAAGGAACATTAGGAATCGGAAATATACAAGGCAATATAATACACGTAAAAATTTTTGAATTCAAAGTTGCTAAAGTGGGAATATTATCATCAATTAAAAATTTTGCTTTAAAAACTATTTTAAAGGAAATAAGTATTAATGGAATTACAGTTGATAAGGATAACTTGATAGTGGACTTAAATACTGTTATCAAGGTTGTGCCATTTGTTAACTTTACTTTAAAGTCAATTGAATTGGTTAAAGATGCCATTGAAGTTCAAGTTGAGGACGTTACTTATGCCCCAGAGAAGGAAGCTGCTGGGCTTTTAAATAAAAAAGAAAAAAAGGTAAATACTCAGCCTCGTTTAACAGACAACTATACAATGGTGAGAGACAATATTGAAGCGAAGGTTCCAGACAAATACAAAAATATTGTAGAATATGCTCTTCTCATCCCAGATATTGCAGCACTTTTATGGAGACTTTTTAAAGACAAAAGAGTAGATATGAAGACAAAGCTTTTAGTAGGCGGGATTATAGCATATATTGCTTCGCCAATAGACTTGCTTCCTGATTTTATTCCGCTTGTAGGCAAGATAGATGATGTAGCAGTAGTATTTTTTGCTATGAATAAAATTATAAACGAAATACCTGAAGAAATAATACTTTCTAATTGGACAGGAAAAGAGGACATAATTAAAATAGTTAAAGAAGCAGTAGTCTTTATATCAAATCTGGTTGGAAGTCAAAATGTTGGGAAGCTTCTGGGATATGTCAAAAAATTATCTTCAAAAGGAGTAAATGAGGAGCTTAAAAATGAAAAATGTAATAATATACACTGATGGAGCCTGTAGAGGTAATGGCAAGGAAAACACTATAGGCGCTTTTGGAATAGTATTTATGTATAACGGTGTTCAAAAGGAAGTTAAGCAGGCTTTTAGAAATACTACAAATAATATAATGGAGCTGTCTGCTGTTATTCAAGCTTTGTCAATGTTAAAGGAGCCATGCAATGTTAAGCTGCATAGTGACTCGGCTTATGTTGTCAATGCTATGAACCAAAGGTGGATAGATAACTGGCAGAAAAACGGCTGGAAGAGTTCAAATAAAGAGCCAGTAAAGAATAGGGAGCTTTGGGAAAAGCTGATTGAGCTAATAAAATATCACAAGGTAGAGTTTATTAAGGTTAAAGGCCATTCAGACAATCCATACAATAACAGATGTGATAAGCTTGCAAATGAGGCTATGGATGAACTGCTTAACAGTAATTTCAATGTTTAAATAATCTAAAATTGAGCACTCTAATACCATATAGAATGGAAAGGAGTGTTTATATATGGGATTAATTAAAAATGTAGCTACCGGTGCTATTTTAGGCGCAGCCGCAGGAATGATGATTGCCCCTCAACTTAATAGAAATACAAGGAAAAGACTTAGAAGATCAGGAGATATGATGATGGGAGTAATGGGCGACATATACGATGATATGATGAAAAAAATGAGATAAACATTTGAAAAGCTCGAGAATTTGTAATTCTCGAGCTTTTCACGTATATTTTGAAAATGAAATAATAAATTTAGCGTTAATTCAAAAAATGTGCTATAATTACTTTGGGATTTTGCAATTTTATTAAATGGAATTAAACATATATATAAAGGAAGAGTGCTTATGGAAATATTATCTTTGGGGGAAAAGCTTAAAAGAAGAAGAAAAGAATTAAATATGACCTTGAAAGATTTAGCAGGGGATAGAATCACACCTGGGCAGATAAGTCTTGTTGAATCTGGAAAATCTAATCCGAGTATGGACCTTTTGGAGTATTTGGCTGATGCTTTAAACACTTCTATAGAATATCTTATGGAATCAGAGGAAACCCAGGCTGAAAATATTTGTGCATTTTTTGAAAATATGACTGAAGCTTGTATTTTAAATGAGGATTTAACTTCTGCTGATCAATACGTAGAGAAAGCTCTATATTATGCTGAAAAATATAATTTAGAGTATAGAAAGGCTAAAAATTTATATCTGCGTGGAGTAATATATATCAGGAGAAAAGAACCATCCTTAGCACAGAAAACTTTTCTTGCTGCAAATATAATATTTATTAAGCTTAACAGCTATGAAGACATTATTTTTACTTTTTTAAAGCTTGGTATAATAGCTCTAGGTTTAAAGGCATATCAATTGGCGTACAGCTATTTTAAGCAGGCAGAAAAGGTATTTACGGATAACGATATTGGAAATGATTTTTTACTTGGCGAGATATATTACTATATTTCCTTTACTAATCATAAGCTTGAAAATATGGACAAGGCTCGTTATTACTCTGAACTTTCAAAGGAAAAGTTTATTCAGATGGGTGAGAAGAGGGAATATGCAGCCTCCTTATTGAACATATCAAAGCGGCACAGCGAAAAAGGAGATATAGGTAATGCATTAAAATATTCTAGGAAAACACTAACGGTCTTTAGAGAATTATATGACAATTCATATCTAGCAGAGATTGAAAATGGCTTAGGAAAGCTTTTTTATGAATTTGAAGACTATGAGGAATCTTTTTTTCATTTGAATAAATCAAAGGAGCTAAGAGAAAAAAATAAGGATTCAAGACTTTCTGAAACTTTGATAAACATTTGTGAGAATTATATTAAGAAAAAGGATGTTCAACACTCAAAAAAAGTGCTTCAAGAAATTTTTGAAAGCTTTTCTGAAGATAATCAAAAGGATTATATTCAGTACTATTCGCTGAAGTACAGGGTTGAGATATTGGACAACAATGTAAAGGAAGCAGAAAATACACTTAAGGAAGCCTTAAATTTTGCAAGCAATAAAGGCCTTAAGAAAGAAGAGGCAGAAACAGCAATGTTCTTAGGAAAATTTTATACTGATAAGGGTCAGGAGAAGGAAGCAATTAAATATCTTTCTAGAGGAGTAGAAATATTTAAGGTATTAGGTGTTTTTAAAGGTTTTGACTAAGGTATAAAATAGAAGGGGGGGATAGTTTTGGAAGTTTTGTCTACAGGCGAAAAAATAAAAAGGGCTAGAATATATAAGGGATATACCTTAAAGGATATATGCAGCGACAAGATTTCTGTTTCTAAAATGAGCTGTATCGAAAATGACAAGGTAGAAGCTGAAGATTGGATACTGGATATTATTTCAGAAAAACTTAATTTAGATAAAGAGTATATAAAGCAGAACATTATGGAGCAAATAACTCATAACATAAAGAGTTTGGAAAAAAGCAACTCCCATGAGGGATTTGAAGAGCAGGCTTTATATAACCTAACCTTTGCTGAGAAATACCATTATTATGATTTGTGTTTTAAGCTTATACATTTGCTTTTTAACTATTATCTAGATAGAAGAGAGGTGGAAAACCTCCAATCCTTAAGTGCTAGATATTATGAATACTGTCAAAAGTCTGATGAGGATGAAAATTATTTAACTTATTATATGGATATGGCAAGATTTCTTTATATCACAAAAGAGTATATTCAGGCTGCAAATTACTATAATAATGTAAGGAAGTCTGCAAAGGAAAAAGAAAAGAATATTATACTTGCTAAAGCTACCTACAACGAAGCGGCCTGCTATATAATGGTTGAAAATTACAGCAGTGCATATGAAGTAGCAGTAAGACTTGAAGGATTGGTTGATTACCTTGAAGGGGATCTGAAAAAGGCTGAGGGCTATCATATGCTGGCTATACTTTCATTAAGTATGGATAAAGGAAAATTCGAGGAATATGAAGAGAAATCCTATGCTTTATACGGTTATAATTTAGAGCATAAGGCTAAGGCTATTTATAACTATGCAGCTGCAATGTTTAGTGCGAAGCTTAGGGAAAAAGGCTTAGAATACATCAAAAATGCTGTAGCTTTATTTCCAAAGAGCAACAAAGAAAAACAGGTGGGATTTCTGCTTCTTGTTGTAGAAGAACTTCTAAACAATAATATACTAGATTATGCTCAAGGCATTTGTGATGAAGCTCTGAATTATGCTATAAGCTTAGACAAAATAAATTTTATTGAAAAAGCCTACTATTTGAAGTCGCGTATATTGCAGAAAGAAAATAATTCATTGTCAGCTGAAATGTATATGAATTTATCTTTAGATGCTCTTTTAAAATTTGGAACTAAGAAGGAAATATATAAGAGATATATTGAAATGGGGTATATGTATTATAATTTGTCACAAGTTAATGAAGCTATTAAATACTTTAACCTAGCAATAAGTATGGAGAAAAAAATGTAATAAAAATAGCAGAGGGTCTCTGCTATTTTTTTTCTCTATTTATTATAAATTGCTTTGCACTTAATTCAAAGCTATCATCAAGGTGCTCAAGCTGAATTTCACCATACTTGTGCTCTAGCGCTTTTAAAATAAGCCTATCTGCCAGATCTGGGTTTTTAGAAAGCAGAGATCCATGAAAATAAGTGCAGTAAGTATTCTTATAAATACAGCCCTCATAGCCATCCTCTCCATTATTACCGTAGCCGGCAATAACCTTTCCTAAGGGTTTATGATTGCCTATAAATGTCCTTCCAGAATGATTTTCGAACCCAACGTATGTCTCATTGAAGTCTTCGTTATGAATAACTGTATCGCCTATAAATCTTTTTTCCCCACCTTCAGTATATACATCAAGTACACCTAAGCCTTGAAGCTTCTCACCTTCAGGAGTCGTATAGTATTTGCCTAAAAGCTGATAGCCGCCACAGATGCACAAGAAAACCTTGTGGTCTTCAATAAAATTAATTAAAGCATCTCTCTTAGTTTCCATTAAATCCTTGGATACTATGGATTGCTCGTAGTCCTGACCTCCTCCAAAAAACACAATATCATATTTATCAGCCTCAAAGGTATCCCCAATTGATACATTAAAAACATTAACCGTAATACCTCTTTGCATAGCTCTATGTTTCAATATTAATATGTTTCCTAAGTCACCATATACGTTTAGTAAATCTGGATATAAGTGGCATATATTTAATTCCATATTTTAAAGTCCTCCCTTCAGGCTTTCTACCAAAGCTTTTTAATATAGCCCTTGCTGTGCAGGTATTTTCTAAAATTAATCATTGCTGTATAAGTAGCTAGTATATATACAGTGGGAGTTTCACAGTCTTTTATCTCGTTCAAAAGAAGTTCGTATTCTTCACAAAGCTTGAAACTTTCTTTTCTAAGACCTGCAACTTTTAATCTAACAGCCATATCATAAAGTCTTATACCTGATATCATAACCTTATCTATATCTAAGGCTGACAGTTTTTCAAAATTTACATCCCATATCCAAGAAACATCTCTTCCGTCTGCATAGTTATCATTCAATATAAAGGCTGTATTAATAGTTCTTTTATCCAGACTTATAGTGTTTATTGCCTGATCAAAACCAGCAGGGTTTTTAACGAGTATTATTTTTATCTCTTTGTTATCGATGTTTATTATTTCCTGTCTTCCAAAGCTTGAAGAAGTGCTCTTAAGCACATCAAATATTACTGAATTTTCAACCTCTAGGGTCTTTGCTACTGAATAGGCACAAAGGGCATTATAAATATTATAGGTGCCGGGCTGATTGATAAAATATTCAATTCCATCAATCCAAACCAGTGAGCCGCTTGGAGTCTGCTCTACAATATTGGTTACTGCATAGTCTAATTCAGGTCTTGCATAGCCGCATTCATTGCAGTAAAAGCTTCCTAAATGATTATAAGTAATGTAATTATAGCTATAGGGATTTTTACACTTTTTGCAAAACTTAGCATCTGCGTTAATGTCTATTTCCTTGTTTTCATCCATAGCATAATCAAAACCAAAATAAATTGCTTCGTTTTCCAAATCTAAGTCTCCAAGCAATGATTCGTCACCATTTAAAACAAGCAGTGACGAGGGCGATTTTTTGACTCCATCAAGAATCTTTTTTAGAGTTGTATAAACCTCGCCATATCTATCTAATTGGTCTCTGAATAGATTTGTTACAGTAATAATTTTAGGGCTTATATATTCAGTTATTAGGGGTACATTTGCTTCATCTGCTTCTATAACAGCATATTTCTTTATGCTGCTTTTTCCAAAGCTATAGTTTTCAACAAAGCAGGAAACTATACCTGGAAGCATATTAGCACCTGTGCTATTTGTAATGACAGTTTTTCCACTGGACTTAAGCATGTTGTAAATCATGGCTGTTGTAGTAGTCTTACCGTTAGTTCCGGTAACCAATATAACTTCATACCCATTTGCAGCAGCAGCAAGTATATTTTCGTCTATTTTTAAAGCGATTCTGCCAGGAAAGTTACTTCCGCCCTTAAAAAGAAGCTTTGATAGCTTTATTATTATTTTTGATACTATAATGCTTATAAAAGTTCTTATGTTTATTTAAGACACCACCTTATGTAAATTACGTAAATTATTATAATTTATGTTTTAATTATTGACATCAATAAAGAAAAATTCATCCTTTAATTCAAAGTTTAAGTTTTGCGAAAGCTTATTTATTTTTCTAAAAAATTCATCTTTTTTTGCATCTTCTAAGGGAGTAGGGCAGTAGTCATTCAAGTTTGGCACTGAAGAAATGCTGCAGGGTATAACCTTAACTCCATAGCCATTAAGTTTTTGATTTTCAAACATAAATTTTGTTTGAAGTATAAAGGTATCTTTATCTTTAGGATTTTTGTTTCCTCCAAAGCAGAAGTTTCCCAGGCTGTAGGCTATAAGCTTGCCCTTATAGGTTTCAAGACCTTGGATAACATGAGGATGATGGCCGATAATTAAATCTGCACCATTATCAATTGCATAGTGAGCTAAATATTTTTGAACGTCATTTGGATAATAGGAACCTTCATCCCCCCAATGGAAATTAATAATAACAATAGAATTTTGGCTTTTTAACGTTGCTATATCATTCTTTAAATTTTTTAAAAAGTTCTTATCATAGCTATAGCCTTTATAGCCTAGAAAACCAAAATTATGACCTTTAACATTTGTTAACCACTTTTCACCTTCACCAAAATAGTTTATTTTCTCTTCCTTTAGAGTTTTTATTGTATCCTTTAGTCCTTGCTCTAAATAATCCCGTGTATGATTATTAGAGATAGTTACTCCTTCGATGTAACCAAGGGATAAAGCCTTCACATACTGAGGAGGAGCCTTAAAGGTGAATTCCTTGGAAGCTTTAGCTGTTGCGTTGGTAAAAGTAGTTTCTAAATTTGTTGTTGTAATATCATCAGCTTTAAATATATGGGCGACATTTTTATAAAAGTAGGAAAAATCATTATCATTGTTATTAAAAACCTGAGCTAATGAACCTTGATAGGAAAATTTATCGTCCCAGCCTATGGTAGAATCTCCTGAACTACTAATAATAACTTCTTGGGTATTTGGTATAGGTGTCTCCTCCTTAGGCTTACTTTCTTCTTTGTTATTTTCATTAGTTGGAGCAATAACGCTTATGTTTTTTTCTTCGTTAACTTTTTCGTTATCTTTATTAACTCTAAAGAGGTAGGAAGCATAAAAGGATATGCAAAATAAGAATAACAAGGCAATAGTTAAGAAGATACTGTTTTTATATTTAATTTTATATTTGTGCTTGCGTTTAGTTCTCATGATTATCCCTCCACCCACCAATAAATCATTTTAATTTTAACACAAGGATGTCTCTTAAACAAATACATAATTTTCTACCTTATTCTTATGGCTTTTTTACTTTAATTTTGTTAGAATATTTGTATATACATCATTTAAACTTATGAGGTGGAGTAATGATAGATGTTAAAAAGATAAAAGAAGCATTTAAGAAGGACAGGCTAGCGAAAATTAAGATAGATAAAGAAAAGCTAATAGAAAAATATGAATTAATTAAAAAGCATTCTAAAAGATTAGTGAAGGGAATTACTAAGACATTTAAGTCTTCTTTAGTCAAGCTTAAAGATTTGAATAAAGAAGATATCAAAGCTTTATTTGAAAGAATAAAGATAGGTTTTAAGGAAAATACAAAGGCGTATGTAATCTTTGGAACAATTGGGATCTTCCTTGTTATTTCCTTAGGTGTTTCAGTAAGCAAGCTAGTTAAAACTACTTCAACTGCCTCACGAAAAGCTTCAATTGTAGATAATGCTGCAGAGGAATATTACTATAAAGGGCAGTATGATAAAGCTATTGAAGAATATGTAAAATTACAGCAAAAGGATCCCTCTAACGGACTTTGGTATGCAAAAATGTCTGAAATCTACTCAGTTATGGGAAGCATAGAAAGATCCAAGGAATTTCTTTTAAGGGCTAAGGAACTAGGCAGCAAAAATGTTGAAGTTCTTAATTATATTGTTTTTACTGAATTCATGAATAAGGATTACAGTTCGGCATTATCACAGGGCGAAGAAGCACTAGCTCAGTTTCCTAAGGATAAGAAGCTTATAAAAACAATGTTCAGTGTTTACATGGCTAACAATATGCTTGAAAAGGCAAAGGATTTAATTTCTGGCTATCCTGCGGATATTAAATCTGCCTATGACGTTGCTGAGTATGCAAGAATGCTTATGGTGGTTGGTCAGTGGGAAGAGGGTTATAATGAGCTTAGAGTTGCTTGGAATATTGATAAGGATGAGTATAAAATTTATGATATTTTAGCTCAAATAGCAGTTTATAACAAAGATGTATTATTGGAAAACATAACATCCTTTGCTGAAAAAAATCCTAACGATTTAGCTTATAAGATGTGGCTGGCGAAGATTTATTCTTTAGACGAGGCTACTGCAGAACAGGCAATAAAGATTATTGAGGAACTCAAAAGTGCAGAGGTAGGAAAGATTGAGATCAAGCTTTTTGAAGCAGCAGCATTTCAAAGCTTAAAGCAATATGATAAAGCAGATGAGCTTATTAAAAAAGTTATTGATGATAATAAGGATGATTATAGAGTACTCCATACGGCAGGTTGGTATTATTTAAATAATAATAACTATACTATGGCAGAGAAGTACTGTAGAGAATCAATAGCTAAAAACAAAAACTATACTGATAATTATGGTTTTTTAATGCCTGAAATATTGAAGGCTCAAGGGAAGGTTGCAGAAGGCGAGCCATACTTTAGGACAGCATTGTTTAAAGAGCCTTATAACTACAATATAATGCTTACTGTTGCAAACTATTATTGGTACACTACAAAGGATACTGAAAAAGCTATAGAAAATTTCAAACTTGCTGAAATTATTAAGCCTGATGATCCAGAAATAAAGTATAATATGGCTTTAATAAATATATCTAATCAAAAAACTAATGATTCAATTGAACTTTTAAAGCAGGCAATCAAGCTTTCGGACAGTACCGCTAAGTATCATAGAACCTTAGGGACTATTTATTTGATAAATGGGAAACCAGCTGAAGCTATAAAGGAAATAAGATATGCTTATGGATCTGATGAAACAGATATCATGACTCTTAATAATGCGGGATGTTATTATGTTACCCAAGACACAAATCTTTCTAAAGGTGAGTACAATCTTAGAAAAGCACAAGAGGGGATAACTGAGTCAACTGATAAATATACTGCGGATACTATAAAAAGCAACTACAAAAAAGTTAAAGAACTTTTAGATAAATATAATAACGGTTCAAATGAAACCTTAAAGATACCAGAGCTAGTATTATTTTATTAATTATAAAAGCAGCACAAACGTGCTGCTTTTGTAATTATTGCATTGTTAAAAGCTGTCTATAGTTGCCTAGTATATCATTAACAGGTGAAACGGCTACAAAAGCGCTGGGTTCAATATCTCTTACTATAGTGCGCAATACATTAAGCTGATTTCTCTGTATGACTACATAGATAAATTTCTTTTTATCATTGGAATAGCCGCCAACAGCATCTAAAACAGTAACACCTCTCACTAGCTTTGTACTAATTTGCGTTATAATTTCACTAGAATTTTGACAAATAATTATGCACTGTCTTGAAGATGCTATTCCCTCCTGTATGGCATCTATAGTTTTTGTTCTTATGAAACTAGCGATTAAAGCATACATAACTGAGCCAGGCCCAAAAGCATAGGCTATTAAACTGTATACTACAAAGTCTTGTACAAGAAGTATACTGGAAAGCTGAAGGTTTTTGAATTTACTGTTTATTATTTTTGCTAATATATCCAAACCGCCGGTAGATGCAAAGGACATAAATATAAGATACACTGAAATTCCAAACAGCACTCCGCAGAAAATAGCAGATAGTAATATATCTTCAAGTGGTTTAAAATTAAAGGTTGCGTTGAAATAGTCTATAAGCAGTGAGGATAAAACTACAACAAAACCACTTCTTATAGCAAATTTACTTCCAATAAGCTTAAAACCAAAAACAAAAAGAGGTATATTCAGAATAATGGTTAAGAGACCAACTTTGATGTTAAACATGTTGTTTATTACCATTGCAATGCCGGTAACTCCGCCAATACCTATTTTTGAAGGCAGCAGAAAAGCTGAAATTGCTATAGATTGTATTATACTGCCAAAAATTATTAATGCATATTCTTTTATAATCTTACTCATATTTACATAACCTCCTAGTTTGAATGAAAAATTGCATTTGTTATAAATTTATGAATGATAAAATTCAAACAAACATATATTAACATAAAAATACTAAGTAAACAATAAATTATAGAATAATTTGTTGAATATAGTTTTACCTTAAAATAAAATAGATAATATGATTTAAAAGATAAATTATGAGGAGTGGTTTAATGTATCCATTAAAATTCGAAAATATTTATTTTGATAAAATTTGGGGAGGAAGAGATCTAGAGCTTTTTAGAAGGAACCTCCCAGAAGGTGATATTGGAGAAAGTTGGGATGTAGCGTGTCATCCTCATGGAACGAGTATTGTTGCCAATGGTGACTTTAAGGGCATGAAGCTCAGTGAACTAATAAATCTAAAAGGCAGTGAGGTTATAGGCAGCAGTATTTCCTCTGAATGGTTTCCGCTTTTAGTTAAGCTAATAAATGCGAAGGATAAGCTTTCCGTGCAAGTTCATCCTGATGATAATTATGGTAAGGAAGTAGAGGGGGAAATGGGGAAGACTGAGGTGTGGTATGTAGTTGAAGCCTTTGAAGGTGCTAGTCTTGTAGTAGGTACTAAGGACTGTACGAGAGAACAGTTTAAAAAGGCAATTGAAACTGGTGAATTTGATGAATTTATGAATGAGATTCCAGTACAAAAGGGAGATGTATATTTTGTTAAAAGTGGTCTTGTTCATGCTATTGGAGAAGGGGTTATTATTGCAGAGATTCAGCAAAACAGTGATACTACCTATAGAGTATACGACTATAATAGAGGAAGAGAGCTTCATGTTGAAAAAGCTTTAGAGGTAGTTGACTTAAACCTTAAAGGACAAAAAAGCAATGGACTGAAACTGCAGCAGGTAGGTTTCAATAAAACTTATTTCTGCCTCTGTGAGCATTTTGCCTTAGAGCTTTATGAGGTTTTTGATAGCTTTAGAGAATTTAGTGATTATGAGAGATTTTATATATTTACAGCTGTTGATGGTGAGGGAGTAATAAGTTCAA
>CAZMQY010000002.1:34781-40294 GCA_964568335.1 uncultured Clostridium sp.
GGAGACAGCATACTTATACCAGCTTCCCTAGGTGAATATGAGATAAAGGGAAGTATTAAGCTTCTTAAAAGCTATGTACCAAATATGGAGAAAGTAAAAGAAGAAATTTTAAGCAAAATAGTTGTAGACTAATTATCATAGAAAACGGGAGAGCTGGAGTTAATCAGCTCTCATTTTAGTTATATAGAAAATAAGTGTCTGAAAAATGAATGATTGCCTTCATATTTTATCATTCGCCTAAGAATATAAATTGTTTCTTGCAAAAGTTCTGAATTCATGCAATAATTATGTTAAGGAGTAAAGAGGTACAAAATATAATTATTAAATTAAGTATAAGGGATACACGGAGGGATTAGGGAGAATGTTTCTAAATTATCTTGGTTTTACAGGACATAAAAACGTTTACAAAAACTTAGCAGTTTCAGAATTGGTTCAGTATGCTTTGGAAAATGATGAAGGGGTTCTTTCAGAAAGTGGTGCTTTAGTAGTTCATACTGGTAAATATACAGGAAGATCACCTAAGGATAGGTTTATTGTAAAACAAAAGAGTATAGAAGCTAATATAAATTGGGGAGAGGTTAATATCCCAATTGAAGAAGAGATATTCAATAATTTATACCTTAAAGTTATAGATCACTTAAACAGCAAAGAACTATTTGTATTTGATGGTTTTGTTGGAGCTCTAAAAGATTATACAATGTCAGTAAGAGTAATAAGCGAGTATGCTTCTCAAGCTTTATTTGCTAATCAGCTTTTTATTAGACCTAATAAAGGTGAACTGGAAAGCTTTACTGCGGATTTTACTGTTATAGCTGCACCAGGATTTAAAGCAAAAGGTAAGGAAGATGGAATAAATTCAGAAGCATTTATAATAGTGAATTTCGATAAAAAAATTGTACTAATTGGTGGAACTCAATATTCTGGAGAGATAAAGAAATCAATATTTTCTATTATGAATTTTTTATTGCCTTTAAAGGGAGTTTTCCCTATGCACTGCTCTGCAAACATTGGATTAAAGGGAGACACAGCTGTATTCTTTGGACTTTCTGGAACAGGAAAGACAACTCTTTCTGCGGACCCGGAAAGAAAGCTTATAGGGGATGATGAGCACGGTTGGTGTGACAAGGGTGTATTTAATTTTGAAGGTGGTTGCTACGCGAAAGCTATAAAGCTTTCCAAAGATAAAGAAAAGGAAATATATAATGCAATAAAGTTCGGTACTGTACTTGAGAATGTAGTTCTGAAGGAGGATAAAACTCCGGACTATGACGATGACAGCTTAACTGAAAATACTAGAGCTGCGTACCCACTAACTTATATAGACAATATAGAAGAAAGTGGAATAGGTGGACATCCAAAGACTGTTATATTCCTTACTGCCGATGCTTTCGGAGTACTACCTCCTGTAGCAAAACTTACTAAGGAAGCAGCTATGTATCACTTTATGTCAGGTTATACCAGTAAGCTTGCAGGTACCGAAAGAGGCATAACTGAGCCTAAAGCAACTTTCTCAGCTTGTTTTGGAGAGCCTTTCATGCTCATGAATCCTGCTGCTTATGCAAAGCTTTTAGGGAGCAAAATAGGTGAACATGATTCACAGGTGTATTTAATAAATACTGGTTGGTCAGGCGGAGGTTATGGCAAAGGTGAGAGAATGAAGCTTTCTTTAACAAGAGCCATGGTTAAGGCTGCGTTAGAAGGAAAGTTGAGAGATGTTCAATATGAGAAGGATTCAATATTTAATTTACTAGTACCTACCGAATGCCCAGGGGTTCCAAGTGAGATATTAAACCCAATCAATACTTGGAAGGATAAAGGAGAATATATAGAAAAATCACTAGAGCTAGCTGATAAGTTTAATAAAAACTTTAAGAAATTTAAGGAGGTTCCTGAGGAAATAGTAAAGGCAGGACCGACTTGTGAAAGAGTTAATAAACAGCAATACGCTATAGCTGTAGATAAGGAATAGATTGATGAAGAATTTAACGGTGAGTACAACATCGTTAAATTCTTTTATTTATATAGCGTAATATTACTTAAAACTGTTATTTTAATTGAATTAGTTTTGTAAGATAGTATAATAGAAAATGTGTTTATAATTTTTGAAGAAAGTGAGTGAATTGAATGTTATTAATTTTAAAGGCTATACTAATTGCTATAGTTGAAGGGATAACTGAGTATCTGCCTATATCCTCAACAGGCCACATGATAATAGTTTCAGATCTTATTAACTTTAAAGGCGATTTTGCTGAAATGTTTATGATAGTAATTCAGTTGGGAGCTATACTTGCTGTAGTGTTTTTATATTGGGATAAAATATGGAATTCATTAAAAAACATAACGCCAGGAAAATGGGGGTTTAAGCTATGGCTTAATATTTTGGTTGCCTTCCTTCCTTCTGCAGTTATTGGCCTATTATTTAATGATTATATTGATGAGCATTTATTTGGAACTACAACAGTTGTAGCTGCCTTGATATTTGGTGCAGTATTAATGATAATTATCGAAAATAAATACAGGAAAAGAAGAGGAATAAATAAAATCGAGAATGTAAATCTTAGACAAGCCTTCGTGATAGGATGTTTTCAATGTCTTGCACTTTGGCCTGGTATGTCCAGATCAGCCTCCACTATAATGGGAGCCTGGATTAGTGGATTATCCACAGTTGCTGCAGCAGAGTTTTCATTTTTTTTAGCACTTCCTACAATGGTGGCTGCTTCGGGTTGGACACTGATTAAAAAAGGTATGGCTATACATACCTCAACTGAAGTAATAGCTTTAGGAGTTGGTTTTTTAGTATCCTTCATAGTTGCTTATATAGTTATTGAAAAGTTTATTTCATTTTTACAAAAGAGACCTATGAGAGTGTTTGCTATATATAGAATTTTTGTTGGTATAATAATAATTGTATTAGCAGCTTTAAAAATTATTAATGTAACACCGTAATTAATAGAGCTGGATGGAGTAAATCTTCATCCAGCTTTTATACTATTAAGTATTTTCATTATAAAATGGTAATAATATATTTAAGGTTTATTTCATATGCCAGTATTTTTATTTATGTTATACTAATTGGCAAAACAACCGTTAAATACTTGTCATATATGCACTTTGGTAGACAGATTTAGAAAAAGTGCAAATTGTGAATAACAATGTTTAATTTTAGCTTTTTACGTTGTATAATAGAACTAAAAGTTTTGGAGGGATATGTGAATGGCAGAAAACATAAAAAAAATTGCACTATTAACAGGCGGTGGAGACTGCCCTGGATTAAATGCAGTAATTAGAGCAGCAACTAGAACAGCAGTTTTAAAATACGGTTATGAAGTTATAGGTTATAAATTTGGTTATAGAGGATTATACAATAACGACTATATTCCACTAGATCTTGAAAGTACATCTGGTATACTACACAGAGGCGGTACTATATTATATAGTTCCAATAAAGACAACCTATTTGACTATATCGTAGAGGAAGATGGAAAAACAGTTAAAAAAGACGTTTCTGATGTAGCTGTTGAAAATCTTAAAAAGGAAGGTGTAGATGTTCTTGTTGTTATAGGCGGTGACGGAACCCTTACAAGTGCTAGAGATTTTGCTAGAAAGGGCATCAATGTTATAGGTGTTCCAAAGACTATAGATAATGACTTAGCATCAACAGATGTAACCTTTGGATTTAATACTGCTGTAGGAGTAGCTACTGAGGCTTTAGACAGACTTCATACAACAGCTGAGTCCCATCATAGAATTATGATACTTGAACCTGAAATTCCTTATGATATCAATAAAGTAGTAGAAAAGATTTATGATAGAAAGAAAAAAGGCAAGGTGTTCAGCATTATCGTAGTTGCTGAAGGTGCAAAATCTAAGGATGGAGACGTAGTTATAAGCAAGATAGTTGAAGACAGTCCAGACCCAGTAAGACTGGGGGGAATTGCAAATAAACTTGCTCTTGACCTGGAGAGATTGATTAAAGACCATGAAATAAGAAGTACAGTGCTTGGCCATATTCAAAGAGGTGGAACAACTTCAACTTATGATAGAGTGCTTTCAACAAAGTATGGTGTTGCAGCAGTTGATTTAATACATGAAGGAAAGTTTGGAAATATGGTTTGCTTAAAGGGAAATACACTTTCATATGATACACTAGAAAATGTTATAGGAAAGACAAAGAATGTTGATCCAAACGGTGAATTGGTTACTGTAGCAAGAAGTATAGGAATATCATTTGGTGACTAGAATTTAGGCATGCAGAATTTTGCATGCCTATTTCATCGTAATATAAGATTAAGTAATCAGTAAGTATTTAATGCGGGTAAGGAGAGGGTGTCATGAAAGAATTAAAAAGATATCTTGATTCAAGGATCGGGGAATACAGCTTTTATTTTGAAGATATCGATAGTGGGTATACCTACAGCTTAAATGAGAAGACGGCAATGCCTTCTGCAAGCTGTATAAAAATACCTATAGCTATGTCTCTTTTAAAGGAAGTTGAGAGCAATAGTATTAGTTTGGACCAGAAATTCTTTATAGGTAAGCAGGACATGGTAGGAGGTTCTGGGATTATTCATGAATTCGATGAAAAGGTATACACTTTACGAGAGCTTTTGACAGTGATGCTTATACAAAGTGATAATACTGCAACAAATAAAATTATTGACGTACTTGGCATGGCAAAAGTGAATAGTACTATTAAAGAGTTAAAATTAAGAGAGACTGTGCTAAAAAGAAAGATGATGGATTTTGAGGCCAGAAAAAATGGAATTGAGAATTATAGCAGTAGCTTGGATCTAGCTAGATGCCTTAAGATGCTTTATCAGGCCAGCTATTTAAATAAAGAATACAGTGATCTCGTAATAGACATATTGAGAAAATCACAAAGCAGGGAAAAAATACCATTCTACATACCGGAAAGAGTATGGAGCAAAATAGGAAATAAATCTGGAAGCCTTGATGGTATTGAAAATGATGCTGCTCTTATGAATCTAGATAAAGGTAATTTTGTACTAGTCACCATGTCTAAAGCTCTTCCTAATAATGTTTATGGAATAGTAACCATTTCAAGATTAGGTAAAATGATGTGGGATATTATAGATAGAAATTGGAAGTGAGTTTACTGCCTTACAGGTCAGCAAAAATAAATTTAATTTGTACGAGCACCACCGATCAAAAATCCCGAAAGGGATTTTTTGGATTCTTTATTTTCCATCTTAGTCCTTATTGCCCAAATACAGCTCCTGGTGTATCAATATATGAAAAATGATGAAATTATGAGATATTTGGAGATTTGTGAACTTATTTTATTATAAAAGCTTGTGAAAGAACAATTGAAATTATGTATCATGATATCATAAAGAACGTCGCTTGAAGCAATAGAAATTTGTTCAGCATTATGATAATAATAGTAAAAAAATACTAGTAGATTTGGTGTTGACAAATTAATGCGAAGCTGATAAGCTATAAAAGCTGTCAGATGACGGCGATAACAAATTGGTCTTTGAAAATTAAACAGA
>CAZMQY010000003.1:0-2919 GCA_964568335.1 uncultured Clostridium sp.
TTCCCAGTCCGCAATACCCTTATAATAGTATATGCCTTGCCCAATATCTCCTACTATAGTTAATGAATTATTTCCTACTAGATTCCTTAAGAGATATATTTGAAAAGGGCTATAGTCTTGCGCCTCATCTACTACAATATGTTGAAACTTATACTTTTCAGGTACGCCTTCTATTTTAAATTTCAGATAAAGCATAGCAGCTAAATCATCACTATCAACTATACCCTTCTCTGAGTTGTTATTTAACTCATCAATAATATACTTTAGCAGCTTTTCTGGAACTTTTCCTCCACTGATCTCATTAAAAATATCTTCATTATTAAACAGCTCCAAATAAAGCCTTTCTGTATTTATTTCCCTCCATGCCTCAAAATAATCATTTATGGCTTCCTTAGATTTTTTTCTAATACTTTCCTTTTTACTGTCTCTTTCATCATAAAGTTCTATCAATCTCTTTCTTCTTTCTGTACCCTCTTCCATAGTTTTTTTAGCTCTAGCTATTATATATTCAAAGGAAAAGTCAATTTTATCCAAAATATTCATTATCTTTTCATTTAATTTTAGCAGAAAGTATCTTTTAATCTCATCTTTCCTTTTATTGATTGGAAGGTGAAGCATATCCTTGCTGTATAATCTTTTTATTTCTTTGCTTTCAAACAATATGTAACCTTCAACTGTTATATCTGATACATCCAAATCCTTTTTCTCCAGATATCTTACATACCTGTCCATAAACAGTTTAAAGGTCATTGTACCCTTAAGCTTGCTGCTTCCTGTTACATACTTTATTTTTTCTTCACTCTCATTTTCCAGAACTTCGGATAATTTTTTATCCTTAGTAAATACCTTACCATTAATATTTAAAATTTCCCTGCAGATTTCCTCAAAGGTCTTCTGTTTAACCTTATCTACACCTAAGTTAGGAAGAACTTCAGAAATATAGTCTAGAAACAGCTTGTTAGGTGCAATTACCAAAATGTCATCCCCAGATAATTTATCCTTGTACTTATACAACAGATATGCAAGCCTATGAAGTGCTACAGTAGTCTTTCCAGAGCCTGCAGATCCCTGAACTATCAATGCACCATTTTTATCTGCTCTGATTATATCATTTTGCTCTTTTTGTATTGTAGCTACTACTTCCTTAAGTTTGCTGCTTATGCTTTCCTCCAGATTTATTCTTAAAAATTCATCAATAAGAGCATTTTCTTCATCGCCTGTACTGCTTAAAATAATCTCATTTATTCCCTCATCAAAAGCATCCACAAGCTCCTCATTCTTTACCAAAAATTTTCTTTTTAAAGATAATTCGCCATCTATTATTCCAATAGGTGCCCTGTAATATGCTTCTCCCTGAGTTCCACTATAATACAGATCTGCTATGGGGGCTCTCCAATCAATGACTATCTCATCGCCTGTTTTACTGTCACCTAAGCCAAACTTTCCAATATAGAAGCTTTCCTTGTCTTTTCTATATTCTCTAAAATCTATTCTAGCAAAATATGGCTGAGGTACTGCTTCAGTATAATTCCTGAAGTTTTTATGGGTTATCTCGTAAAGCCTCAGTGAAGTCTCCAGTTCCTCGTCATATTTTCCCCTAGCTTGTTTCTTAAGGGACGCTATCTTGTCTCGAAGCATATTATTATTATTTTCTATTATATTAATTTCCTTATGCAGCCATTCCTTAATATGGTGAAATTTCTCTCTTTCAAGCCCTAATTCATTTTTTTCTATGGTCATACTACCACGCCCTTCAGTATATTAAGCATAAAATATAATTTTATATATTATCCAAATAATTGTCAATATCATTAATGTAATATTGTAAGCATTCATATAATTAAATGATGGAATTATTACACTTCAGCTTAAAAGGAGGTTAATTATGAAGATTTTAATAACAGGTACTAATGGAAGAATAGGGGATTACCTGTCAAAGTATCTATCAGCTACACACGAGGTCTTTCCAATAAAAAAAAATAAACTTGATATAAGTAATAAAATACAGTGCATTGATATTATACAAAATATGAAGCCTGATGCTGTTATTCATTGCGCAGCTTTATCCAATATAGATTTATGCGAAAGAGACGAAGCCTCAGCTTATACAATAAACACTATTGGAAGCCTAAATATTGCTTATTCCTGCAGCATGCTTAATATACCTATTTTATATCTTTCCTGCAGCAATGTCTACGATGGTAATAAAACAGGCCCTTACTATGAAACAGATTTATGTTCTCCGGTAAATGTATATGGTAAAACAAAACTAGCTGCAGAAAAGCTTATAAGAACAATATGCAGCAAATACTTTATTATAAGAACCTCATGGGTATATGGTGGTAAAAATTGCTTTGTTGCAAATATTATAGATAAAAAAGACATTCCAATATTTATGAGCTCTACTGATATAGCCTCCCCTACTTATATAAAGGATTTAAGTATTGCTATTGAAGCAATGCTGCAGTCAACTATGTATGGTATATATAACTGCGTTAACTCAGGTGCAGTGAAAAAATCTTTGTGGGTAAAGGGTATATTGAACCACTTAAATGTACAGAAAGATGTAATTGAAATTCCTGACAGCTTTATATCAAATAGAGCGCTTAGACCCAAATGTACCATACTTAATACTTCACTACTAAAAAACTGCTTTAATATTGAATTACGTACTTGGGAAGAGGCGCTATGTGAGTATTTGCAGGAAAAATCATAATAATAAAAAGCATCTAAATGCTCTTCTTAAAACATTTAGATGCTTTTTATTACATATTTTGTTTTGCAAAGTCAACATTTGAAGCTTTTGACACAGATTTAGCAACTGCATAAGATATTGCTGCATCGACACAATGATGAAGTAAAGTTCCAACAGCAACGGTAATAATCAAATAATCAGCAAAAGATCCTGAATATTTTACT
>CAZMQY010000003.1:2929-38561 GCA_964568335.1 uncultured Clostridium sp.
AGGCTACAAAACCAAAAACCACAAGAGCCTCTAAGAGCCCATGTATTGGTGCTGTGATTAGGGTTGTTTTTGAAAAAGAAACACCTTTACGCAATAGTAATGCTCCCACATAGCCCACAATTATGTGCATTAAACCTCTTGCTCCAACTATTGGACCCTTTGTTATAAAAAAACCTAAAGCAGAACCTAAACCTGCCATTACTGCTGCACCAGGACCTAAAAACATAGATAAAAACATTGGAACATGCGCTGTTAAAGTCGCCGTAAATGGCCCTAAGGTTACACTCATAAAACCAAATACAAAAGGAATTATAATTGCCCACGCCGTTAAAAGCGCTGTTGTAGTTAATTTTTTTACATCCTTCATTTTACCCCTCCGATTACATCTGTATATACACAAGTATATATTATGTTCTCAAAATTGTAAAGACAAAATTAAAGGAATAGTTTCACAACTATTCCTACTCCTCTATCTTATACATCTTTTTAGCTCTATCTGTGTATAATATTCCATCAAGATGGTCTATCTCATGACAAAAAGCCTTGGCAAGAAACCCTTCTGCTGTATATTCAACCTTATCTCCTGTTACACTTAACCCTTGAACAGTTACCTTTTTAGGTCTTACCACCTTCCCCTCGTATCCTGGATAGCTTAAGCAGCCCTCGATTTCTTCTTCTTTTCCTACTTTAGCTACAATTACTGGGTTAATTAATATTATCGGTGCATTACCTTCTCTTAAATCTATCATTATCACTTTTTTGAGTATCCCTATCTGTGGAGCTGCCAACCCTACTCCAGTTGTGCTATATAAGGTATCTTTCATATCTTCAATTAAATCTATTATATCTTTATCTATATTTTCTACTCTTCTGCTTACCTTCTTTAATTTTGGATTTCCAAATTTTAATATTTCCTTAACTGCCATACATCCTCCTGTATATAGTGTCTATAGATTTTCTTTATTAATAATATTTGTTATATCTATTATATTATTAACCTGATTTTCATCAAAAATCAAGTAGAAGTTTCCTTCTATTAGCTCTCCGCTTTCTATAAACTTAAATATATTGAATTTAAAATATTCTAAATGGTATCTTTCAAAGGGTATGTCTATAAGACATTTTTTTATTGCTTCTTTAACATTTCTTTCTAGTGTTTTGTTTATTACTCTATTGAGAAAGTCCGGAATCCATTTTTTTTTATTAAACTTCAAATAATCGAATTTAACTATTTCTTTTAAAACCTCGTTATCTCCTTGTAAAACTTCCTTATTAAACTCTAAGAAAACTTTATAATAATCGGTAGAAGCTATATTTCTATTAAAGTATCCTTTTTCATAAAAAAAGTTTCCTAAACTCAGATAAAAATTAAAAGGAGTTTCAAATTTAAACATAAAAAACTTTATAATGGTATTGAACTTTTGAGAGTTATAGTATTTATCCACCATCTCTTCAGCTCTTTTAAGGAGCAGAAGCTCTTCATAGCTTATATCTTTAGTTTTAAGCACCTCATAGGGGGTAAATGGCGAATGTATTATGCCCCACTTCTCCGCTTCTGCTTCCATTGGAGACCCTTTTAATACCTTTAAAAACCCCAACTGAATTTCATCAGGTTCTATGCTGTAAATTTCATTGAAGGAATTTTTAAAAGACTCAAAATTCTCCCCAGGAAGTCCAGCTATTAAGTCTAAATGCTGCATTATATTGTTATGTTTTTTTAGTTCAACTACCTGTTGTTTTATCTCGTTAAATTTTACAAATCTATTTATATTTACTAGTACCTCATTATTTGTTGTTTGAACCCCCACTTCAAATTGGAATCTTCCTTTAGGGGCTTTTGCTAAAAGTTGAAGCTGCTCGTCATTCAAAAGATTGGCTGATATTTCAAAGTGAAATGTAGTTTCTGTATTCTGACTCATTAAATACTTCCATATTCCCATGGAAAACTGAGCGCTGCAGTTGAAGGTTCTATCAACAAACTTTACTAGTCTAACCTTCTTATCTATTAAAAACTTAAGCTCTTTTTTTACTCTGTCAATATTTAAAAATCTTACACCCCGAATGGTTGAGGAAAGACAATATTTACAATTAAACGGACAGCCTCTTGAGGCCTCATAGTAAATAATTTTATTGTCCAAATCCTCCTCCTCTGTATATGGGAACACAAGGTTATTTATATCCATAAGTGCTCTTGGTCCTCCATAAGTAGGCTCTTCACCGACTTTATGATATAAAGCTCTTATATTGTTGAGCTTTACTCCATTAATTAAGCACTGTATAAATTCTCTATAGGTTTCCTCACCTTCCCCCTCGATTATATAGTCTGCCGAACTGTTTTTCAAAACCTCTTTACTGTTAAAAGAAACCTCCGGTCCTCCATAAAGAATTTTAATACGACTATCTATAAGTTTAAGGGTTTTTGCCAACTGTTCAACATACTGCATATTCCAAATATAACAAGAAAAAGCCACAAGATCTGGTTTCTTATAATATATTTCCTCAACAACTCTTTCAGGTCTATCATTTATAGAAAACTCCATTGTTTGGCAATCATAGCTTAAATCTTCTGTGTACGCCTTCAAGTATCTTATCGCTAAATTGCTGTGAACGAATTTTGAATTTATTCCTACTAGCACTGTTTTCATCTTCAGAATTTCCTTTCACCTTTTGTTGTATCTGACTAATATCAGATGCGGGCTTTAATCTCTTTTTTGCCTTAATATAGTATACATTATCATAGGACATAAAATCAATTATTTCAAAATACTGCTTCATGAGTTTCATTGTGCTTTCTTTGGAAGAATCCTTAAACACATTAAAATCAGTAATAATTATTTCCTTAACATTATCCTCCGGGAGTAAAATCTTAATTTTACCCTTAAAAAACCTTGAATAATTTTTATCTATATCCCATAGGTGTATTACTCCATCCTGCCGCAAATATTCATCTATATCCTTAAATAAATTTCTTCTATTGGTCTTTAGCCATATATTGCTTAATGAAAATAATAATATACAGCTGTCATAGCCCTCTTTTTCAATGAATTTCCTTTCTCCCCTGCCTTGTACATAATCTATACAAGCTTCTTTATTTTGAAGTTTGTATAGATTATAAATAATTCCATAATTATCCAAACCTACATCAAGTATGTCGCCTATAAGCACTTCTTTTCGCATGTCTATATATATATCTTTGTTAACATTATATGAAAGCTCAAATTTCATCAAATACGCCTTCCTCTCTTACACTCTAATTACTATATTTATTTCTACAAATAAAAAATAATTCCTCCATAATATGGAAGAATTATCAATATTTATCGTATTTTTTCTTTTGGTTTTACAGTATCATAGTAATCTAGCAAAAAACCAGCAGTACTGTTTTGAGCTTCCTTTATAATAGCTGCTGCTATCTTACCATATCTCTCTTCTCTATCTTTAATAGGTAGATATTTCAAATAAATATTATTTGAAATTAGCGCATTATTTTTTATATAATCATCTACAGATTTGTATCTTATTATTCCCTTATCTATTAAAAAGCTGTAGTCTGACATAAACCTTTTAATTATCCACAATTCAAAGTTTCTATGGCTATCCAGTAATCTGTTATTTACATGATGGGGTACAGTCATATCCTGCACAAGGTGGCAGCAAGCTCCCAGATAAAAAAAGGCTTTATCTATCTCTCCAAGCTTCATATACGCTAAGGATTTACTGTAATATCTTTTACATTCCATTAGAGCATTTGAAAAGCCATATAGGCCTTTTCCTTTACTAAAGTGATAAAAATGATTAGAGCTTTTAAAATCCTGATCTGCCCAAGATACACCTTCATTCAAAGGCTTAATATACTCTTTAAAATAATCATGTTCTTTTATAAAGCTTTCATTTCTCAAAATTGCAATAGCCTGCATATTTATAAACTTATGTATAGTGCAATGAGTTTTAATTATCTTTTTCTTTATAGGATTTAAGGTGTGCATTACACCCCTTAAAGCTTTTCCGTAGGTTTTTTCAATTCTCTCTCCCATGTAAGAACACTTTCCTTCCCTTGTTAATGGAATAACTGCATGTAAGTCTCCTGCCTATATATACTAATTATTTTTGCTTATCAGAATTAAACTTCCATATTAGAATTATAATAGCTATAAGTACTACCCCTATTAAATAATACAGAATAGGCTTGCTTATAGTAATTAGCCCCTGCAATTTATTAGTGTTAATACTGTAGAGTACTCCTTGTGGGCTATCTAGTACAAACATATTTCCACTTGCTATTTTAAGGCTAGAAATACTTGCTTCAGCTTTAAACAAAGCTTTTTCACTTAACAATCCAGACTTTGTTAAACCATATATCATATTATCTCTGGTATCGTAAAAATATATGCAGTCCTTTTCCCCAAGAGTACCTTTAGCATCAACTTCTATTGAGCCTAAAGCTGAAAGTGATTTATGAATATACATGGGAGCTGGTGGATTTGTTGTAGGATGATTATCCAATATAAAGCTTAGCCTGGTATTATTATCACTTTTAAATCTAGGTGAAGTAACAGGGTCTCCTCCACTATAATCTGGCCAGCCATACCATAAGCCTTTTTTAATTTCATATATGTAATCCACATCACCTTTAACAGGTCTTAGCCCTCTGTCCTCCATTCCTCCAACAGCAGCAATGATTTTTCCTTCACTATTAAAAGACATTCCTTTAATATTTCTTATCCCCCAAGCAAAGGTCTCAGAAGCTCCACTACTTAAGCTGTAATTTATGATAGATGCATTTCCCGGAAAGTGGCCTGGTACAAGCTGCCCTGATAAATTTTTCGTCTTATAAGGAACAAAAGCTCCTGTTTTTTCATTTCCAAAATTTTTCCCCTTAATAGTTATGTCTTTAGGTGAAATGTCATAGTTAAAAGGATTAGCTTCAAGCCATTTATTGTCATCACCTACAATTGCAGAGTTTGTAGCAGCGCCAACAGTTATGTACAGTTCTCCACCTTTTACTTTTATTAGGCTGTCTTTGTAGTCACCATAGTTTGGGAGATTTTCAAGCAATATCTTTTGCTCCTTTTTATTTATATCATAACAGATTACCTTGCTTCCAGCTATAAAGTAAAGCTTGTCATCCTTATAATCTATGGATTTAATGTTTATAGCGTTATCCTTTAAAATATCAAAGCTTTTCCCACTGCTGTCTATGTACTGTATCTTGTCCCTATAAGCAATATAAAACCCACCTTGTTTGTCCAATGTAAAATCAACAGCATTTTTAATTCCTTTGTATTTTATACTCCAGCCCATTTTATTATCCTTTATAGTAATATCAGCTTGACTATAGGAATTCTTTAAAAAAAGTATTAGTATAAAAAAAATACTCCCAACTAAAATAACCTTTAATAAGTTTCTCATAATTCCCCCATATTCAATACGTATTGTTCTTATTTATATATATTTCTTGAAATGAAGGTATATGTGCATTATGAACAAACAATTCCTTTAAAGTTGCTAGATTTAATTACACAGCAGTACTATATGTTGCATTTCTACAGACTCTAAGACCTTTAACACTTCTTTTACAGCCTCACTTCCTACGGAGTTCATGTATTTTCTATAATATTCTACAGCGTGCTTCTCTCTAAGCTTTGCTTGTTCTAGCAGCAATTCATCCTTGTCATATTTGTCATAACTAATGTCCTTAAGCTTTGGAATCTCTTTAAAAGCTCCTAATCTCTGGTGTACAATAGCATGTACATATTCTATGCGGGCCAACCCCTTAAACATATCCTTAATTTTACTGTCTTTTGCGAGCTCAGCTGCTTTTTTATAAAAGTCGGCGTTAAAAAGCTCTAACTTAAATGCATGATCTAATATCTTTAATGTATTGCTGTCAATTTCTGCAACTTCACCTATACTGCAGAGATTTGCTTCCTCTACTAAATAACTTTTGCCTGCTCCACAGAATGGACAAAATTCAATAGCGTGCTCATTATTTTTTCCAGCAAAAGCAGCACTGTTACTATTCATATTCTTGTTATTTATCTCCATTCCACATATACAACATAATAGTTTCATGTTATCCTCTCCCTTCTACCTATATTTTATATAAATAATGTTGAATATTCCAGCTTACTCTTATACAAATATTCATATTTAATAGTTAGCCTCTCTAAAAATCAGGCTTTAATATTTTCAGAGCTAATAATTTGACATATTTCTTTTAAATATTATATTTTATGCAATATTTCTTTTAATTTTTTAAAATTAACTTTACATATTTAAATCATTTTTGATAATATTATAGTGTAGTTGCAACGTAGTTAATAATTTTTTCATTACCAGCCTATAATAAACTAATTTTTTAAGGAGGATTTTAAAAATGAAAGACCCTAGAATTGTAACTTTAGCTAAAAACCTCATCAATTATTCCTGCGAACTAAAAAAAGGAGAAAAGGTTCTTATAGAAGCTGTAGGACTTGAAACACCACTTGTTACTGAACTTGTTAATCAGGCTTATTTAGCTGGAGCAATACCATTTGTAACAATAAAAGATAAAGAAGTAGACAGATCTCTTCTTATGAATTGCTCAGAAGAGCAGCTTCAGATGATGGCAAAATATGAGTCAGCTAGAATGTCCGACATGAATGCTTACATAGGAATTAGAGCAGGAAATAATATGACAGAAACCTCTGATGTTCCTGGAGAAAATATGTCCTTATATATGAAACATTTTTGGAGTCCAGTACATGGCGGCATAAGAGTACCAAAAACAAAATGGGTAGTACTAAGATATCCTAATTATTCAATGGCACAGGCTGCTGGAACAAGTACTGAGGCCTTTGAAGATTTCTATTTTGATGTTTGCAATTTAGACTACAGCAAGATGTCTATAGCTATGGATTCACTTGTATCTCTCATGGAGAAAACTGATACGGTACGCATAACTGGAGCTGGAACCGATTTAAACTTCTCAATTAAGGGTATTCCTGCAATCAAATGCGATGGAAAGCTGAATATTCCTGATGGCGAGGTTTATAGTGCTCCTGTGAAGAATTCCGTTAATGGATATATAACATATAATACCCCTGCTGTATACAATGGCTTCACCTATGAAAACATAAAACTAGAATTTAAAGATGGAAAGATAATAAATGCCACTGCTAATGATACAGAGAAAATAAACAAGGTGTTCAATACTGATGAAGGAGCCAGATATGTTGGTGAATTTGCCATAGGAGTAAATCCATTCATTTTAAAACCAATGAAGGATACTTTATTTGATGAAAAGATAGCAGGTTCCATCCACTTTACTCCTGGTGCATCCTATGATAATGCATTTAATGGTAACAAGTCCTCAGTTCATTGGGATTTAGTCTTCATTCAAAGACCTGAGTATGGTGGCGGAGAAATATATTTTGATGATGTATTAATTAGAAAAGATGGCATGTTTGTTGTAGATGAACTAAAGTGCTTAAATCCAGAAAATCTAAAATAGAAGAATATAATTAAAACTCCCCACATAATTATTAATGTTACTAATTATGTGGGGTTGTTTTATGAAAAAAGATAATTTCTTTAAAGATTCACTTATACTAACCGCTTCAAATCTTACCACTGGAATTCTTGGATTTATATTTTCAATCATATTATCAAAGGAACTTGGGCCTGAAGGTATGGGATTATATGGGCTTGTGATGCCTATGTATAATCTTTTCATATGTTTAATATGCGGAGGTATGGTTACAGCTATCTCTAAAGTAGCAGCAGTCTACTTTAGTAAAAACGACCATAGAAACTTGAATAAATCTGTAGAGACAGCTTTGTTCTTTGACTTCATGTGGGCTATAATAGTATCTGTTTCATTCTTTATAGCTACTAACTTTATTAGCACTCATGTAATAAAGGATTCGAGAACTTTGTACTCATTAAAGATTATTGCACCAGCTCTAATATTTGTTGCTCTATCTGCAATACTCAAAGGCTATTTTTATGGCATATCTAAAGTTCAAATACCTGCTTTCATAGATATATTAGAAAAGGCTGTAAGAATTGCTGTAATTGTAACTATAATAAATATGCTTTCGACGCCAAGCGTAACAAATACTGTTACTATTGCATACATAGCTCTCTGTGTAGGAGAATTTATCAGTCTCGCTTTATTGTACATATTTTATAGGATCAATAAAAAAAAGGCTAGCTTCACAGTCTTCAAAAAAGAAGGCAGAGCTCAGCTGTTGTTTGATATTTTAATTGTTTCAGTTCCTCTAAGCTTAAACGGTTTTTTGTCTACTGCACTAAATACTGTTTCTACTTTAATTGTTCCAAGAAGATTGGTTAGTGCAGGTATAGAGTATAGTACCGCACTATCATTGATAGGTAAATTTTCAGGTATGTCTATGGCCATAATATACTTTCCACTTATAATAGTAAACTCAATGGCAACAATACTTGTTCCCGACCTATCCCAAACAAAGGATAAAAATGACTACTTTGCAATGGAAAGCAGGATAACTCAAGTTATGAAAATTGCGTTTTTATTAGGGGTCTGCACAATGGTTATAAGCCTAAGTATTCCAAATGCTTTAGGAAAGCTTTTCTTCAACAGAGCAGATCTTGGACAGTTTATAAAATTAGCTGCTTTATCTGCTCCACTAACCTATACCTCAGCAACTACCTTCGGTATTTTGAATGGGTTAGGTAAACAAGGGATACTATTAAGAAATTCACTAATAGTTTCAGTTGAAGAAGTTATACTGCTTTATATTTTTACTGGAATTTCAAGCATAAATATCTTTGGCTTTGGGATATCACTTATTATAACATCCTTAACTTTATTAGTGTTAAATATTTATGAGATAAGGAAGCACTGTTATATTACAATGCCTATTGGCGAGTTATTCATATACATATTATTAAGCTTATTAGTATTCTTTTTATTGACCATAGTAAACAATCTAATTCCAAATACTCTTTTTACACCGAAGTATGTATTAATTATAGCTGTTGGATTTATTACCTTCTTCTTAGCAGTAGCAATAATAAATAAGGAAAGCCGCATCTAGGCTTTCCTTTTATCTTACTCTATTTAATAAGGTTTTTGGTATAAATTTTCTTAGTCTTAAAGGTATAATTTCCATTTCTTTTTTGGTGATTCCACCTATTAGTATTAAAGCGTAAATATAGGTAAATCCTCCTGCTGCTATAGCTAGCATAGTGGATAGGACAACTGTAAAGTAGCCCTTATAAACAAAACCAAATATATATTCTATATCAAATTGTACTAAATATGCTACTACTCCCATGAATGCCGCTGCTACAAGTGGTTTTATTGATAATGTTATTAGATTATACTTTATTTTTAAGCTTCTTTTTATAACAAAATTATTTAGTAGCAGAGGCAGTAAAAAGCCAGCCATGCTTCCGTAAACTGCACCTAAAATATTTATGCTTGGCTTTCCTATAAGAAAATAGTTTATCATAATTTTTACAGCAATTCCTATTACTATGTACAATGTAGATATATATAGTTTTCCAATGCTCTGAAGTATTGTTGACTGAATTTGAACTATCGCCATTAAAACCAAAACTACAGAACCATACCTCATGAGCACAGCTCCTGAGGAGTATTTAGGAAATATACTTTCGAAAATAGGTCCACTGAGAACAGCTAGTCCAACCGCTGCCGGCATGGCAATCAAAAAACAGGTCTTATAAGCATAATCTATGCCTTTTTTTACTTCTTCCGGATCATTTAATGCTGCTGCTCCAGATATTAGCGGAAGCACAGCTGAACATAGAGCTGATATTATTGTTATTGGCACCCCGAGCAAAGTTTGATACTTTCCCAAATAGCCATTTTTTACTTTAGATTGTGAGTAATTAAGTCCCGATGACATCAATCTTCCCATAGTTACCTTGTTATCAATAACATTTCCAGCATTTTGAAGCCCCCAATTTACTGTCAAAGGTACAGCATAATTTATCAGCCTTTTAGCCAGTACTTTGTTCTGGAGTCTCTTTACTTCTAAATGCACGTCAGAATTTGGAACTTTAAATGTCTTATTCTTTTCATAATATCTTATCAAATATATTAAAGATACAAAAGCACCTACAGTAGTTCCTACTGTTGCTCCAGCACAGGCTGTCTCTACTCCGTATTTAGTCCATAGCGCAGCAAACATCAGAGAAAAAACAATATTCATTACCTGCTCTAGAATTTGAGATACTGCAGTAGCTGTCATGTTTCCCCTACCCTGAAAATATCCTCTATAAGCTGATGCTGCAGAAGTAAGAAATACTGCTGGTGCTAAAGCAGCCAAAGCCAAATAGGCGTCAGGATTGTTCATCATTGAGGCTAATGGCTTTGATAAAAATCCCATCAGTATTGACATTATTGCTCCAATTGCTATAAGCATCAATCTTGCCATTTTAAAGCACTTAACAGCATCTCTGTAATTCTTTAGAGCTATCAGTTCTGACACAAGCTTTGAAATAGCAGAAGTTAAGCCTGTATTTGTTATTACATATACAAAAGCAAAAATGCTGTAAGCACCATAATATACACCATAGCCTTCGTCACCAATTAAGATTAAAAGCATAGGTACATACAACAGTGATATCAATTTAACTATCATTCCTGCCGCTGATAATATTGCAAAGCCTTTTGTGGTTGATTGGGTTTTCATAACCTACTCCTTGTTTTAAAACTTAAATACATCATTCTTAATCTTTTTAAAGATAGGAGGCAAGCTTTCGCTTAAAGTTTTATTTTCCATGTAGGACAACTTATCTGGACAGTCTTTAAAAATCAGTTTATAGGCATATAGAAACTGGTAATTTAGTCCGTACTTATTTATAAAAAAGCTGTTTAGCTTGCTTTCACCGTACTTGGCATCACCAACTATTGGATTTCCTAAGTGAGCAAGATGCGCTCTAAGCTGATGGCTTCTACCTGTAATTAAGTCTATCTCAATTAAGGAAAAAGTTCCACAGCTTTGTACAGTTTTTACTTCCATAGCAATCTTTTTAGTGTTAGGCATTCTATTATCAAACACTTTGGAAATATTATCATCTTCATCTTTTGATATATAGGCTTCATATACTCCATCTTTAATTCTATTCTTTACTAACGCAGTATAGTATTTTTTTATTTTTCTTTCTCTTATCATTTCATTTAATAACTTTAAGCTTTCAAAATTTTTTCCGAAAATAACAACCCCTGAAGTGTTCCTGTCTAGTCTATTGCATGGCGCTGGAGTAAATGTTACTTCTTTCTCTGGAAGATAATCTCCCTTGTCAAAAAGATGTGATAGTACATAATCAGTCAAGGTAGAGTCTCCACCCTTTTTATCCGAATGCACTAAAACTCCCGGCCACTTTTCAACTATTACCATATTCTCGTCCTCATAGGTAATCTTTAAGTGGCTGTTATCTATACGGTTAAACTTTTCTTTTTTTGTGCTGCTTACTATTTCTTTAGTTTCAACTATATCCCCTTCGAGAAGAAAATACTTTTCTTTTCCTTTTTTTCCGTTAACCTTTATATCTCCTATTCTTATGCTCTTGTAAATTGCACTTAAGGGTACATCTTTAAGCCACTTTCTCGTAAACTTATCCAGTCTCTGTCCTGCTTCATTTGCTCCGATTTCAATTCTCATTTGTTTCACTCCTAATACTATTTAAAAGCTTATTATACCACTATTATTGCCTAAATCAAATTTTTTAGCTCTCTCTACTTTGATAAATATTCAAAGACAGCCTTGCATTGTATTGCGACACCAATAGGCAGGGCCTCCTCGTCTATATCAAAAAGGCTTCCATGAGCGGGATGTATTATCCCATTCCCTTCATTTCTTACCCCAAGGAAGTAAAAGGCCGATGGTCGTTCCATGGAAAAGTAAGCAAAACTTTCAACACCCATACTCGGGTTTTTCAGTTTTCTAATATTTTCTTCTCCAATAATATTCTTTGCACTGCTTTCGACTAAGTCCAAAACTTCATCATTATTATAAAGGCAGGGATAGCTTTCTTCAATGTTTATTTCACAGTCGCCTCTCATTGAAAGAGCTATTCCTTGGACTATTTCTTGAAGTCTTTTCTTTACATATTCTCTATGCTCGGTTCTCATAGTTCTTATAATTCCCGAAAGAGTGACTTCCTCTGGAATTATATTTTGTGCTGTGCCGCCATGAATGCTGCCTATAGTAACTACAGCAGGATCTTGTGGAGGAATTTCTCTGCTGACTATAGTCTGCAGAGATAATATGACAGTGCTTGCTATAACAATGGGGTCAACAGTATCCTCAGGATGAGCTCCATGGCCGCCTTTTCCTTTTATTTTAATAGTAAATGGGTTTGATGCTGCATTTACAACTCCTCTTTTTATTCCCACCTTGCCCACTTGGGTATTTTCATCTACATGAAGACCTATAACGCAATCTACATGGGGGTTTTCAAGCACACCTTCCCTAATCATAAATCTTGCTCCACCCACAGTTTCCTCTGCAGGTTCGAAAAACAGCTTAACATTGCCCTTAAGCTCTTCCTTCACGCTGTTTAAAAGCTTTGCTGCTCCAAGAAGTATGGTGGTGTGAGCGTCATGGCCGCAAGCATGCATTCTGCCTTTAACCTTTGAAGAATATTCACATCCTTTTTTATCCTCAAGAGGAAGTGCATCTATATCCGCTCTAAGACCAATAGTTTTATCTCCTCTTCCTTTTATAATTGCACAGATACCTGTACCAGAAACCTCTGTATATTCTATTCCCTCACTTTGCAAAAAAGCTTTAATAAATTTAGAAGTTTCGTATTCTTCAAAACCCAGCTCAGGATTAGCATGAAAATTTCTTCTCCATACTATTAACTGTTCCTTTATTTCTTGCGCTTTATGTAAAAAATCTATCATATTTGCCTGCCTCCTTTATACTATTCCCAATAAATTTTAATATCATCACCCTCTGAAAGCACATCATGATATCCGGCTTTATCACCATTTAATAGGAGAACCAAGTTTCCTTTTGCTATAGTTAAATCAAAATTTATATAGTCAAATATATCTATAAAAATATAGCCATCTTTGTTTTTTAAAGTAAATCTCTCTCCATTTACTAAAATATCAATTTCCTTATTATGTTTCACGAAGCTTTTAATATCTGTATTCATAATTGTGGCAGCAGAAATCTCCTCAACAGAAGTGTTCATATTTTCAAGATATCTTCTGGTTATTCTATCTCCTTCTTTAATTTCGTAGCTGTCAGGCAGCTGTTTATCTCCAAGATAATATTTAGCATTGTTTTGCTTGTCAATATACTCTCTATAAATCTCTATTGTGTCAGGAAAGATAACTCTTACATTATCTCCGTCCTTTATCAATGTGTCCAAGGCTACTTTGTCTTCATTAATATAAATAATAGGTTCGATATGTGTTAAAATGTCATTCATATAAAAGCTGACAACATTTAGGTTTTCAATATAGCTTATTGGCCTTGGGGACGCGTCTTTTCCATCCATGGCAAAACTTATCTCTATTTTATCTCCCTCTCTAATAAGAGAATCAATGCATGAACCTAAGCCGTTTATTTTTATTAGTGCATTAGATGCAAGGCTCCCAAAGGCTATTCGCTTCACACCGTTTAGATTAAATCTTATATTTCTCCCATTTTTACCTATAAGCACCTTTGGGTTTATTCCAGCCTGCATCATAACATCTGCTACTGTATGCTTATGTGAGTTAAATAAACTTATGACATTATCGTTTAAGGTTACATTAATAAAATCCTGACCTAATTTAAGTATAGAAATCAAAGCAATTCCAAGAACAGTAACTCCTATGCTTCCTAAACTGTTGTCATAACAAACGCAGTCAGAAACAGCGTCTCTTCCCTTTATAGCTATCCTTTGGGCTGGAAGATTAAGCTTTTCAGCTAATGTATCCTTTAATCCTGGAGTATGAGCTCCGCCACCAACTAAAAACACTGCATTAGGAGCTTTTCCGCCATTAAGATCTATAATCTTTGCTGCGATTTCCTCACAAACTTTATCTACAACAGGCTTTATAACCTTGATTACTTCTGCTGAGCTTATTTCATTTTCTATACCTAATACGTCAATGAAGGTAATTATATCCTTAACAGAACAATCCTTTTTAATTCTCTCTGCAGTATTAAAATCTACTAAAAAGCTTTGTGCAACAGCCTCTGTTACCTCATCTCCTGCAATTGCTGCCATTCCATAGGCACTTATGGAATCCTTGCTGCTTATGGCTATATCTGATGTGCCTGCTCCTATATCTATAAGCGCAAGATTTAATAGTCGCAAGCTTTTAGGAACTGCTGCTTCCATGGCTGCAATTGGCTCTAAAGTTAAACTTGCAACGTTTAATTTGGCCTTATCCATAACAGCATAAAGGCTTTCAACTACTGATCTTGGCAAGAAGGTAGCTATAACTTCAGCTGATATTTTATCGCCTTTATGAGATAAAAGATTTGATATTACATAATCATTTAGAAAATAACTCTTTACACTGTAGCCAACGCAATAAAGCTTTCCTTGAGTAGATTTGTTTACTTCCTCCTCGGCATTTTTAACAGCTGTAAGCTCAAGACCTCTAACAAGTTCCTTATCTATCTCTCTATCAAAGTCTAGTAGTATATCAGCTCTAGCAGCTGTTGTTCTTAAAAATCTTCCTGCTGCTGCAATAGCCACATTTTCAAGCTTAAAGCCTAAGTCCTGTTCTAGCTGCTTTTTAACTGTGCTTACTTCCAAAGCCACAAGATTGATATCATGTATTTGCCCATCTATCATAGCTCTTTCTTCATGCTCTAAATATTTCTCTGCCAAGCAGTGAAACTTTTTATCCTTTACAATGCCAACGGTTCCTATAATAGAACGAGTACCTATATCCAAGGCAAATATTACATCTTTAGGATTAATATTTGTTAATTCCATAGCATAAACCTCATAAACAGTAATTTAAAAGCTCATATTCTAAGAATATGAGCAACTATAATAAAATTATATACCAATAATTATCATTATTCAACAAAATAGCACAGCATTGGCTTTTTTGTTGATATTTATTCTCTTATAATTTGCTTAATAGTTCTTTATTTCTTACAAGGCTATTGCAAAAGAAATATGGATTAAATAAAAATGTTATACCCAGGATTTTTGTAATTTAATAATTCCATGGTTATGCAGCACCGCTATATCGAACTTTCTCCTCATATCCTTATCAAATTTAATTTCAACTATATTCTCATTTATTTCCACAATTATGCCATTACCAAAGGAATTGTGGATTACTTCTTCACCTGGCTTATATATAGCTTTCAAATCTTCAGACAGATTTATACTGCATTCCTCTATAAACCTTGAAGGCACCGTATACTTTCCCCTCATGTTCCTAGGTATACACATGAATACATTATCTATAGCTCGAGTTAAAGCTACGAAAAATAATCTTCTCTCTTCTTCTATATCCTCACTAATATTGTTTATATGCGGAAGCGTTTCTTCCACACAGTTAATTATAAATACATTTTTAAACTCCATGCCTTTAACACCATGTATTGTACTTAAGGTAACTCTATTATCATCTTCAATTTGCTTTGTACTTTCTTTTATTTCTTCTCCTACCCGCTCAATGTGGGTTAAAAAGGTTATGATGCTGTTATAAGCAGACGCAGCTTCCTTAAACTCCTCTAAAATATCTTCAAGCTCTGAAATTTGTATTTTAAATTTCTGACTATATTCCTTTATGTAATCATGATAACCCAAGGCAGTTATAATATATTGTATAGCACTTTGAAGCGACATTTTATTCAAGCTGTGTATATCCTTTTCAAGCTTATCTAAATTTTTAATTTGAAATACCGGAGTTTCCAGAAGTGACTTTATAAACTCAAAGCAATTAACTCTTATGGAACTAGTAGATAGCTTTTCCAAACTTATTCTACTAACATATCTAAAAGGTTTATTAATGATTCTTTTGAAGCTTTCCACGTCTTCTTTTATTATGCTAAGACTTAAATATGCGGCTAGGTCTTTGCATATAAAATGATCAAAAAAATTGTATTCTTTATCCAAAAGCTTAAATGGGATTTTCTTTCTTATAAATGCATCTATGAGACTTCTGCTTTCCATGTTTGTTCTATACAAAACAGCGAATTCCTTATAGTTGTATCCACCTACAGTAACAAGCTTTTCAATATTTAATGCTATATCTTCCGCTTCAGCATTTTCATCATAGTACCTTAATACCTCAATTCTTTTCCTAACTTTCTTCCATGCAATCATGCTTTTTTCATTTCTTTTTAAATTATTGCTAATTAATCTTCCTGCAATGTTAACTATGTTTGCCGTACTTCTATAATTAGTTGAAAGCTGAAGTTTAATTCCTTTTTCAAAATGCTTTTGAAAATCCACCATATAATCAGGTCTAGAGCCTCTAAAGGAATAAATACATTGATCCTCATCTCCAACACCAAAAATATTGTTATACTTATTTAATACCTTTATTATTTGGATTTGTATATTGTCGCAGTCTTGAAATTCATCTATTAGCATATATTTGAAACCTTTTCTATAAATCTCTGCTATGCCAGTACTTTTTACAAGCAGCTCTTTAAATTTAATTTGAATATCATCGAAATCAAATAGCCCTCTTTCACCTTTATAGCTTTCGTAAGCATTATAGCAGCCTTCAAATATATCTTTAGATACATGCGAATCAAAATCCTCCATATTTAATTCACCACATTTAAAAAGCGAAATCCTGCTTCTTATATCTTTTATCTTATCCTCGCTTACCTCTTCCATATGTTTCACTAAGCTGTTAGACAAAACTCTATAAGCTTCTGAGCCTTCTATAATGTTTATTTTTCCACAATGCCTTATTAAAAGCTTATAAAAAAGCCCATGAAAGGTTCCAAAAAAAGGGGTGTCTAAACTTTCGCTTAAGGCTTGAAATCTTTTTTTCATATTCATTGCAGCAGCCTTGGTAAAGGTTATGACAACTATATTACTGGAATTAACTCTGTTAAAGCCTAACAAATACTCTAACCTTGCCTTGTCTGAATTAAGATATTTATAGTTTTTATCCTCAAGATATTCCTTAAGCAGAGTTAAATCACCAGATGTTAGATCACCTGGAGCACGCTGGCTTCCATAAGAAATTCCGTACTTTGTCAAATATAAAACCTTATTTATTAACACAGTAGTTTTTCCTGAACCAGGACATGCTAAAACCAAAACATTTCTATCTTCATTAAAAACAGCGCTTTTTTGCTGCTCATCTAAATATTCAAATTGTCTTTCAATAATTCTATCTCTTAATTTGCAGTATTCATTTTTAATACTCATATTTAACCTCTAATATCTATTTTAATAAGCTTATTTTCATTATTGCCATAATATTTGTATTTTACAGACTAAAAAGCCTTTGATTTAGTGTATATAATCAAAAACCTATTGTAATAATTACTTTAGAGGATTAAAATAAAAATGTCCATAATTATTACAAAATATACATAGAGGAGAAGCACAATGGAATACATAAAAAATTTCAATGTACGTAACGAAAGAAATCTTACTATGCTTGTGGATTTCTATGAGCTAACCATGGCCAATGGCTATTTAGATAATAAGGTAGGAGATAAAACAGCTTATTTTGATATGTTTTTTAGAAGGGTTCCCGATGGTGGCGGCTACTGCATAATGGCTGGAGTTCAACAGCTTATAGAATATATGTCAAATTTGAAATTTACTGAAGACGATATTAATTACCTAAAAGAAAAGAATATTTTTTCTAATGAATTTATAGAATACTTAAAAAATTTTAAATTCACCTGCGATGTTTGGGCAGTACCAGAGGGAAATCCAGTTTTCCCAAACGAACCTTTAGTTGTAGTTAAAGGTCCTGTAATTCAAGCTCAATTTGTTGAAACTATGATACTTCTTACTGTAAATCATCAAACACTAATTGCCACAAAGGCTAATAGAATTTGCAGAGCAGCTAAGGGCAAACCAGTGATGGAATTTGGTTCCAGAAGAGCTCAAGGTTACGATGGAGCTATTTATGGAGCTCGTGCTGCTATTATTGGGGGCTGTTCCTCATCAGCTTGTACTATAGCAGAAGAGATGTTCGGGATTCCTGCTGCTGGAACAATGGCTCACAGTTGGGTTCAGCTCTTCCCTACAGAGTATGAGGCCTTTGCAGCCTGGGCTAAAACCTATCCAGACAATTGCACACTACTGGTAGATACCTATAATGTTTTGAAGTCTGGAGTGCCAAATGCTATAAGGGTATTTGACGAGATATTAAAACCTCAGGGCTTCAGACCTCAGGCCATACGAATTGATAGTGGGGATATAACCTATTTAACAAAAAAGTGCAGAGAGATGCTTGATGAATCTGGATATGAGGATTGCAAAATAGTCATATCAAATTCCCTTGACGAGTATATTATTAGGGATGTGCTAGGACAAGGCGCCAAAGTTGATGCTTTTGGAGTCGGCGAAAGACTTATTACCGCTAAGTCTGAACCTGTTTTTGGGGGTGTTTACAAGCTTTCTGCAATAGAAAATGACGGACAAATAATTCCAAAGATAAAAATAAGCGAGAATGAAGAAAAGATAACTAATCCAGGCTTTAAGAAAATATATAGAATATTTGAAAAGAACACTAATAAAGCCTTAGCTGATTTAATTACCCTGCAGGATGAAACCATAGATGAAAACAAAGCACTTGATTTATTCGATCCAGTATACACCTGGAAAAGAAAGAAAATAAAAAATTACTATGTTAAGGATCTGCTCGTAAAGATTTTCGATAAAGGAAAGGTTGTATATGAAAGTCCAAGTGTTATGGAAATAAGAGAATATGCAAAGCAGGAAACAGAAAAACTTTGGTCAGAGGTTTTAAGATTTGAAAATCCTCACACCTTCTATATCGACTTGTCCACGAAGCTGTGGAAGTTAAAGCAAAGCTTGCTTCATCAGTATTCTGATGTTTATGAGGAATAGAATTAATGAATAATAAAGTTAAAATTAGAATATCCGAGAATGCTTACGACAGATTAATCTATATACTAAAGGATAACACAGAATATTCACATTTACGCTTTAGCTTTAAAGACGGCTGCTGCAACAGCTCTAAAATTGAACTTTACTTGGATAATGTTAGAGCTGGAGATATTGAAGAAACTATTGAAAAACTCCCAATTATATACAACTCTCTTGTTATAGGCAATATTAAAGACATAACAGTAGTTTATAGAAATGGTTCTTTTATGGTTAAAACTGAACTATTAAATGGGTTAAAGAGTAATTGTTCAACCTGCACGTCAGGTTGTGGAGGCAACGCTAATGCTTCTGAAGGCTGCTTAAATTGCAAAAAAGATGGCTATCACTAGCCATCTTTTATATTAGCTCAGGAAACCATATTCCTATTTCCCTTTCGGCATTTTCTACGCTGTCTGAAGCATGTACGAGGTTTCTTGCCTTATCGCAAGCAAATTTACCTCTTATGCTTCCCAAGTCAGACTTTAAAGGATCCTTATCACCATTTATCCTTCTTACAATCTCTATGGCATCATCGCCTTCTACAACCATAGCACATAGTCTGCCTTCAGTTATATAATTAATCAAAGGATCAAAGTACGGCCTTCCTTTATGTTCTTCATAATGTTTTTCCGCCATTTCAATGCTGGATTTAAGTGTTCTTAAAGCAATAATATTTAAATTCTTCTTTTCATAAAAGCTTATTATTTCTCCAATAAGCTTTCTCTCAACACCATCTGGCTTAATTAATATTAACGTTCTTTGCATAAATATTTTTCTCCCATCTTGCAAGTATATTATAATATAGTTTTATATTTTAACATATAAATAAAAAAATATACACTAGTAATAAATTCCACTAAGCGTATATTTTAAATAAAACAATATTAGATATATTCCTTTTCAAGGTAATAATGGTCAATTCCTTTTACATTGACTGAATCTTCCCCAAACAAATCATAAGAAAATATATCTTTAACTTTACTGAACCTATTTCCAGTTAAATCTTTAAAAGGACACACTCCAGCATTTTCTTCCCATTTATAAAAGGCACATTCTCCAAAACAATCAACCTTATTTTCTTTAGTAGACAGAAAAGAACATAATGGCATCCCCATACCCTCCCCGATATTTAACCTTTTATATCATTATAATGTAAACATGGAAAAAAATGAAGAGCCTTTTAAAATGTTCACCATTTATTAAATTTTATTTAACTAATTAGATACTCTATTCTTTATAAACTTCCCTTCAAGCTTATCATCTTTATTTAACTTATAGTTTCCAACACCATGTCAAGCTTTATCCCATTACCAATATACCACCAGACGCTTGAAGTTCCTGCAATTCTCTTTTTTATTGCACTTATATATTATAAATATGATTGTAATATATATTCTACCATTATGGTTATACTATAATATATAAATTCTTCTCTAGACTGGAGGCAATTATATGAACATGACAAGCTCTTCATTATCCTATCTCTTTATTGCAATTGCAGTTATTGATTTAGCCTTTGTTTTTTATTTTAAGGTATTAGTTATGAATACATCGCAAAGCAGTAAACATAGAGATAAAATTATAGGCAATATGAAGGATCCCGATGATTGGAGGAGCCGAAATAATAGAATGTCCTATATATTTTTATTCTGGTGCATAGCCTCCTTTGCCGTATTTGTTTACTTAAAATATTTCTTTGGCGTAGGCTTAGTTTCAACAGTATATGTTATAGGCTTCTTAGCTGCAATGATTATTTCTATTGCTCTATTTGGTATCAGAAGGAAGACTGCTGCATAGGCACTTCCTTTTTTATTATATCCGCAAAGCTTTTGACCATCATTGCAGTGAAACCCCATATTACATAATTTTCATATTGATAAAAATATTGTTCCATAGTTCCTCTGCTGAATTTATAATTCTTTCCTCCCTGAACGAGATGATAAGGAAAATCATCTTTTAACTTTGGTCCAATTTCCATTTCGTAAAGCAGTGGCTTCGTATTTATAAAATAGCTTATGGGCACCTTAAATATATGATCTACTTCTTCTTCATTAGGTCTTAAACTGTTTTTATTCAATTTAGATACGAATGGATATATTATGGTTCCATAGGGGCTAACAAAATAATCCATCTCGCCTATATATTCTATATCCCGATGTTCTAAATTAAGTTCCTCTAAAGTTTCTCTCACGGCGGCTTCCTTAGGGCCCTCATTTTCTTCTATCCTCCCGCCTGGAAGACATATATCTCCAGGCTGATGTCTTAAGTGTTTTGCTCTAACCTCAAAGACTATATGCACTTCATTATTTTCTTCTACTAAAAGTATCATTACTGCACTTTTTTTGTGCCTCCCTAATATGTCCGATCTTCTATTATTAAAAACATTTTCTATTTTATTTATCATATATACCTCACTAGTTTTTTTCTAAGTTGTTTATATAAATTAATTATATTATATATTTTTATTTATTTATACTTTGTGACTAAATTAAATTTTTCTAGCTAGTGTCACATCGTAAAAACCAGCATATTATACTATTAAAAGATAAATTGATTTATAGCTTATTTTTGATATATATCTTTTTCATATGTTCCTCCCCATTATATACACCCTTACTTAAAGCAGATGGCTGGTGGTACACCCCCCTTTGAATTTTCCACCAGTCCTTTGCTTTTTTGCTTTTATTTATGGGAAAATATAGGTATAATAATTAGGAAAAGCATACAAAGGAGGCATTCATTAATGAGATTTATAGATTTAAGAAGCGATACAGTAACCATCCCTACTCAAGCTATGAAGGATGCAATGTACAACGCCGAAGTTGGCGATGATGTGTATGGTGATGACCCAACAGTAAAAGAACTTGAGGCCTACGCTGCTGAACTCGTTGGAAAAGAAGCTTCGCTGTTTGTTCCTAGTGGAACCTTTGGAAACCAATTAGCTCTTCTGACACACTGCCGAAGAGGGGACGAAGTTATTCTAGGAGATGACAGTCATATAGTTGCTCACGAGGTTGGGGCTTCTGCCGTTATTGCAGGAGTTCAACTAAGAACTTTAAAAAGCTATAAAGGAGCTATAGATCCAGCCGAAGTAGAATCAAAAATTAGAGGAGTAGACATACACTTTCCTAGTACAGCACTTATATGTCTGGAGAACGCTCATTCCTTAGGAACAGTTATACCTCTTGAAAATATGAAAAGCATCTATAACATAGCAAAAAAGCATAACTTGCCAGTTCACCTTGACGGAGCTAGAGTATTTAATGCCTCAGCCTCTTTAAAAGTTGATGTTAAGGAAATAACCCAATACTGCGATTCAGTTAACCTTTGCTTATCAAAAGGGTTGTGCGCGCCGGTAGGTTCAATTTTAGCAGGAAATAAGGAATTTATCGATAAGGCTAGAAAAGGTCGGAAACTTATGGGTGGAGGACTTAGACAGGCAGGTTTCTTAGCTGCTGCAGGTCTTGTAGCTCTTAAGGATATGACAGGAAGACTGCTGGAAGACCATGAAAATGCCAAATATTTGGCTATAGAACTTTCTAAACTACCTGGTATTAAGGTTAATTTAGAGGATGTACATATAAATATGGTTTTCTTTAACGCATGTGAAACCAATTATAACTTGGAAAAACTTACACAAGAACTTTATAATAGAGGTATAAAGATAAACCCTGCTGAAAACGGGGAATTCAGATTTGTAACAAATTATTGGGTTACAAGAGAAGATATTGGTTTTGTTATTAATACATTAAAAGAGATTTTAGGTTAAATAAAAAAGATGGTTGAAGCAAAGTATTTTGCCTTCAACCATCTTTTTATTTATATAAGTTTCTTTTGTAATTCCTCAAGGAGATTTAAATACTTCTCTTGGGTTCCATGATTTGCAGCATTAATTTCAACATCGCTGCAGCTTTTTTCAACCTCTTCCATCCCTGACTCGCTTAGAGCTCTCCTTGCAAAAGTATAAATAGCTGTATCTTCCTTATCGATGTGTCTATTAAGCAAATCAGTATAACTTATAGCATTTGCAATAATGTCTACTCTGGAATCCGTATCTCCTTCTTTAAATCTTTCCAAGGCTGCCTCAAGGTTAGACATATATAATCTCCCTAAATCATGCTCAACAAGCATTCCTGCAATTGGACCTTTAGTAACCTTTTCACCAAGCTCATCTCCCATCTTTTTAAAGAGTATATTTTCCTCCTTAGCATGATGGTGTTTGTCAGCATAATTTCTTACAAAGTCTATAACTTTATAGAAGTCTTCAAAATCTACAGCTTCATTGTTTAAAACCTTAATACACATCGCTCTAACTGTCTTAAGCATTCTCTTTATATTTTTGTGCTCGTTTACCATTAATTCTATAGCGTCCATAAAATTTCGACCTCCTATCTAATATACAGTTATTCTAGATTTAGTTTTAATCTTAATGATATAAATATTCTCATATTTTCTCTAATAAATCAATAAACTTATTATAATTTTTAATAACGCCCTCATCTAGATCTAATTTTATAGAGGTATTTTCAAAGCGCTGTAAAAGATCAACATAGCTTTCAACTTCTTTTATAAGCTGCTGCTTTTTTAGCTTGTCTTTTTTAAGTCTGCTCTGAGTTTGTCTCATATGCATAAGCATTGTTTCAACATAATTAATTCTTAGCCTTCTAATAAAATCATGATTTAAATTATGCATATATACTAAGGCATTAAAGGCCATTTTCTCTCCAGAGGTAAACCTCCAGTATATAGGTCGCTTTTTATATATCTTCATATGATTCTTATAAAAGTATTTTAAAAAATATTTACTGATAGTAATCAAAGGCTGATCTGATTTCTCTCCTCCTATAGCAAACGCAATAAACTTCAGATTTTCCTTAAGCTTATTCTTTCCAAAACATAAGCTAATAAATTCTATAAATTTATTTATCAGACTTTCTTCAAAGACATGCTCCTTTGTTAATGGAATGCAGTTAACAGTTGAAAAATTATCTAACGTATACCTTCCTAAAATACATCCAATAGAATAGGACATAAAGCTTATCATATCCTCTTTTAGATTTGCTTTAGCAACAGTTATATCTTCATCAGCTATTTCAGAGTTTAGCTCTCCTTCTAAGCCGTATAATTTAATAAAGATTTTATTTAATTCTTCTTCCTTTTCCTTTAGCAAATAATATTGCTCATTGCAATATTGCTTCCATGAATAAAATATTTCTTCAAGACTACCGCTACTCAGCTTAAAAATTATGAAGGGATGTTTTTCAAATTCTAAAGAAGTTTCCTTAAAGCTCCAGTCCCTCTGTGATATTTCTATACATTCTTTAGACAACTTGTCAATCTTACATCTTAAGTCTTTATCTTCAGCCAAAATAAAAGGAATACTTTTTACATCCTGCACCTGATAATTTATTGTAGGATTATATAGGTGCATAATTGTAGAGATAACCTTAGAGTTCAATAGCGCAAGCAAATAGTACTTCAGACTTTCATCTCGCAAGTGAAAGGTTGGCCCACCCTTATCATATATATTTTTACCTACCTCTCTTACTGCAAAACCTTTCAATGATATGCCGCTATATGTAATTCCTGCTCTAAAACAATACTCCTCACTTAAAAGATTAGAGGTATTATTTATTTTATAGAACTCCTTTGCATCTTCACACCAGTCAACTACATATTCGATATTGCCATACCATTTTCTATAGGCTCCACCCTTTGTGTAAAGCTGCCATCTTTTATTTATGCTGCTTCTGTCTATTTCCCAGTGCTTTCTCAAATACTTGTCATTATCTGCAGTTACATTTTGAGAACCTGTAATATCTATGTACTTTTCAAGCCTTTCAGCTTTTGTAAATACATCTAAAAGCTTTTTTGAAACCCAATAGGCAATTGGACATCCAGGAATAAGCTTAAATCTTTTAAGACTACAGCAAAATCTATAGTTTACATCAGAATTTGTTATAGCCTCTATTACCTTGAGGGGTTGATTTTCAGCTCCCTTATAGTCAGATAGCCTAATGTAATCCCCTGCTGCAGACTCACTGTAATTCCCTATAACGAAGGTACATATGGGCACAGTAGCATCCGCATATGCAGAATATTCCAACTGTATTAAAGATACAATTGATTTTTTATCAATAATATAACTTCTTAGCTTTTCATATTCTTTTATGAACATCCATACAAAAGGCGTCATAAATGCCGCATATCCAAAGCCTTTTGTATAATTTAGATTTCTTATGATGAATACAGAAAATAAATCACCATTGTAAAGTGAATATTTTTCTTTTATAAAAGTTTTAAGGGTTCTATGCATATACTTTTTACTCATATAGGGTGGATTTGTACAAACTACATGATATTTTTGTGATATAATTCTGCTTTGCTTAACTAAATGATTGAGGAGTTCTAAAAGCTCATTGCACTCTTTATATGAAATTTTATTTATGTATTTTAGTCTTTCTTCCCAAAAGTTTAAGTCAAAATTATTAATTTCTAATAACGAACCTAATTCTTCACCATTCATAAATGAATTTATAAGGTTTTCTATCTGTTTTCTAGCAAAACTCTCGCTCTCTACTTCCTGAAGAAGAATTTCTTTATAATTAGCCAAAGAGTTAGAGTCTATAATGCATAATAAATTACTGGTAAAATGTTCAAAACTAATTTTATTAAAAAAACTTACATCCTTTTCTCTTGCCAGGAGAATAAGAGCAGCCTCCGCAATTGCAACAGCATCTTGATCTATATCTAATCCAAATATATTGTTTTTAATTATAAGCATAGGAATCTCCTTTTGCTCATACCCGCAGCTCTTATATATATAAAATAAGACTTCAAAGACATAAACCAATATATGTCCGCAGCCACAGGCAGGATCTAAAAACCTTATATCTTCAGGGATTAAATCTCCGAAAATTTCCTTATGCTTATATTTATAACTGGTGTTCTTATCTTTAGCTTCAATATAATACTTAAGCTTATCCTTTAAAGGTGATGATTCCTTATTCTCAACCCAAAGCTTTCCCAGCGAGTTATCTACCATGTACCTTACTATCCATTTTGGTGTAAAAAACTGAGTAGCCGCTGGAACATTCTCGGATCTTATTATACCATTGTTCATGCCCACAATATTTTCATAATCCTCGGTCAAGTAAAATTGATGAAGCCAGCCTATAGTTTCAACTTCACGGAGTTCTTCATTATTTACCTTAGTGATAAATTCATTAACAAAGGAATCCTCTCTTAATTGTATTTCTAAAAAAAGCTCAGTATTTTCATTATTTTTATCATTGAATATTTTAGGGAAAATTTTTTTAAGGTACTCAATACTATTTCTTAAAGAACTACGGTGTCTTTTATCCTTTTCTAGACTAAAGAATCTGCAGTTATCAGGTAAGTATCCTTTCAAGTCTACAAATCGTAAAATAACAAATCGAATAAACCATAGGTATGTATTTATTTCTGTACATTTTTCATCAAGCTTAAATCCATTTAATCTTATACATTCATATAAATCTTCTTTAAGCTTTTTTCTTCCCCACAATGCAAAGTTTTTTAATACCCCTTTATTCATAACCATCCACCTTAAACTAATTTTTTGGATTTTTAGTATATATATATTTTAGCATTAATAGCATAATTTTCCTATAGATATAAACTTGTTGAAGTTATTCTCACGATATATTACAATTATTTAGAGTAAAGACAATACTAAATATTGCATTAAAGATTAACAAATTCATCATATAAATTTTTATTGAGTAAAAAACTATGAAGATTTATATGATGAATTTGTTAATCATAACTAGCTTTGAGAGGAGAGAACATATGAAAAATTGTTTAGTAGCTCAATCAGGAGGTCCTACAGCTGTTATCAATGCTTCTTTTATGGGGGTTTTAGATGAGGCTTTAGAAAGCAAATACTTTAATAATGTTTTTGCGGGTATTAACGGTATCGAAGGTATTTTAAATGAAAAGCTTGTAAATCTTTCTCAAATACCTTATGAGAATTTAAAAGGTATGAAATATACTCCTTCTTCAGGTCTTGGCTCCTGCAGATACAAGATGAAGGATTATAAAAAAGACAGCTCTGAATATGAAAAGCTGTTTGAAATATTTAAGAAGTATGATATTGAAGCTTTCTTTTATATTGGCGGAAATGATTCCATGGATACAGTTCGTGCTTTAACTGAGTATACTAAGGAGCATAATATCAAAGACATTAAGGTTATTGGTGTACCTAAGACTATTGACAATGACTTAATGGAGACAGATCATACTCCTGGTTTTGGAAGTGCAAGTAAATACATAGCAACCACTGTTTTAGAATGTTATTTAGATTCTAGCGTATATATTAATAACGGCATATTTATAGTTGAAGCAATGGGTCGAGATACTGGCTGGCTTACAGCAAGTGCTGCTCTTGCAAAAATAAGTGGAAAGCCTGTAGTTGATTTTATATATCTTCCTGAAGTGCCATTCTCAAAAGAAAAGTTTTTAGAGGATGTGGCAAAAAGATTCAAGGAACAAAACCAAGTATTTATTGTTGCCTCAGAGGGCATAAGATATGAAAATGGTGATTTCGTTGCTAAAGCTACTAGCACGGCTCATGATAAGTTCGGTCATGCACAGCTTGGCGGAGTTTGCGGCAGCCTTAAAAATCTTATAGTAGATAGCGGAATAACTTCACGTGTTAAAACACTTGAGCTTGGAGTTGCTCAAAGAGCAGCAATGCACTGCGCTTCTGCAACAGATATAGAGGAGACCTATGGTGTTGGAAGAGAAGCTGTAAAGTACTCCATACAAGGAAAGTCAGGTTATATGGTTGGTATTAGAAGACTTCAGAACACTCCATACAAATCCGACACAATTTTAGTTGACCCTTCAAAGGTTGCAAATCATGTTAAATACTTCCCTAAGGAGTGGATTACCCCTGAAGGAAATTGGGTTACCGAAGAGGCAGTAGAATATATATCCCCACTAATTCAAGGAACACCGGATATTCCTCTGGAAAACGGACTTCCAAAGTATGCTGTACTTGCAAAATAAAGAAAGACCTTCACGGTCTTTCTTTATTTTATATATATTCAATTTCATCGCTGTGGATAACGGTTTTTAATATGCTTTTTACTTCCTCCCAGCCAAAGCCTCTTCTAATAAGATAATCTGCTAATTTCTTATATAGCTTTTTGAAATCCACTTCTGTTTTTACAAGCACCGCATATCTTTTTTCAGCTAGTCTATGCAACTCCTCAATATTTGTTTCCTTATGCTCAAAAATTGCATCCTGAGAAGCTAAACTTACAACCTTTGCTAAAACCTCGTTAATTATTTCCTTATCATAGCCTTTTCTCATTAAATATTCCCAAAGCTTATTGTAAATTTTTCTATTTTCTCTTTCACTTTTGAGCAATATTTTGTACCTCTTTTCAGCTAAAGAAATTGCTGTAGTAATCTCTAAAACATTGTCAACTTCCATGAGCTTTTCCTCTAGTAAAACCTCATGTATACCTTTCTTTAAAAGTGAATATTTAATTTTATTCTTTCCTTGAGCTTTTATTTTCTCCTTAATATAGAGGCTTACATATTGTTCATCGTTTAAAAAATTATAGCTTTTTAAAAATTCTATTACCCTTGCAATTGTTTTTTCCTCATACTCCCTTTTAAGCAGCTTATCAAAAACCTCTTTTTCAGTCTTATAGCTTCTTTCTATTAGCCTTAAAGCCTCATTCTTGCACTTTAAGTAATTATCTTCACAAACAATTTCCGTAAGCTTCTCAATATTTACAGCATTATTGGCTCTAAGACCATGAGTATATACAAGCTCCGCACTGCAGGAAAAGGCATAATCCCCTTCGATAAAAATACTTACCCTTTCCTTATTTTTTTTCTGCATCTCTATTTTTGTAATTAGCTTTTCATGGACATCCATACTAACCCTCCTGCTGTTAAATTAATGAGTTACTAATTTTTTGCAGCAAGTATGTGAATGGTAGGAATATTGAACACTCTTTTTGCTACATCATACATATCTTTGCTTTTAATTTCTTCAAGTTTTTTCATATCCTCCACAAATTCATATATGCTCTCATCCTCCAACCTTTGATGAAGCACATAGTTTCCTAAATCAGTGGAATCCTCCAAGGTTGCAGCTACTGCAGTTTTAAGAACCTTTCTCATAAGCACAACTGTATCCTCATTAAAATTTATGTCTCCACTCTTAATTCTCTCTATACAGCTGTCTATAGCCGTTAAGGTTTCCTCCACTTTTTCAGGTCCTACAGCCGTATAAATATAAAGAGTTTTGACATAATTAGTCATATCAAGATGAGAATATACATCATAGGCTAAACCTCTGTCCTCTCTTAACTCCCTAAACAAAATTGAGTTTGCGCTCTCACCAAACTTATGGTTTAAAACTTTTAATGTCAGTTCTTCCTGCTTGTTTAAACCGTGAAAAGTGAACGCGTAAATTATTGTACTTTGCTCGATATTTTTCTTAAACGTGGTTTTCTTTACCGGTATATTATCTTCAATGTCTATATCTTCATAGTTTAATTCTTGCCACTTCCAAGCTTTAAAATACTTTTGTATAAGGCTTATGATTTCCTCATGCTCAAAGGAAGATACTACAGAAATAAAGCAATTGTTAGGAACATAGTATTTATTATAATAATTTATTAGCTGCTGCCTAGTAAATTTCTTGACATCTTTTTCGTCTCCTAAGGCGTCATATCTTAGAGGACTTTTGCTAAAGGCGATTTCATTAATCTTACTAAAGCTGTAATCCTCGATATCATCCTTGCTTGTTCGAATCTCTGCAAGGATAACCCCTCTCTCCTTTTCAATTTCCTTTTCAGGAAATTGTGAGTTTTGCACCATGTCTGCAAGTATTTCAATAGAAGCCTCAAGCTCTTCGCCTAAAGCTGTTATACTGTATACTGTAGAGGAATAATCTGTATAAGCATTATATTCTCCACCTCTTTTTTCTAACGCATCATTTATTTCCTCATTGTTTCTTACGCCTGTTCCCTTGAAAAGCATATGCTCTATAAAGTGAGATATACCTCTATCTTTTCCTTTTTCATAAAGGGAACCTACTTTTAATCCTACATGGAGGGAAGCGATTTGTGTATCTCTTTTAACAGTTATAAGCCTTATTCCATTTTCTAAAATATTTATATTAGCATCAAATGTTCTTTTTTCCATATATACTCCTTTAACCTTACCTTAATATGCGTTTAAACGCGTACTTATTAATTATAATACAATATGAAAAAAAGTGTTATGTTATTTGAATAAATTATTTATTTCCGTTGACATCTGATATCATAATTGCTAAAATGTACGAGTGCTTCAAAGAGGTACGGACAGTTCGTAACCATCCTGTCCTAAAATAAAACTAGGAGGAATAAGGAATGAAATTAAATGTTCGAAAAATTGTTTTTGGAGGAGTAATAGGAGGTATATACGCTGCCCTTACGCTGGCGTTAGCACCTATAAGCTACGGAGAGGTTCAATTTAGAATAGCTGAAGCTCTTACAGTACTGCCTTTCTTCTCGGTGTTTTCTACTTGGGGACTGTTTGTTGGATGTCTAATATCTAATATTTTAAGTCCAATAGGCCCTTTAGACATGATTTTTGGATCTCTTGCTACATTTATAGCGGCTATAATGACTTATTACATTGGTAAAAGCAATTTAAAATTCAAAAGATATATCGCACCACTTCCAGCAGTTATAGTTAACGCTATTGTTATTGGACTATTAATAAGCTACAGTTCCAATATTCCATTTGTTATACCAGCTCTTCAAGTTGGATTTGGTCAATTAGTAGTTTGCTACATTTTAGGGTTACCCTTATTAATGGTTATCGATAAAAATGAAAATTTAAAAAAATATTTAAGATAAATAATAAAAATAAAAGCTTCTGAACACTCAGAAGCTTTTATTTTTTATTTCAATGTTAATACTCATTCATTTAACATAAACTAAAGTAAGAAATAATTTTTTCACCATGTTTATAGGGGGGGCCATGTCTAAATTTACTAAGATACTTATTGTATTAATAATTATACTGCTGATAGAAATTTTATTAATTTACAGAGGTTATAAGATTAAGAAATTAAACACACCTCCTATTGGAGATAAACCAGTATTTGCATTAATAAATACATATGAAGTAAAAATCCGACTGTAGCGCAGTCGGATTTTTTTATTAAACTTGGAAAACAAATTTTAGGATGAATAGTACAGCAAATATATACATTATTGGATGAACTTCTTTTGCCTTTCCTCTAACTAATTTAACTATAGTGTAAAATATGAAACCGGCAGCTATACCATTAGCTATACTGTAAGTAAATGGCATCATAACAACTGTTAAAAATGCTGGAAGAGCTTCCTCAAAGTTCTCAAAATCTATTCTCATTATTGAGCTTATCATAAGTACTCCAACTATGATAAGTGCAGGAGCAGTAGCTTGAGCAGGAACTATACCAACAAGAGGAGCAATGAATAATGATAAGAAGAAGCATATTGCAACAACCACTGCTGTTAAACCAGTCCTTCCGCCTTCGCTTATACCAGCAGCACTTTCTACGTATGTTGTTACGTTACTTGTTCCGATAATAGCTCCAATTGAAGTAGCAGTAGCATCAGCAAATAAAGCTTTGTCAATTTTTCTTGGGAACATTCCCTTTTTAGGAACATCATTTTTCTCATCGAACATACCTGTTTTTGCACCAGTTCCAATGAAAGTACCGATTGTATCAAAGGTATCAACCAAGCTGAAGGAAACTATTATAGTAATAGCAGTAAGTATACTTGTTTTAGCTGTAAATAATTCAGTAAAGCTAAGCTGCATAAAGGTTGGCTTTAAACTTGGTGGCAGTGAAAATATATTAAACCCTTCTGGAATGAAAAGTCCTAATTTCACACCAAAACCTACCTGTGCGATAACCCCAACCACAGTAGTTAATATAATACCTAAAAGTATAGAACCTTTTACATTCTTAACCATAAGTGCCACTGTTATAATTAGTCCGAATAATGCTAGCAAAGTCCCAGGATTCTTAATATTACCAAATGCAACTAAGGTTGCTGGGTCTGCTACAACCAATCCAGCCTCTTTAAAACCTATTAGAGCTATAAATAATCCGATACCGGCACCAATAGCATTTTTAAGAGATTCAGGTATAGCATTAACAATAGCAATTCTTATTTTTGTTACAGTGATAAAAATATTAATAAGACCACAAATAAATACTGCTGCAAGTGCTGCCTTCCATGAATATTTTGCTGTTCCAACCACATAGAAAGTGAAGAATGCATTCATTCCCATGCCTGCAGCCTGAGCAAATGGAACATTAGCAACAAGTCCCATAATTAAAGTACCGATAATTGCAGATAAAACTGTAGCTACAAATATAGAGCCAATAATAGGGTCATTCCCAACTGTCAATCCTGCTTTTGCAACATCACCAAAAAATAATCCCTTTGAATTCATTCCTGATTGAGCAAGAAGGCTTGGATTAACAAATATTATATATGCCATCGTTATGAAGGTAGTAATTCCAGCAATAACTTCAGTTTTTACGGTGGTATTATTTTCTTGTAATTTAAAGAAATCTTTCATTTAATTTTCCCCCTTAATTTTTACGATTTATAAGATTAATATTTACATTTCCCCTCCTTATGCAAGTGATTACATAAACTCCACTAAGCAAAACTATCGCTGTTTACAAATTGATGCCCACAGTAAATTATATGTTTATCCAAAAAGAAATAAAACGCATGAATCTTCAAAATATTGAGTGAATTCATGCGCTTAACTGCGTATTCAATATTAGGACAAAGCCAAACGAACTATTTGTCCAATATTAACCGGAACATCAGTAAACTCTTCACTCATAGTCAAGCAGTTACGGCTGCTTAGTAGAAACTTCCGAACCAAATCATCGGAATTATATGAGTCCTTATTTGATTATGTACTAATAGTATCATAAAAATATTGCTATGTAAATACAAAACCACGAACATTTTTAAATTGTTTTAATTTTTCATTCGACATTAATTATTCATGTATATTTTATAACCCTAACTTCCATCAAAATACAATTCAAAAAATATGACTCCTAATGTCTACTGCACCATTAAAACTCTGATTACTTAGTAATGAAAGCTGCAGGGATGGAGCTACAAATGATGCTTTTTATACTTATCAAGTATACTAATAATCTCAAAGGTATTCTTTCCCTGACCTATGAGTTCAATAACCTTTTTCTTTGACCAGTTATACCGCTGGAAGGTTTCTAACACTCCTTCTACATCACAGTATACCTTCCAATAACCACAGTATAAAAAATTCCTGCCTAAGTTTTTAATGAAACCCAGTACATCCTGATATGGTATATCTAGAAAAATTCCTATTTCGTGGGGGCAGCCCGCCATGTATCTTTCCCTCAATTTAAATAGGCAGTTTACAAGACTTTCTTTTTCATCATATCCGCAGCTTTTTAAGAAAATCTTATTTTCCTTTTGTTTTATTCTATTGTAAAGGCTATTCTCATCATAAAAAAGAACCGTACATATCCTATCTGTTTTATTGAGTTCAAAACACTTTAGAGGAACCTGACTTAGAAATTCCTCTCTATACTCATTCCACAGGTTATAGGAATTTTTATACCTATGACACAGCGTTATGAGAGTAGAGCATTTATAACCGCAAATTGTTGGGGCAATGCCATATGTGATCAAATTAAACATATAATCCTTTTCATCTAAACTCTTCATGCTGTTCATAAATATGTTTACTGTGTCATTCATATCATTCTCTCCAATTACAATATTTACAAATAGTCTTCCCAAAAATAATGGCTTAAATGCAGTTAATTATCAAGTTGAAAATATATCATCTATAGGTTAGTATAAGAAAGGTAAATAGTGAAAGGATGATGAGGGTTGATAAAGAATATAATTTTTGATATTGGAAGAGTATTATTAGAATTTAATCCAAAGGAATACCTTTTGGAAAAATATACGAATAAACTTTTAGTTGAGGAACTTTATTCTGCAGTATTTGAAAGCTCAGAATGGCTCGATTTAGACAGAGGAAGCATTACAGACGGGGAAGCTGTAGAAATTTTTTCTAAAAGGCATTCATCTCAAAGAATCTATATTATGGACATTATGAAGGATTGGCATAATATTTTAATTCCCATAGAAGATACAGTCAGTCTACTAAAAAGACTTAAACAGAATAATTATAGAATAATATTGCTCTCTAATTTTCATCTTAGAGCTTTTGAAATTGTTTATGAAAAATATCCATTCTTTAAAATGGCAGATGAAATGATTATTTCCTCAAAAATTAATTTACTTAAGCCAAGCAGGGAAATTTACGAGCATACGCTGCACAGCTTGAATTTGGCAGCAGAGGAATGCTTATTCATAGATGATACTTTGGCCAACATTGAGGGTGCTAAAAGTATTGGAATTAATACAATTCTGTTTAAAAACCCTGCTCAGTTAGAGCAAGAGCTCAAAGATCTAAGTTTACTATAAGTTAAAGGATAGGTTATTTGCCTATCCTTTGGTATTACCCCTCCTTAGAAGGTAGGAATATTGTCTAGGTTATCTCCTTCATTATCGTTTGGATTGCTCCTTAAGTACTCTCTGCCGTTTTTTGCCCTCCCAACGTTAACTCCTTCGATGAGTCCATCCCTAGTCATCATTATAGCTTCATTGATTGAATATACGTTTCCATTCTCAAGCATTACATCAGTAATATCTCCATCTGAATTTTTCTTAACCTTTACTATCTTAGTCTTATTTTCCACCATAATTCCTCCTCTTATAATAGGTTTATATTAGTATTTACTCTTATGTTTTCTTTATTCCTATTCCCTTCACTTGTTCCAATATATGCCCTTCCTTCCACATATTTTGTATAGATATAGCTATACTCCTCTGTTACAATAACACCTGTAGATGCCGAATCTCCAAAAATGGAGTACGGGGGATATCCATGGGGTGAATCTTAAAAAGTAGGGTACCTCTTACCCGAACCCGTCAACTAACCTCGGAGGCTTAAGGAGGGAAATATATGATAAATTCAAAAATGCTTAAGATAACTTTATTTGCTTTAGGGGTTACACTTTTTTCAGCTCATACAGCTGAAGCTGCAAGCTATAAGGTGGTTTCAGGCGATTCCTTATATACAATAAGCAGAAATTTCAACACCAGCACTGCAGCCTTGATGAGAGATAACAGCCTTGCTAGCTCAGTTATATATCCTGGTCAGGTGTTGAATGTATCAGCTAATCAATATACGGTTAAAAGCGGAGATACCCTTTATCTGATATCAAAAAGATTTGGGATTTCTTTAGATTCTCTAAGAAAAGCTAATAATTACTGGAAAGATTTAATTTATCCTGGACAAGTATTCCTAATACCAGGTTCAAACACTTCATCAAATAGTGCAGCAACTGGAACTTCAACTGTAAGCAAAGGTGTTATACCTTATACAGAAAGCGATTTAGATTTGCTGGCTAGATTAATTTACGCTGAGG
>CAZMQY010000004.1:0-35065 GCA_964568335.1 uncultured Clostridium sp.
ATAATTACATTTTTAATGCAGGAATTAAACTACACTATAGATGATGTGAACAATATAATAAACAAAAAATCCGGAGTGCTTGGAATATCAGGTGTAAGCAGTGACTTCAGAGACATAGAAGATGCTGCTTGGAAGGAAGGCAATAAGAGAGCGCAACTTGCACTAGATGTATACTACTATAAGGTAAAAAAATTCATTGGCTCTTATGCGGCAGTTATGAATGGAGTAGACTGTTTGGTATTTACAGCTGGACTTGGTGAAAATTCTCCTGAGACAAGAGAATTTGTATGCGAGGGATTAGATTATCTTGGCATACATCTTGACAAATCAAAAAATAAAGTAAGAGGCAAGGCTGTAGACTTAAGCCTAGAAGGATCAAGGGCAAAAGTGCTCGTTATACCAACAAACGAAGAACTTATGATTGCAAGAGATACAATGGAAATTGTTAACAACTAAAGACGATTTGACAAAATTATACTAACGCTATAAATACAGCTTGACTTTTATTTTAGTTGTTTATATAATAAATTGTGGCTAATGCATTGAGGTGAAACTATGAATATAGACGTTTTAGATTTAATTAAAAAAAAAGTTTCTAAAAAGAAAGTGCATTTAGTTTATTCTGAAGAAGATTTTTATGATGATGGTGAGAAAGTTGAATTTCTAAAGCCTATAACTTTGGAAGGCGAATTATATCTTACAGGAGACATTATTGAATTAGAAGGTCAAGTATTAACCGAAGTTAGCTTACCTTGTTCTAGATGCTTAACAAGCTTTAATCATAATGTTGATGTCCAGATTCATGAAAAATTTTCAGCCAATCCTGATAATAAAGATGAGGATGAAATCATTTTTATTGATGGTGATTCAATTGATATCACAGATATAATTAAAAACAATATTCTTTTGTCCTTGCCAATAAAAAAACTATGTAAGGATGATTGTAATGGCTTATGTCAGCACTGCGGTACAAATCTTAACATTACAAACTGCAATTGTTTGGAGAAAGATGTTGATCCGCGTCTAGCTAAGCTAAAAGATTTGTTTTCTGCTGATTAAGGAGGTGTTTACTGTGGGAAATCCTGCGAGAAGATTTTCTAAAGCTAGAAGAGACTCAAGAAGAGCACAAACATTTAAATTAAGCCTACCAGGAATAGTTGAATGTCCTCAATGTCACGAAATGAAGCTTGCTCATAGAGTGTGCAAGAGCTGTGGATATTACAAGGGTAAGGAAATAGTTGCTTCTGAGAAGTAATTGTGGAGAAAGTCATATGACTTTCTCTTATTTTTTGTTAAACATTTATTGCCTTTTTATTCAATGTATAATATACTTTACCATAATGAATACTATGCTTGATGCGTAAATGGAAGGATGTGAAACACCTGGTAATATCCAGGTATATATATGAGATTAGCAGTTGATGGTATGGGGGGAGACTTTGCTCCAGATGCTGTAATTCAAGGTTGTGTTGATGCGGTTAAAGAATATGGCGTAGATATCCTTATAAGCGGACCTGAGGACCTATTAACGCAGAAGCTTACAAACTTTGACTATCCTAAAGATAAAATTAAAGTTGTTCCTGCATCTGAAGTTATTAGTCCAAACGAAGAACCGGTTAAAGCATTAAAAAAGAAGAAGGATTCCAGTTTAGTAAAGGCTTTAAGCTTAGTTAAATCAGGCGAAGCAGACGCTGTATTATCTGCAGGAAGTACAGGAGCTTTGATGGCTGGTGCCTCGCTCATAATAGGAAGAATCAAAGGTATTAAAAGAGTAGCACTTGCTCCTATAATGCCTGGTAAAAATGCACCTTTCATGATTATTGACGCTGGTGCAAATGTAGATTGTAAGAGTTCGTACCTTTTACAATTTGCATTAATGGGGAAAATATATTATGAAAATGTATTAAACGTTTCTAATCCCTCAATAGGACTTGTTAATATTGGTGCAGAAGAAGAAAAGGGGAACGAGCTTACTAAAGAAACCCATAAGCTGTTAAAGCAAACAGATTTTAATTTCGTTGGGAATGTAGAACCTCGTGATATTCCGGCAGGAGATGTAAATATATTGGTATGTGACGGCTTTGTTGGAAACACCATATTAAAGACTTATGAAGGAGTTGCTTCTAATATTTTTAGTATGTTGAATGAAGAAATTATGGCATCCTTTACAACAAAGGTGTGAGGGTTGCTTTTAAAACATGTATTTATCAGCTTTAAGAAAAAATTTGATTATACAGAATATGGTGGTTCCGCGTTTTTAGGTTCTAATGGTATAGTAATTAAGGCTCATGGAAGTTCTAATGCAAAAGCTTTTAAAAATGCCATTAAACAGGCTATTACAGCACATGAGAACAAAATTGTTGATAGGATTAAAGAAGAACTGGAAAAAATAAGTGTGGAAGATCAAGTTGAAGTTTAACAGAATTAATTTTATTTATTAATATTGACGCTGAAGATGATATGTAATATTATCTTAGTATAGCTTTGTAAGTAGGAGGTGAAAACATGATATTTGATAAGGTTAGAGATATAATTTCAGATCAACTCGGTATAGATGCCGATGAAATATCAATGGAATCATCATTTATGGATGATTTAGGTGCTGATTCACTGGACATAGTTGAATTAATAATGGCATTAGAAAGTGAATTCGATATGGAAATCCCAGACGAAGATGCTGAAAAAATTAGTTTAGTAAGTGATGTAGTTGATTACATAAAAGCTCATACTGAAGAATAATAATAGAGTCCCGTATAAAGCGGGGCTTTAAATTTTTAAAAATTTTATGAGGTAGTGTATTCTTGAGTATGTTGGATAACAAATTGAAGAATGAACTATTATCTATATAGGAGAAGAGATATGACAAGAAACATAGCTAATATTAATGAGCTTGAAAATAGGTTAGGAATCAAATTTGATAATAAAGATATATTAGCAGAAGCTTTAACTCATAGTTCTTTTATAAATCAAAATAAAAGTATAAGACATAACGAAAGATTGGAGTTCTTGGGGGATTCCATTCTTCAATTAAGTATTTCAGAATACTTATATAAAAATTATAGTGATAAAAATGAAGGTGAATTAACTAGAACACGAGCTCTTATTGTTTGTGAAAATTCACTGTATGAAATAGCTCAGAAGCTATGTATAGGTCAGTTTATAAATATGAGTAAAGGCGAGGAACTAACAGGAGGAAGAGAGAGAGTATCTATCCTTGCAGATTGCGTTGAGGCAATTATTGCAGCAATTTATTTAGATTGTGGACTTGAGAAAGCAAAACAGTTTATCATTAGTAATTTTCAGGATATTATTAACAAGGCTATTTCTAATAAAATAGTTTTAGATTATAAAACGAAGCTTCAAGAAATTCTTCAGCAAAATGGAGATGTTTCAATATTATATAATCTTGTAAAGTTTGAGGGCCCTCCTCATAGAAGAAAATTTTACGTTGAAGTGCTAGTTGAAGAAAGACTTCTAGGAATTGGTTCAGGATACAGCAAAAAAGAAGCTGAACAAAATGCAGCAAAAGAAGCACTATTAAATGTGGAGGGTTAGTTAAATATGAATAAATCTCATTATATTATACCTATATTTGTGCCCCATGAAGGTTGTCCTCACGATTGTGTATTTTGTAATCAAAACAGCATTACTGGAAGTTCTACAAAAGTAAATGCAGCATTTGTAAAAAACATAGTAGAGGATTACTTAAAAACAATTCCTTCCGAAAACAGGATATTAGAGATATCTTTTTTTGGAGGCACCTTCACTGCTATAAATATGGAAAAGCAGCGTGAATTGTTAACAGTAGCTCAAAGCTATAAGGATTCAGGAATAATAAATTTTATAAGATTATCAACACGACCTGACTATATTAACGAAGAAATACTAAATCACTTGAAAGATTATTCTGTTGATATTATTGAGTTAGGAGTCCAGTCATTAGACAGCGAGGTTTTACGTAAATCTGCAAGAGGTCATACTGCGCAGGATGTTGAAAAAGCCTCATATTTAATTAAAAGCTTTGGATTTGTATTAGGCCATCAAATAATGCTTGGGTTACCTGGCGACAATTTTGAGAAAGATATTAAAACTGCAGAAGAAGTTATAAGGCTTGCTCCGGATATATGCAGAATATACCCAGCTTTAGTAATAAAAGATACACCAATGGAACGGATGTATATTAGTGGAGTTTATACACCTTATTCACTAGATGAAACAATTTTTATAAGCAAGATAATATACGGCATGCTGACTTCTCACAATATTAATATAATTAGAGTTGGTCTTCAGGCAACGGAGGAGATTGATGAGGATGGAGAAATTATAGCTGGACCTTTCCATCCTGCCTTTAGAGAATTGGTTGAGGGAAGTATTTATAACGATATGTTAATATGTATGGTTCCTAAAGACTATGTTGGAAGCATTGAGGTTTATATAAATGATAAGGATATATCAAAAATATACACCTCAAAAAAGAAATTTTTTAATGACACTAAATCACAATTAAAGACATCAAACATTAAAATAATTCAGACTGATAAATTAAAAAGAGGCTATCTTGAATTAAAATGGAACAACCATTGCAAAAAAATGTCGATTAATGAATATTTGTCACAAAAGTATAAAGAAGGATATTTAAACCTTTTATAGAATATTATCTCTGTGAAATTAGTATTAATAGGTTTCGTAGGGAGGAATTAATTATGGAAGTATTAAAAGTGTCAGCGCAATCACAGCCAAAATCAGTAGCAGGAGCTTTAGCGGCAGTATTAAGAGAAAATAATGCTGCAGAGGTTCAAGCAGTTGGAGCAGGTGCAGTTAACCAAGCAGTAAAAGCTATTGCAATAACAAGAGGATTTGTAGCACCAAACGGAATAGATTTAGTTGTAGTCCCTGCTTTTTCCGAAATAACTATTGAAGGTGAAGAAAGAACTGCTATAAAATTTATTGTAGAACCAAGATAACAAAATAGTATCCGAAAGCCGTGTAATTCACGGCTTTTTATTTTTACATTGATATTTTTTCTATTATACTATAAACTTATGATGTGTAATATAACCTGTATGTTAGGGGTGTTTATATATGAACAAAAGGCAAAGAGAAAAATATACAAAATTGTTAGTGTATTTTATAATATTAGTGTTTTTGATTGGGCTCTTGCCATCGTTATTTAGATAATAAGGGAGTGTACTTATGTTCTTAAAATCAATAGAAATTAGGGGCTTTAAATCCTTTGCAGACAAGACTGAATTAGCCTTTAAAAAAGGTGTTACAGCGGTTGTAGGCCCTAATGGCAGCGGTAAGAGTAATATATCCGACGCAGTGAGATGGGTTCTTGGAGAACAAAGCGTTAAGAGTTTAAGAGGAGGAAAGATGGAGGATGTCATCTTTGCAGGTACCCAATTTAGAAAGCCTGTTGGTCTTTCTCAGGTATCTCTTACTCTAGATAACTCAGACGAGGAGCTTCCGTTAGAATATTCAGATATAACTATTTCTAGAAGGCTTTACCGATCCGGAGAAAGTGAATATTATATAAATAATACTCAGTGCAGGCTAAGAGATGTACAAGAACTATTTATGGATACGGGAATAGGTAAAGAAGGTTATTCCATAATTGGACAAGGTAAAATAGATGCAATTTTAAGCGGTCGGCCAGAGGAAAGAAGAAGTCTTTTAGAAGAAGCTTCAGGTATAGTTAAGTTTAAGACTAGGAAAGAGGAAGCTGAGAAAAAACTTAGTAACACTGAGCAGAATCTCCTAAGAATTGGTGATATTTTGCAAACTTACGAGGAGAGACTAGAGCCTCTAAAAGTCGAAAGTGAAAAGTCCAAAACATTTTTAGATCTGTCGGCAAAATTAAATGAAAAAGAAGTTAATTTGATTGTACACTCAATAGACGAGATACAGGTAAAAATTGAAGGTGTAAAAAGTGCTATAAACAAGGCAAGAACTGAAATTGATGAATTGATATTAAGGAAAAATGAAAATAAAAGCAATCTTCAAAGAATTAATGAAGAGTTAGAAAAAAAAGAACTTGAGGCCCAAAACAGCCAACAAGAATACTATAAAAACAAGGCTGATTATCAAGCCATTGGTTCCGAAACTGCGCTTGTAGAAGAAAGATTAAGAAATTTAGAGGCTTTTATTGAAAAAAGCTTAGAGGAACTTAATAAAGCCCAAGAAAAATTAAATAACGTGCTGTTAATTAAAGATGATCAAGAGCATAATTTAAAAAAATATCAGGAGAATCAGCAAAGCTTAAACAATAGTATAACAAGCCACGAGAAGGAAATATTGGACTTAAACCTTTCTGTAAGTGAAAGTGAATCTATAATTAACAACCTTAAAGATGAGGATAGTAACCTTCAGAACCGTATAACAGATGAAAGAAGCAAACTATTAATCTTTAATACAGAGCAGCAGCAGTTGGAAAAAAAGCTGGAAGACTTAAAAACCTCCTGTGAAAACTATATAAGTTCCATTAAGATAAATTCTACTACAATTGCTATGCTTGAAGACAGTATTAAGGAAATTAATAATAAGGTTAAGGAGTATGAAGAAGAGATAAAGAAAAGCAAGTATGAGATTTCAAAGCTAACTAGCTGCTTGGCTAAGGATGAAAAGCAGCTTAAAGAGCTTAATATTTCTGCTAACAAGCTAGAAGCTAACCATAACATGCTGTTGAATTTAGAGAAACAATACGAAGGATATAATAAAGCAGTTAAGACATTGATGCAGGATATTTCTTTTGAAAAAGTCCCCGGCATGTCAGGTAAGTGTTTTTTAGTTGGCGAAGTTATCACTATGAAGAAAGAACTAGAAGTTGCTATTGAAATTGCACTAGGAGGGGCTATTTCGGATGTTATAACAGTGGATGAAACAGCCGCAAAAGGCCTTATAAATTACCTTAAGCACAATAATATAGGCAGGGCTACTTTTCTACCATTAAATATTATAAAAGGCAGGAAAATAGCTAATATTGATGTTATAAAGCAGTGCAGTGGATATATAGGTTTAGCTAGCGACCTTTTAGTCTACGAGAGTTACTTTGCAAATGCTATAGAATACCTTTTAGGACGAACTATTATAGCTTCTGATATGAATTGTGCATTGGAGATTGCAAAAAAATCAGGATATAGCTATAAAATTGTTACCTTATCTGGAGAAGTAATTAATCCAGGAGGTTCTTTGACAGGAGGAAGCACCTTCCATAAATCTACCAGTATTATAAGCAGAAAAAGAGAAATTGAAGAGCTAAATCTTGCATTAAATGAAACCAATATTCAAATCGCTGATGCAGCTAAAAAAATAGATGCTGCTAATCAGTTAGTTAAGAAACTTGATAATGTTTGCTTAAATTTAAGAGATGAAATTTATTATCAAAATATAGAAATTACTAAGCTTCAAGGAAAAATAACATCAATAGCTGGAGAAAATGACAGAACAACACAAAATCTTGCTATATCTAGAGAAGAAATACAACTTTTAAAAGAGAAGCTGCTTAGCAATGATGAAGAATTAGCATCAAGAAACTTAGCGCTTGAAAGTCTTATTAATGCACAAATTGAGAATTCAAAAAAACTGAATGAACTTCAGCTGCATTTAAAGGATAAAACTGTTAAAGTCGTTGAGATTAAAGAAAATCATACTGCTTTAAAAATCAAGAAAGCTCAAATTGATGAAATTGTTATTAATAAGATAAGAGAATTAGAAAGATTATCAAATGAAATTGATGAGCTTTCTGATAAAATAAAGCTTAATAATGAAGAGAGAAGCAGCGCTGAAAAAACTATTAAAGAATGCTATGAGCAAATAGCAAGCAATAACCAAAAATTAGACCTTGTTACTGTGGACTTATCTAAGCTAGAGGTATTATTTAAGGAAAGTGAAGTTGAGAGAATTAAATTAAAAGAAAATATAAAAACTATAACAGGTGAATTAGATGCTGTAAGTCTCATATTAAACAAGAAAGAGGAAGATGCTCACAGGCAGGAGCTTTCACTTACAAAACTGGAAACCGAAATAGAAACCTTGTATGCAAAATTAAATGAGGAGCTGTCTCTTACATACGCTGAAGCTTTAAAATATAAAGCTGAGATAGATAATATGGATAGCTACAAGAAAATTATCGCTAAGCTTAAAGGCCAAATAGCCGAACTGGGTACAGTAAATTTAGGTGCAATTGAAGAATACAAGGAAATTAAAGAAAAATATACCTTCATGAATTCACAAAAAGAAGATTTAATTCAAGCTAAACTTGAACTTTTGAAAATGATTGATGAAATGACGGCTAATATGAAAGCTGTGTTTAGTGAAAATCTAAGCAAGCTGAAAATATTATTTAACGAAACCTTTAAGGAATTATTCAAGGGCGGCAGTGCTGATTTGATTCTTTCTGATGGAGACGAATTAACTGCTAACATAGAAATTAACGTGGAACCTCCTGGAAAGAAGCTTCAGAACATAAATCTTATGTCTGGTGGAGAAAAGGTTTTATCTGCCATAGCATTATTATTTGCGATTTTAAAAATGAAACCAACTCCTTTCTGCATATTAGATGAAATTGAAGCTGCTCTAGATGATGCTAATGTTTTAAGATATGCTGAGTTCTTAAAGAAATTCTCAAACAATATACAGTTTATTGTTATTACTCATAGAAAAGGTACCATGGAGGTTAGCGATGTTCTATACGGTGTTACAATGGAGGAAAAAGGTATATCTAAAGTAGTTTCCGTAGATTTAAATAAACATCCCTCTGCAATATAAAGATTTAAATGATTATACCATTAAGAAAGTAATGTGAAGGAGGCAATATATGTTTGGTGGATTTTTTGAAAAGTTAAAAAATGGGCTTTCTAAAACTAAAAATGGCTTTACTGATAAGGTCAGTGAAATGCTTAACCTATATGTGAATATAGACGAAGAACTTTATGAAGAGCTTGAAGAGATTCTTATAACATCAGATATTGGAGTGGACACCACATTAGAGATTATAGATAGACTGAGGGCCAAAGTTAAAACCAAAAAAATTAAAGATCCTAAAGAGGTTACTCCCTGTCTAAAGGAAGTACTTATTGAAATGCTTGGTTCAGAGGAGCAAAATAATTTAGTTGAAAGCTGTCCTTCTGTAATATTGATAGTTGGAGTAAATGGGGTTGGAAAAACAACCTCTATTGGAAAAATTGCAGCTAAGCTTAAAAATGATAAAAAGAAAGTTCTTTTAGCTGCCGCTGACACCTTTAGAGCTGCCGCAATCGACCAGCTCGAGGTTTGGAGCAACAGAGCCGGCGTTGATCTCATAAGGCATCAAGAGGGGTCAGATCCTGCTGCAGTTGTTTATGACGCCATACAAGCAGCAAAAGCAAGAAAAGTTGATGTGCTGATATGCGATACTGCTGGAAGACTGCACAACAAGAAAAACTTAATGGATGAGCTAGGAAAGATAAACAGAATTATTGATAGAGAATTTTCAGAAGCACCAAAGCAAACTCTATTAGTTTTAGATGCTACCACAGGTCAAAATGCAGTTCAACAAGCAAAACAGTTTATGGAGGTTTCTGATGTAAATGGTATAATCCTAACTAAGCTTGATGGAACTGCAAAAGGTGGCGTTGTTATATCCATTAAGCATCAACTGAATGTACCAGTGAAACTTATCGGTGTTGGCGAAGGTATAAATGATTTGCAGGAATTTGACGCAAGAAATTTCGTAGAAGCACTATTTTAGTTAATAATTTTAAAAGGCTGTTAAGTAAAACTACTTGACAGCCTTTTAAATATCTGATATTATCGTTGTTGTGAGTTAGGTGATGTTATGGAAGAAAGAATTGAGATATCCTTGCTTCTAGATTTTTATGGATGTCTTTTAACGGATAAGCAAAGAGATATAATGACTATATATTACAATGAAGATCTTTCGCTTGGTGAAATAGCAGAGCTTAATAATACTAGCAGACAGGCTATTCACGATACAATAAAGAGATGTCAAAAGCTTTTATTAGAATATGAAGATAAATTACAGCTTAAGCAGAGAAATAATTTTTTATCTGCCATTAAAGAATCAATAATACATAACTGCAGTCTGATAAAAGATAGAACAAATGATAATGAAATTATAAATTATGTTAAAGAAATAGAAAAAGATATAATTGAGAGTTTATAGGAGGAATATCATGGCTTTTGAAGGATTAGCTTCCAAACTTCAGGAAACTATTAAGAAGCTTAAGGGTAAGGGTAAACTTACTGAAAAAGACATTAAAGAAGCTATGAGGGAAGTTAAGCTTGCACTGCTTGAAGCGGATGTTAATTATAAGGTTGTAAAAGACTTTATTAATAATGTAAGTGAAAAGTGCTTGGGTAATGAGGTCATGGAAAGCTTGACTCCGGGACAACATGTAATTAAGATAGTAAATGATGAACTTACAGCTCTGATGGGTAGTTCAGAAAGCACTATTAATTATATTAATAATGGTATAACAGTTATAATGCTTCTTGGTCTTCAAGGTGCTGGTAAAACAACTATGGCTGGAAAGCTAGCACTTCAGATTAGAAAGAAGAATAAAAGACCACTATTAGTTGCTTGTGATATATATAGACCTGCAGCTATTAAGCAGTTACAGGTTGTAGGGAAGCAAATAGATGTGCCAGTGTTTACTATGGGTGACAAAGTAAATCCGGTAGATATAGCAAAAGCTTCACTTGAACATGCCAAAAATAACGATAATAATGTAGTAATAATAGATACTGCTGGTAGATTGCATATAGACGAAGAGTTAATGGATGAGCTTAAGAGTGTGAAAAGAAATATAAATCCAAGTGAAATAATGCTTGTAGTTGATTCCATGACAGGTCAGGATGCAGTGAATGTAGCTCAGAGCTTTAACTCTCAGTTAGACATAACTGGTGTAATACTAACCAAACTTGATGGTGATACTAGAGGTGGTGCTGCTCTATCTATAAAAGCTATGAGTGGAAAACCAATAAAGTTTGTTGGTTTAGGCGAAAAAATGAATGACTTGGAAGTGTTTTATCCAGAAAGAATGGCTTCAAGAATACTCGGAATGGGAGATGTTCTTTCCTTAATTGAAAAGGCTCAGGCTGCCATAGATGAGAAAGAAGCCAAAGAGCTTAGTGCTAAAATGATGAGCCAAGATTTTAATCTTGATGACTACTTATCAATGATGGCTCAAATGAAAAAGCTTGGACCTCTTAATAAAATACTTGAAATGATACCAGGTTTAAATTCAAAGGAACTTCAAGGTGTTGATTTGAGTCAAGGCGAAAAGGAAATGAAAAAACGAGAAGCCATAATTAATTCTATGACTAAAAAAGAAAGAAAAAATCCTAGCCTGGTAAGCGGTTCTTCTTCTAGAAAAAAAAGAATAGCTCTAGGTTCAGGTACAAATATACAAGACATCAACAAATTTCTTAAAGAGTTTGAAATGATGAAAAAAATGATGAAACAAACTAAGAATATGCAAAAGGGCTTTAAAAAAGGGCTATTTGGAAAACTGCCTTTTATGAACTAATGTCCTACACTTAGAAGGAGGTGAAATACATGGCTGTTAAGATAAGACTAAGAAGAATGGGCGCTAAAAAAGCTCCATTTTACAGAGTAGTTGTTGCTGATTCCAGATCCCCAAGAGATGGAAGATTCATAGAAGAGATTGGTTACTACAACCCAACAACTGAACCAACTACTATAAAGATTGATGAAGAAAAAGCTGTTCAATGGGTTAAGAATGGTGCTCAACCATCTGACATAGTTAAGAAGCTTTTTGATAGATCTGGAATAAGCGAAAAGCTTACAAAGTAATAACTGGGGGTGTATTTTGTGAAAGAGTTAGTTGAAATAATAGCAAAATCATTAGTTGATAACCCAGATTTAGTTCAAGTTAAAGAGATCTCAGGTGAGCAGTCTATTATTCTTGAATTAAAAGTTGCGCCAGAAGATATGGGAAAAGTAATAGGAAAGCAGGGAAGAATAGCAAAGGCTATTAGAACTGTTGTAAAAGCAGCAGCAATCAAGGAAAACAAGAGAGTTGTTGTAGAAATAATATAGGGTTTAGGCGCAGCCTAAATCCTATTTTCTTTTTAGGAGCTATACTATAACGCTTAGAAGGTGAAGATAATGAAGGATTTCTTAGCAGTTGGCCAAATTATAAATACACATGGAGTAAAAGGAGAGGTAAAGGTCTACCCCTTAACTGATGACATTAGAAGGTTTAGAAAACTAAAAGAAGTATATATTGATGGAAGCATTATAAAAGTACTTTGGTGCAAGCTTCAAAGCGACAAGGTTATTTTGAAGCTTGAGTCTATAGAAAGCATTGAGCAAGCTCAAAAATACAAGAATAAGTATATTGAAGTCAAAAGAGAAGATGCTGTTAAGCTTTCAGAAGGCGAGTACTTTATTGCTGATTTAATCGGCTGCAAGGTGTTTGATGAAAATAACGCAGAGCTTGGAGAAGTGTATGATGTTATACAGACTCCCAGCAATGATGTTTATTGGGTAAAGGGAACTACTGAGGTATTAGTTCCTGCTTTAAAAAATATAGTATCCGTCATTGATGTTGAAAACAAGAAGATAATTATTAAACCACTCGAGGTATGGCAATGAACATTCATATACTAACTCTATTCCCTGATATGTTTCAAGTGTTTAACCACAGTATTATTAATAGAGCTGTACAAAACAACATTGTTAGTATAAGTACAGTAAATATCCGTGATTTTTCTAGTAATAAGCATAAAAAGGTGGACGATTATCCTTATGGAGGAGGAGCGGGCATGGTTATGGCACCTCAACCTATAGTTGACTGTATACATGCAGTCAAAAAGGTAAATAAGGGTAAAGTTGTTTTTTTAGGCCCACGAGGAAAAGTCTTTAATCAAGAAACTGCTAAAGAACTTTCAAAGGAATCTGAACTTATCTTTTTATGCGGTCATTATGAAGGAATAGATGAAAGAGTTTATAAGTATATTGATGAAGAAATATCTTTAGGTGATTTTGTGCTAACTGGCGGCGAAATGGCTTGTATTCCAATTGTAGATAGTATTTGCAGGTTAATTCCTGGAGTTTTATCTACAACTGAAAGCTTTATGGAAGAATCCTTCTATGATGGTGTCCTCGAATATCCTCAATATACAAGGCCAGAATCCTATAATGGAGATTGCGTTCCTGAAATCCTTTTGTCAGGTCATCATGAAAATATAAGAAAATGGCGACGAATGCAATCCTTGAAGCTTACACAAGAGAGAAGGCCAGATCTTTTTAAAAAGCTTAAGCTTTCTAAGGAGGATTGTAAATTAATTAAATAGTTAATTACATATTGCATATAAGAATCATATATGATAAAATACATTTTGTGCTAGTACGGGCGTTCCTCTGACACAATATACGGTTAAGAACGTCAAATAAACAAAAGGAGGGACTATGCATGTTAGAAATAATAAGAGCTATTGAAGCTGAACAAATCAGAAATGACTTACCTAAATTTAATGTTGGAGACACTGTAAAAGTTCACGTTAAAGTTAAGGAAGGTAACAGAGAAAGAATACAAATTTTTGAAGGTATCGTTCTTAAGAGACAAAACGGTGGACTTAGAGAAACTTTCACAGTAAGAAGACTTTCTTACGGAGTTGGTGTTGAAAGAACATTCCCAGTAAATTCTCCTAGCATCGACAAAATTGATGTTGTAAGAAGAGGTAAGGTAAGAAGAGCTAAGCTGTTCTATCTAAGAAGCAGAGTAGGTAAGGCTGCAAAAGTTAAGGAATTAATATAAGAGAGGGTCTTTATAGACCCTTTTTTACATATTTAGGATGGTGTAAATATGATTAAGGATATAATGGAATTAATAAAATCTATATTTATTGCCATAATAGCCGCAGTACTTATTATAACCTTCGTATTCGAAACAGTCAGCGTAGATGGCCAATCCATGTCTCCTACCTTAAGTCACCGAGACAGGCTTATCGTTGAAAAAGTTTCTTACTACTTTAGAAAACCTAAAGCTAAAGATATTGTAGTAATAAAATATCCTGCTGATACAAGGGAAAAATTCATAAAAAGAGTTGTGGCTGTGGGTGGAGATAGAGTAAAGATTGAAGACAATAGACTATTCATAAATGGTATAGAACAAGATGAACCTTATATAAAAGATAAATTTATTAATGGATATTATAATGAAGTTACTGTTCCTGAAAATACAATTTTTGTTTTAGGAGATAATAGAAATAACAGTAAGGATAGCAGATTTCCCGATGTAGGTTTTGTTAATTTAAAACTTGTGGTTGGGAAAGCGGCATTAAGAATATATCCATTTAATAAAATAGGAAGGATTGGATAACTATGGCTATAAATTGGTTCCCAGGTCATATGGCTAAAACCAGAAGAGAATTAAAGGAGAATATAAAGCTCGTAGATGCAGTAATTGAAATAAGAGATGCTAGAATAGTCAAATCCAGTGCAAATCCTGAAATAGAAGATATATGCGGCAGTAAGCCTAGGGTAATTTTATTAAATAAAAGTGACCTAAGCGAGGACAGGATTACTAATCAATGGATGAAAACACTTTCTAAAGAATATGTAAGTGTTATATCAGTTAACAGCGTATCTGGAGCTGGTTTAAACAACATAAAACCAGCTTTGGAAAGAATACTAAAAGAAAAGCATGATAAGCTGAAAGCTAAAGGCTTAGCTAACATAATAACTCGAGTTATGGTTGTGGGGATTCCTAACGTTGGAAAGTCATCCTTTATAAACAAAATGGCAAAAAATAATATTGCAAAGACTGGAGACAGACCTGGAGTGACAAAAAGTAGACAGTGGATAAAAACTAAGCTAGGTATAGAGCTAATGGATACCCCTGGAATACTATGGCCAAAATTTGAGGATGAAGAAGTAGCTTTAAATTTAGCTTTTACAGGTGCTATAAAGGATGAAATTATGGATATTGAGGAATTAGCCTTAAAGCTTGTTGAGAGACTTCAAAAATATTATCCGGAAAGGCTTATGAATAGATATAAGCTAACTTCCTTAAGTGAAGAACCTTTAGAGAATATGAATAATATAGCAAAGCTTAGAGGAACTCTCTCTTCAGGGGGAAACATAGATTACAACAGAGTGTCTGTTATATTGCTTGATGAATTTAGAGGCGGAAAGCTAGGTCAAATATCTCTTGAAAGGCCTTAATGAATGGTGATGCAGCATGGAGGATACTTACAATTCAACTAATATTGAAGAACAAACTTTAGATTTTTCTAATATGAACTATAGTAGTATAAAAGACTATGTAGATAATTTAAAATCAAATTATACTAGTGATAACTTAACGCAACAGTCAGTTAAGAAAATTGCAGCAACTCTAAGTTTAGACAGCAGGAAAAATGTTCAGAATCTGTCAGTTAGGCTGCATAACTTTATGGATGCTTTTAATATAGAGCTGGAAAGAGTTAAGACCATGTACAATTTTGACAGGCAATATTTAAAAGCTTCCATAATAGCGGGAGTAGATGAAGTAGGAAGAGGTCCATTATCAGGTCCTATTGTAGGGGCTGCTGTTATTTTGGAGTTAAATGTCTCAAAGGATAAGGATTTAATATTGGGCATTAAGGATTCTAAAAAGCTATCCACTAAATTAAGAGAAGAACTTTCTGATATTATAAAAAGTAAAGCACTAGCCTATAGTATTGCATCCCTGGATAATAACTTAATTGATACTCGCGGAATCGCATGGTGTAATAATGAAATATTCAGATTGTCTGTATTAGATCTTAAAGAACGACCAGACTTAGTGCTGTCAGATGGATATCCGATTAGAGATTTTAGCATACCAAATAGTTATGTGATAAAAGGAGACACAAAAAGCGCCAGCATAGCTTGTGCTTCCATAATAGCAAAGGTTTATAGGGATAATTTGATGAAAGAATACGCAAAACTATATCCTAACTATGGCTTTGAGGATAATGCGGGTTATGGAACCCAAGAGCATGTAGCTGCTATTAAAAAATACGGCCCTTGTAAAATACATCGAAAATCCTTTTTAACAAATATTCTTTAGTTGTCTTCAACCTGTATCAGAATATATTATGTATGGTGCGATATTTTTAAACAAGCATAAACTGATTTTGTAGTTATGCTTGTTTTTTATACTTGAAATGCATTTTTTATTAATCTGATATTATGATTATTATCAATTTTACTTAAGATAATCTCTATTACATCAAATCTAAAATTTCGATTATACAGTTTTTTTATCATAATATAGTATTGTGCAGTTTTGTATATTTTGAATTGCTTTCCATGAGTTACTGCTTCACAAGGAGCTCCATAGAAATTATTATATCTTGCCTTTACCTCAATAAAAACGATATATTTATCATCTTTCCCTATAATATCTAGTTCCCCAATTTTACATTTAAAATTTCTTTCAATTATTTCATATCCAGACTTTCTTAAATATTCTTCCGCTAAATCTTCGCCAAAGTTTCCTATGCTTTTATTCAATAAATTCATTAATATTCTCCCTAGTAACTGTTTTTGTAAATATTAAACCATTATAATAATAAATGCAAGCATTTATTATTATAATTATTAATCTCAATCATAAAGTGCTAGTTATATAATCAAATATAATTGTCAATAATCTATTCTTAGAGGTGATATTATGGCAATTAAAATTACTACTGCAGCATTTTGTGGAATAGATGGCGTGATTGTAACAGTTGAAATAGACATTTCTAATGGATTACCATGCTTTAACATTGTTGGCTTACCAGATATATCTGTAAAGGAATCAAAAGAGCGTGTACGTTCGGCAATAATTAACTCGGGCTTCGAATTTCCAATTAACAGAATCACTATAAATTTAGCTCCAGCCGACATAAAAAAAGATGGCTCCCAATTTGATCTTCCAATTGCTGTTGGTATTTTGCTAGCCACAGAACAAATTAAAACAGTAAATGTAGACGGATTTTTATTTCTAGGAGAATTATCATTATCAGGTGAAGTGAAAAAAATAAAAGGTGTACTTCCTATTGTAATGGAAGCTTTCAATAAAAAAATTAATAGATTTATTGTACCTAATGAAAACGCTGCAGAATGCGGGATTATTAAAAATTCATTTGTTTATCCTTTTGACAGCTTAAATCAAGTGGCAGCATTTTTAGAAAATAAAGATATGCTACCTTATAGTAGCTGTGATCAAAACTATGAATCGAATTCAAGCCTAGGCTATGATTTTGCAGATGTGGCAGGGCAAAACAGCTGCAAGAGAGCTATTGAAATAGCAGCTGCCGGTAATCACAGCATCGTGTTGTGGGGTCCGCCGGGCTCTGGTAAAAGTATGTTGGCTCAAAGAATTCCAAGCATTCTTCCCTCATTAAATTATGATGAGGCACTTGAAGTAACTAAGCTATATAGTATAACAGGACAACTAAATGAAAATGGCCTTTCCTTCTCCAGACCCTTTAGGAGCCCCCATCATACAAGCTCTAGCATTTCTTTAGTCGGTGGAGGTCGTTATCTAAGCCCAGGTGAAATTTCTTTAGCTCATAATGGAGTATTATTTTTAGATGAGCTACTTGAGTTTAAAAAAAGTGTATTAGAAGTATTAAGACAGCCTTTAGAGGATAAAACAATAAAAATCTCTCGAGCTAATGGAAATATTAGTTATCCTGCTAATTTTATGCTTGTTGGTGCCTTGAATCCTTGTCCCTGTGGTTATTACTCAAGCAATGTTAAAAACTGCACTTGTTCTGACCATGAAAGAAAAAAATACATTAGTAAATTATCAGGCCCTCTTCTAGATAGAATTGATATGTTTTGCTTTGTAGCCCCTTTAAAATATACTGAGATAAATGAAGAACACAAAGGTGAATCTTCTGAAACAATAAAAGAGAGAATAGAGAAAGCTCGAACTTTGCAAAAAGAAAGATATGAACAAGAATATATTTACTGTAATGCTCAAATGAACCACAAGGACATTAGAAAATATTGCAATCTTGATACTAACAGCAGCAGATTATTAGAGAAAATCTATGATAAATATGGATTAAGCAATAGAGCCTACAGTAGAATTCTTAAGCTTTCACGAACTATAGCTGACTTAAATCAAAAGGAAAAAATAGAAAGTTGTGATGTAGCTGAGGCTATCCAATATAGAAGATTTATAGATGACAAGGTTATCTAATTATTTGTTACGAGGAGATTTTTTTATGATAGAGCACGCCCTATGGTTTAGTATGTTAAGCTTGCCTTATAGAACAAAATTGAATTTAATTAAAAATTATGAAACTCCAGAAAACCTCTGGATACAATATTCTAATAATAATATTGAAGACAAAATTTTATTGAAAACATTAAATAACAGCAGAGACGAAAAAAAGCTGTCTGAGTTTAAAAAACGGTTGCTAGATAATGGCATAAACATAGTGTGTTTTAATGATTATTTGTACCCTAAAAGATTGAAATTTTATGAGGATGCGCCAAGTATTCTATTTTATAAGGGAGATATAAGCAAACTAAACCAAAGTTTAAGTGTTTCAATAGTTGGCTCCAGAAAATGTACTCCTTATGGTATTAATGTAGCTAAGGCAATATCTGCTGAGCTTTCGAATAAGAACATAACTATTGTTAGCGGTATGGCAAAAGGCATTGATACTTATGCTCACAGTTCCTGTATTAGCAGCGGCGGATTTACCTGTGCTGTATTAGGTAGTGGGCTAGATGTGGTTTATCCAAAGGAAAATAAAGTATTATTTGAAAATATCGTTAACACAGGATGTGCTATATCAGAATACTTGCCAGGAACTCAGCCTCTTGCATATAATTTTCCTATTAGAAATAGAATAATAAGTGAATTAAGCAATATTGTGATTATAGTTGAGGCTGGTATGAAAAGCGGATCCTTAATAACTGCTACATTGGCTTTAGAGCAAGGTATAGATGTTATGGCAGTTCCAGGTTCCATATTTTCAGATCAAAGCAAGGGAAGCAATAGATTAATTAGGGATGGAGCCCATCCTTTAACTTCTATTGAAGATATATTTCAATTATTAGATATGGAATATAATCAGTTTAATAAGGTTGAATCTAATAATTTTACTGATTTAGAAAGAAAAATACATGGTATATTAACTGATAATCCGCTGCATATTGATGATATTATTAGACTAACTAATATTGACATTAATTATTTATATGAGGTATTATTTGAGTTGCAGCTAAAAGATGAAATAATGTGCTTAGCTGGAAACTATTATGTGAAAAACATTAAAAATTTTTAGCTATATACTACGAAACAAAATCAAACTGTATATTAACTAAAAAATAACAAATAATTAGAATAGTATAATTTTTTAGAGGGGGTGAAATCTATAATTCTATAAAGGTAGAATTATAGTAGTTATATGGGACAAAGATTAGTTATTGTTGAGTCTCCTGCTAAAGCTAAAACTATCGGGAAGTATCTTGGTAAAAATTATATAGTTGAAGCTTCAATGGGACATGTTAGAGACTTGCCTAAAAGTCAATTAGGTGTCGATATAGATAATGATTACTCACCTAAATATATAACAATAAGAGGGAAAGGGGAGCTACTAGATAAGCTTAGAAAAGCTGCTAAAAAAAGTGAGAAGATTTATCTAGCAACAGACCCTGATAGAGAGGGAGAAGCTATCTCCTGGCATCTAGCTAAGGTATTAAATATCGATGAAACTGAAAAATGCAGAATTGAATTTAATGAAATAACAAAAAATGCTGTGAAAAATGCTATTAAGTCTCCAAGAGCTATAAATTCAAATTTAGTAGATGCTCAACAGGCTAGAAGAGTATTGGATCGACTTGTTGGCTATGAGATAAGCCCAATACTTTGGAAAAAGGTGAAATGGGGACTTAGTGCCGGCAGGGTGCAATCAGTTACACTTAAAATGATTTGTGACAGAGAAAATGAGATAGGATCTTTTATACCAAAGGAATATTGGACTATTGAATGCAGTCTGCAAAAGAGTGAAGGTAAAAAAACGTTTACTGTAAAATTAGCTTCTAAAAATAATAAAAAATTAGAAATCTCTAATGAGCAGGAAAGCAAATCAATTATTGAAGAAATTGAAAATGGAGAATTTTTTATTAATAAGATAAAGAAGGCTCAAAAAAATAAGAATCCTTTACCACCATTTACAACAAGCACGCTGCAGCAGGATGCATATAAAAGATTAAATTTTGCCACTAAGCGTACTATGTCCATTGCTCAACAGCTTTATGAAGGTATTGATATAAAAGGTCATGGAACCTTAGGTTTAATAACATATATGAGAACAGACTCAGTTAGAATATCAGAAGATGCTCAAAAAGCTGCAGCAGAATATATTACAGGTACTTATGGCTCAGAGTATATTCCTCCAACTCCAAGGGTTTTTAAGGGTAAAAAAAACATTCAGGACGCGCATGAGGCTATACGACCCAGTTATGTTGAACTAACGCCTGCCATTATTAAAGATAGCTTAAAGGATGAACAGTATAAATTGTATTCTTTAATATGGAATAGATTTATGGCAAGCCAAATGGCTTCATGTATACTTAACACAATATCTGTTGAAGTGATTAATGGTGCTTATCAGTTTAAAGCTAGTGGCTCAAGCATAAAATTCGACGGGTTTATGAAACTTTATGAATACACTACTGAAGAGGAAGAGGAAATAACTAATATCCCAGAACTTTCAGAAGGTGAAAAATTACTTAAGAAGGTTATTATACCAAAACAACACTTTACGCAACCGCCGCCTAGATTCTCTGAAGCTTCCCTAGTTAAAACTTTGGAGGAATACAGCATAGGAAGGCCTAGTACTTATTCACCTATAATAACCACACTGCTTGAAAGAAAATATGTAAATCGAGATAAAAAAACCTTAGTTCCCACGGAACTTGGAGCGATAGTAAATACAATAATAAGTGAATATTTTAAAGAGATAGTTGACGTTGATTTTACTGCTGAAATGGAAGGAAAATTAGATAATATAGAGGAAGGCAAAAACCATTGGAATACAGTTGTAGATGATTTTTTCAAACCAATTAAAAAATCCATAGAAATAGCTGAAAAGGAAGTCTCTAAAATCGAAATTGAAGATGTAGTAAGCGAAGAAAAGTGTGACAAATGTGGACGTAATATGGTTATTAAACATGGGAGGTTTGGAGATTTCTTAGCCTGCCCAGGATACCCTGACTGTAAAAATACAAAACCATTGTTAGAACAGTTGGATGTAGCATGTCCTAAATGTGGCGGTAATATTCTAGCTAAAAGAAGCAAAAAGGGTAAGAAATTTTTTGGGTGCAGCAATTATCCAAATTGTGATTTTGTAAGCTGGTTTGAACCCTCTTCAAAAAAATGTTCTTCCTGCGGGGGACTAATGGTTAAAAAGTACTCGAAGACTAAAGGTACTATATATGAATGTATAAATGAAAATTGCAAAAATAAAATATATGAAAACGACAATTAATTTAGCATCATAAAAAATGTGTCGAAATTAACAAAAATGTTGTTGAAATGTAATAATTATTGTGATATCATTATCTGAGGTAACAAAGAAACAATTCAAAATATTTTTAAAAGTCAAAATGTAGAATGTGTTACTGGTATCGATTTCATTAATTCGAATGTAATCTATATACTTCTGTACAAAGTATTGCATTTTGTAGCAGTTTAAATTTAAACAAAAGTTAAGGAGGAATAATAAATGGCATCTTTGTTAAATAAAACTCGTATGCTTAATAAAATTTTACAAAAGTCAGGGACTGAACCTGTTGTTTTTGATGATATATGTAAATTATTAAGTGATGTTTTATCATGTAACGTATATATAATCAGCAGAAAAGGGAAGATACTTGGCTATAACTTATCAGCTGATTTTGAATGTGATGTAGTAAAGAGCAAAATTATTAGCGACATGAGATTTCCAGAAAACTACAATAGCAAACTTCTAAATGTTCATGAAACATTAGCAAATTTAGAAAATGAAGGTCTTTGTGTGTTTGAGGAGGAAATGGGTTGCGAAGTTAAAAATAAACTTTCAACAATAGTTCCTATCAACGGTAATAGAGAAAGATTAGGCACTTTGCTTCTGGCTAGATTCAACAATGAATTTACAGATGACGATTTAGTTCTTGCTGAATATAGTGCTACTATTATCGGTTTAGAAATTTTAAGATCAAAAAATGAAGAAATAGAAGATGAAGCTAGAAAAAAGGCAGTTGTTCAATTGGCTATAGGAACACTTTCCTATTCAGAATTAGAAGCTGTAGAACATATATTTAATGAATTAGAAGGCAGCGAAGGCTTATTAGTAGCTTCTAAGATTGCTGATAAGGTGGGAATTACAAGATCTGTAATAGTGAACGCGCTAAGAAAATTTGAAAGTGCGGGTGTTATAGAATCAAGATCACTTGGCATGAAGGGTACTCATATAAAAATACTAAATGACAAATTAATGGATGAGTTAAAAAAAATAAAATAGAAACAAATTAGCCAAATTTAATATAAAAATTAATTTTAATTTATTATTGAATAGGCTTTAAGCTTATGTTATACTACTTAAGTGGAAAATACACACATCATCCAATCTGCAAAATGGTGCCTGCGGGTTATTTACAGATATGACGATGATGGAGGGAAAACCAAGGAGGTAAACTATGTCAGTTATATCAATGAAACAATTATTAGAAGCTGGTGTTCATTTTGGACATCAAACAAGAAGATGGAACCCTAAAATGGCTCCATACATTTTTACAGAGAGAAATGGTATTTATATCATCGATCTTCAAAAAACTGTAAGAAAAATAGAAGATGCTTATGAATTTGTTAAAAGTGTATCAACAGAGGGAAAAGATATTTTATTTGTTGGTACTAAAAAGCAAGCTCAAGAAGCAATACAAGAAGAAGCTGTAAGAAGTTCTATGCATTTTGTTAACAACAGATGGCTAGGTGGAATGCTTACAAACTTTAGAACAATTAAAGCTAGAATCAGAAGATTAGAAGAATTAAACAAGATGGAAGAGGATGGAACATTTGAGGTTCTACCTAAGAAAGAAGTTATAAAGCTAAGAGCTGAAAAAGAAAAATTAGAAAAAAATCTTGGCGGAATTCAAAACATGGATAGCCACAACATTGGTGCTCTATTCGTAGTTGATCCAAGAAAAGAAAAAAATGCTATATCTGAAGCTAAAATACTTGGTATACCTGTAGTTGCAATTGTTGATACTAATTGTGATCCAGATGAAGTTGATTATGTAATACCTGGTAATGATGATGCTATAAGAGCTGTTAAGCTTATAACTGCTAAAATAGCTGATGCTATTATAGAAGGAAGACAAGGTGAGCAATTAGCTGAGTAATTAGCTTTTTAATAAAAGTATTGAAGGTAGGTGAAAAGTTTTTTCATTTACCTTTTAAATTAACTTTTTACGGGAGGAATTAGTATGATTACCGCACAAATGGTTAAAGAATTAAGAGAAAGAACTGGCGCTGGCATGATGGAGTGCAAAAAAGCGTTAAGTGAAACAAATGGTGACTTAGAAAAAGCTATAGAAAATCTTAGAGAAAGAGGATTGGCTGCTGCTGCTAAAAAGGCTGGAAGAGTCGCTGCAGAGGGACTTGTTGAGACTTTTGTAAGCGAAGACAAAAAATCTGGTTCTATAGTTGAAGTTAACTGTGAAACTGATTTCGTTGCTGCAAATGAAGAGTTTGTTTCTTTAAGCAGAAACGTAGCTAAGCAGGTTTCATTAACTAATGCTAAAACTGTAGAAGAATTAGTTGAAGAAAAATACATAGCATATAACAGCATAACAATCAAAGAAGCTTTAACTGCACTAATAGCTAAATTAGGCGAGAATATGGCAGTAAGAAGATTCCAAAAGTTTTCAATTGATAAGGGAGTAGTACATAGTTACATACACGGCGGCGGAAGAATAGGTGTACTAGTTGAAGTAGCTTGTGAGAAGGAAAGCGAAGTTGTACTAACTGTAGCAAAAGATATAGCAATGCAAGCTGCAGCTGCTAATCCATTATTCTTAAACAGAGAACAAGTAGATAACGAAACGCTTTCAAAGGAAAGAGAAATATACAAAGTTCAAGCTATGAATGAAGGAAAACCAGAGCATATAGCTGAAAAGATGGTTGAAGGAAGAATTCAAAAATACTATAAAGAAAATTGCTTGTTAGAGCAAGTTTGGATTAGAAACGGTGATTATACAATCACTAAATACCTTCAAGAAAAGTCCAAAGAAGTTGGTGCACCAATAACTGTTACTAAATTTGTTAGATTTGAAAAAGGTGAAGGTATCGAAAAGAAAGAAGAAGACTTTGCTGAAGAAGTTCGTAAACAAATGCAACAGGGATAATAAAGTAAAAGAGAACACCTTGTGTTCTCTTTTTTTAGGATAACAAATTGATTAGAAATTTATACTGAGATATGTAATTATTACTAATTTGGAGGTATAATATAAATGGAAACCGTCAAATATAAAAGAATAATGTTAAAGCTATCAGGCGAAGCTCTTGCAGGCGAAAGTGGCTTTGGGATTGATTTTGCCGTTGCTCAAAGAATTGCCGAAGAAATTAAAGAATTAGTAGATATGGGGATTGAAATTGGCGCTGTAGTTGGCGGAGGAAACATTTGGCGTGGAAGAAGCGGTAAGGGAATGGATAGAACTACTGCTGACTACATGGGTATGCTAGCTACTTGTATCAATGCTCTTGCTCTTCAAGACTCGCTTGAAGGAATCGGAGTTAATACACGTGTACAAACTGAGCCATTTATAAGAAGGAGAGCAATGAGACACTTAGAAAAAGGCAGAGTTGTGATATTTGCAGCCGGTACTGGAAATCCCTATTTTTCTACTGATACTACTGCAGCTTTAAGGGCAGCAGAAATTGAAGCAGATGCTATACTCCTTGCAAAAAAAGTTGATGGCGTTTATGATAAGGACCCAAACAAGTACACTGATGCAAAAAAATATGATAATTTAACATATATTCAAGTCTTAGATCAAGGTCTTCAAGTAATGGACTCAACTGCAACTTCCTTATGTATGGATAATAGCATACCTATAGTTGTATTTGGTCTTGATAAACCAGGGAATATAAAGAGAGCTGTTTCTGGAGAAAAAATTGGTACTTTAGTATCAAGATAATAGAGGAGGTAATTCTATGATTAAAGACATCATTCATAGCGCTGAAGATAAAATGACCAAGACTGTATCAGTTTTAAAGAAAGAATTGGCTTCAATGAAAGCAGGAAGAGCAAATCCAACGATTTTAGACAGAGTAGAAGTTGAGTATTACGGAAGTATGGTGCCTATAAGTCAAGTAGGTAATATTTCCGCACCTGAGCCAAGAATAATATTAATTCAGCCTTGGGAAAAAAGTTCGTTAAAGGCAATGGAAAAAGCTATTCTTAAGTCTGATTTGGGATTAACTCCTTCTAATGACGGTTCTGTTATTAGATTAATAATTCCAGAGCTTACTGAAGAAACTAGAAAAAATTTAGTTAAAAATGTAAAAAAATCCGGCGAAGACGCTAAGGTCGCTGTAAGATCTATCAGAAGAGATTCAAATGATAAAATTAAGTCTCTAAAGAAAAACAATGAAATATCTGAAGATGACCTAAAAAAAGCAGAAGAGGATATACAGAAAAAAACTGACAATTTTATTAAAGAAATAGATAAGATTATAGAACATAAAGAAAAAGAAATAATGTCTGTTTAGTCACATTAATAAAACCTGCAAGCTAGCAGGTTTTATTAATAACAATCATCTATATAATTTAATACATAGAAATGGAGAGAAATCCTGTGTGGAGACTTTTAAAAAAAAATAAAAAAGAAGTTGTCCTTCCTTCTTATAAATTAGATATGGATAATATTCCAGAGCATATTGCTATTATTATGGATGGTAATGGCCGATGGGCTAAGGAAAGAAAGCTCCCTAGGACCATGGGACACAAGGCTGGTATAGAAACTATACGAGGTGTGGTAAAGGAATGTAGTAAGTTGGGAGTTAAATATTTAACCTTATATGCTTTCTCTACGGAAAACTGGAAAAGGCCTGCAGAAGAGGTTAATGCACTAATGAAACTTCTTGTGGAGTATCTTAAAAATGAATTTAGTGAGTTAAATTCTAATAATGTTGTAATAAATTCCATAGGTGATACTTCTAAGCTACCTTATATTTGTCAGAAGGAATTAGAAACTGCATATGAAAAAACAAAATCGAACACAGGCTTAGTTTTAAATTTAGCACTTAACTACGGTGGTAGAGATGATATAACCAATGCGTTTAAAAAGATGTATAAAGACTTAAAATTTGGGCGGTTAGATGAAAGCTGCATAAGCGAGAAAACTATATCTAGATATTTGTATACTGCAGGAATTCCAGACCCTGATATAATAATAAGACCAAGTGGAGAACAAAGATTAAGCAATTTCTTATTATGGCAGTGTGCCTATTCAGAATTTTGGGTATCAAATATAAAGTGGCCTGATTTTAAAATAGAACATCTTCATCAAGCTATATTGGACTATCAGAATAGAAATAGAAGATTTGGCGGGTTATAATTCGCAGTTTGTATACTGCTTGATTTAGAATAAAGGAGTGTATTATGAACAAACGGTATTTAGGAGCATTATTACTTTCACCAATGCTTATATTTTTATTTATAGGCGGAGTATATCTTAAATATTTTACACTTATTATTTCATTAATTGGAATGTATGAATTTTATACTGTAATCAAAGAAAAAAAAATAAATGCATTATCATATATAAGTTATATACTATGCATTATTTACTATACGCTATTAGATAATACTATGAGTTTTCAAACAGTTATGCTTTTGTTAATTGCAGCAGTATTTATAATGCTGTGTATACCTGTTATTAATACTAAATATAACTTTATTGATATATCAGTAAGTGTATTTGGCTTTGTATACATAGCTGTATTCTTTAGTTTTATAGTTTTAGTTAACTTTAAGGTCTATGGCAACTACTTGATTTGGCTTATTTTTATATCTTCTTGGTTGTGTGACACTACAGCATATTATGTAGGAAGATACATGGGCAAAAATAAATTATGTCCTAAGGTAAGTCCTAAAAAAACAATAGAAGGCTCTCTTGGCGGACTTTTGGGAAGTTCAGCAGCTTGTGGAATATTTGGACTTGTTATAATATCAAAAGGTGTAAATATACCATTAATACATTTTATCTTAATTGGATTAATCTGTGGTGTATTTTGCCAATTTGGGGACTTAGTAGCTTCATCAATAAAGAGATATGTAAATGTAAAAGACTATAGTAATCTAATACCAGGCCATGGTGGAATACTAGACAGATTCGATAGCATACTTTTTGCATCAGTAGTAGTATATTATTATATTACCCTTATTATAGGTATATAACTGTGTAAATTAATACCTAAACCTTTTGAATAGTGAGCTTTACACATACATCAATTTTAAATAAAATATTTCGATTAATGAGCAGTTTATACTACCAATTTATTAAATTTCAATGAAGGGTAATAAACTGCTTGATTTTTTTTATTTATCTTTGTTAGTATAAGCTTATGTATAGCAGAATAAATATTTTGGTATAATAGGATTGTTTATAGGTAAATTATGAGATAAACTTATGCATTAATTTATTAGTGGGAGGAACAAAAGTTGAAATATATAAGCATCTTAGGAGCAACAGGTTCTATAGGCACGCAAACTCTAGAAGTTATTAGACAGGAAAAGAACAATTTTTCATTAGAAGGCATATCTGTAAATAAAAACTATGATATGGCAATAAATATAATAAATGAGTTTGCACCAAAAGTTGTGGCAGTTACCGATAAGTCTACATATGAAAAGGTTAAGTCTTATTGTGAAGGTAATAATAGTAGAATTGAGGTAATTTACGGTATTGATGGATTAAACAAAATTGCTACACTTCAAAACGTAGATATAGTAGTTACTTCAATTGTTGGAATGGTAGGACTTGTTCCAACTTTAAGCGCTATTAAAGCGGGAAAGCATATTGCATTAGCAAATAAGGAAACCTTAGTTGTAGGTGGAGAACTTGTTTTAGCAGAAGCTAAGAGGCATAATGTAATGATACTGCCAGTAGACTCTGAACATGGGGCTATATTTCAATGCCTTCAAGGAAACAAAAGAGAAGAAGTAAACAAAATTTTATTAACTGCATCTGGTGGCCCTTTTAGAGGCAGAAAAGCAAAAGATTTAACTAATGTTAATTCCTATGATGCTCTAAAGCACCCAAAGTGGAACATGGGAAAAAAGATAAGTATAGATTCTGCTACACTTATGAATAAAGGACTTGAGGTGATTGAAGCTCATTGGCTGTTTAACGCAGATTATAAAAATATCGATGTAGTAGTACATCCTCAAAGCATAATTCATTCTATGGTTGAATTTATTGATGGCAGCATAATTGCTCAGATGGGTACTACCGATATGAAGCTACCAATTCAATATGCTATTAATTACCCAAATAGATGCAAAAGAGTAGTAGAAACTTTAGATTTCTTTAAGCTTGGAAGCTTAACTTTTGAAAAACCGGATTTAGAAACTTTTAAGTGCTTAAAACTTGCCTATGAAGCTGGAAAAGTTGGTGGCACAATGCCAACTATTTTAAATGGAGCAAATGAAGTAGCTGTTGAGCTATTCTTAGAGAACAAAATAAAGTTTCTTCAAATAGCAGATATAATTGAAGAATGTATGAATAAGTTTTCTTACCTAAGTAAATTTACAATTGATGATGTCTTACAGACAGATAGTAATGTAAGACAATATGTCTACAAAAATTACGGGGAATAAGGAGGATTATAAATGAATTTGATTTACATATTTGGTGCTATACTTGCTTTTAGCGTCTTAGTAATAATTCATGAACTTGGGCACTTTACTCTGGCAAAGTTAAATGGGGTTAAGGTAGAGGAGTTTTCTTTAGGAATGGGGCCTAAAATATTCAGCATTAGAGGCAAAGAAACTGAATATTTGATAAAAGCCCTTCCAATAGGTGGATATGTTAAAATGTTAGGTGAAGAAGAAAAGGTAGCTGATGTTAGATCATTTTCCAGTAAATCACCAGTTCAAAAACTAAGTATCATTGCTGCTGGACCTTTAATGAATTTTGTTCTAGCTATTTTCATCTTTGCTATCGTTGGCTCAATAAGAGGTTTTGCAGTTCCTATTGTAGATACCGTTGATCAGGATAAACCTGCATATGCCGCTGGGATTCAAAAGGGCGACAAAATTGTAGGTGTAAACAATAAAAAAATAAAAACCTGGGACGACTTTTTTACTGAAGTATATATGGCAAATGGGAGTAGCCTAAACATTAAATTATCAAGAAACGGCGAAATAAAATCAGTAGATGTTACACCCATTAAGGATACTGAAGAAAATAGATATATAGTTGGAATCAGACCAATACTATTAGAAAATCCAAGTATCTCACAATCAGTTTCATATGGCTTCACTCAAACTAATACTATTATTGGTCAGACATTTGGAGTGCTAAAGACAATTTTTACTGGTAAGGCTTCTGCAGGAGATATTGGAGGTCCAATAACAATAATTAAAGTATCTACCAAGGCTGCCGAGCAAGGTATTATTCCGCTTATGGCATTTGCTGCTTATTTGAGTGTTCAGCTTGCTATATTCAATATAATACCATTCCCAGCTCTCGATGGTGGATGGATATTCCTATTATTATTCGAAATTATTACTCGTAAGAAAATTGATGATAATAAGATAGGTATTATTAATTATATTGGTTTTGCTATTCTTATGGCCTTAATGGTTGTGGTTGTAATAAAAGATATTCTGTATCCAATTAAACTTTAAACAATTATAGGAGATTAATATGGAAAGAGTTAATACAAGAAAGATAAAAATAGGTAATATTTATGTAGGAGGCGATTCTCCCATAACAGTGCAGTCTATGACTAACACTGATACAAGAAACGTAGCTGCTACAGTAGCTCAGATTTTAAAGCTTGAGGAGGCGGGCTGTGACATTATAAGATGTGCTGTTCCTGATATAGAAGCAAGTGAAGCACTAAAGGAAATAACCAAGCAAATACATATTCCTTTAGTAGCAGATATACATTTTGATTATAATCTGGCTTTAGCATCTATAAATAACGGAGTTTCTGCACTTAGAATAAATCCCGGAAATATTGGTAGTATAGAAAGGGTTAAAATGGTTGCTGAAGCAGCTAAAGAAAAAGCTATTCCAATTAGAATAGGGGTAAATTCAGGTTCCCTTGAGAGAGACCTGCTTCAAAGGTATGGGAAGGTATGCCCGGAAGCTCTTGTAGACAGTGCACTTAGACATGTAGAAATTTTAGAGAGCTTGCATTTCAATGACATTGTTATTTCAATAAAATCTTCTAATGTAATGCAAATGATAGAAAGCTATAGATTGATGTCTCAAAAAAAAGATTATCCTTTGCATATCGGAGTTACTGAGTCAGGAACCATATGGAGGGGAACTATAAAATCAAGCGTAGGAATAGGCACATTGCTATGCGAAGGTATAGGAGATACTATTAGGGTTTCACTCACTGGAGATCCTGTCGAAGAGATAAAGGTAGGAAAAGAAATATTAAAATCTGTAGGCTATCTACAGGAAGGGGTGGAATTTATATCCTGTCCTACTTGCGGCATGACACAAATTGATTTAATAGGTATAGCTAAGCAGGTAGAAGATAGGCTAGGAAGGTTAAATAAAAAAATAAAGATTGCTGTAATGGGCTGCGCTGTAAATGGTCCAGGAGAAGCAAGAGAAGCTGATATTGGAATAGCTGGCGGAAATGGAGAGGGCTTAATTTTTAAAAAGGGCAAAATCATCAAAAAGGTTAAAGAGCAAGATTTAGTTGAAGAACTTATAAAAGAAGTTGAAAACCTATAGTATCTTTTGCTTTCTTTTAATAATTTGACAACTATACATCATGAGTAAAGACCGTGAGCAGCAATTTTCTCCAGACGGTATTGGAGAAGCAGTGAGGGATAATCTAAGGTTTATAATACTGTAATCGAAACTCTTTCAGTTCATAGATTTCTAGAGTATCTTCCAGAAACAAATCAATTGGCTTTATTTTAACTTAAAAAACAAATTTTTCTTGAAATTTAAATTTTGTTATGTTACAATATTGTTAGTTAATTTTACTGATAAATTTTGCGAAAAGAGTGGGTTGAAAAAACCCGCTTTTTCTATTTTGGAAACGCAACACATGTTGCGTTTTATTATAGCCAAAATTTTTTATAAGATTTTGCATTTTACAGCTGTAATAGTTTATATGCAGTAATATACTTTTAAAATAATGTAAAACTATAAGTAAGGAGGGATTAACATGATTAGTAATACCGTAATTGAAAAGCTATTTAATCTAATTGATCCGATAGTTAAAGAAAAAGGTTTAGAAATGTACCATCTGGAGTATATAAAAGAATTCGGAGAAAATTATCTAAGAGTATATATAGATAGTCCGAGTGGCATTAGTCTTGATGATTGCGAGAAGGTAAGCAGGCCTATAAGCGATATGCTAGATGCCGAAGACCCCATTTCCGAATCTTATTATTTGGAGGTTTCCTCACCTGGAATTGACAGAATTCTGTATACTGATAATCACTTAAGCAGATATATAGGGAATCAAGTATTGGTAAAGCTTGAAAAATTGTTTGAAGGTAAAAAACAGTATGAAGGTATTTTAGCAGAATTTGATTCAAATGAACTATCATTATCGGTTGATGATACATATTTAAAGATTCCAAGAGATAAAATTAAAAAAATCAGATTAAATGGGGAAGTTTAAGGAGGTTAGTGTGATGAATGAAGAATTTATAGAAGCCTTAAAGGAAATTGTTAAGGAAAAAGGGATAAGTGAAGATTTGCTCTTTACCACCATAGAAGACGCCTTAGTGGCTGCCTATAAAAAGAACTATACTACAGGAAATACTCAAAACGTAAAGGTAACTATGAATAGAGAAAATGGAGAAATTCATGTCTATTCACAAAAGAAAGTGTCTTCGGAACCTGTAAATGATGTAGAAGAAATATCTTTAGAAGAAGCTAAGCAAATTAATCCGAAATTTCAGCTTGAGGATGTAGTTGACATAGAAGTTACTCCTAAAAAATTTGGAAGAGTAGCTGCACAAGCTGCGAAGCAAGTTGTAATTCAAAGAATAAAAGAAGCTGAAAGAAGCATAATTTACAATGAATTTATCACAAAGGAATATGATATTATCAATGGAACGGTTATTAGAAAAGATAAGGGAAATGTTTTTGTTGACTTAGGAAAAATAGAGGCAGTACTAGGTCAAAATGAACAAATGACGGGTGAGGAATATAACTTCAATGATAGATTGAAACTTTACATAGTTGAAGTTAAAAATACTACAAAAGGAGCACAAGTGGTTGTGTCAAGAACGCACCCAGGGCTTGTTAGGAGGCTTTTTGAGCTTGAAGTTCCCGAAATATTCAATGGTATAGTTGAAATTAAGAGCATTGCTAGAGAAGCGGGCTCAAGAACTAAGATAGCCGTTCACTCAGCTGATGATACTGTAGATGCAATGGGAGCTTGTGTTGGACCAAAAGGTACTAGGGTTCAAAATATAGTCAGTGAGCTCAAAAATGAGAAGATAGACATTATAAAATGGAGTAAGCTTCCTGAGGAATATATATCAAATGCTTTAAGCCCATCCAAAGTATTAGATGTCACATTAGATGAAAATAATAAATCAGCACGAGTTATAGTGGATGACAACCAATTATCCTTAGCTATAGGAAAAGAAGGTCAAAATGTTAGACTTGCTGCAAAGCTCACCGGTTGGAAAATAGATATAAAGAGCAAGTCTCAAGCTGATAATTTAAGTGTACATAAAGAGTAGGTGATTTTATGAAAGTGAAAAAGCTGCCTCAAAGAATGTGTACCGGATGCATGGAAATGAAGTCTAAAAAAGAGTTGATTCGCATAGTGCGCAGCAAGGAAGGCGAAATATCCATAGATTTAGTTGGAAAGAAACCTGGCAGAGGTGCGTATATATGCAGAAATGAAGAATGTCTTACTAAGGCCTTTAAAACAAAACGTCTTGAGAAAAATTTAGAGGTTAAAATTAGTGACGAAATATATAATAAATTGAGAGAAGAGATTAACATTGGTGAATAAGTTTCTTCAGTTTTTAGGTCTAGCAAAAAAATCAGGAAATCTGATTGAAGGATACAATAAGTGTGAAGAATTAATAAAGAGAAATGGATTGTCCTTATTGATACTATCTACAGACTGCTCTACAAATACTAAGGATAAGTTTACTAAGTATTGTATGAATTATAGCGTCCCATTTATTGAGTCTTTCTCAAAGGAAGAACTAGGGGCGCCTATAGGAAGATTTGAAATAAGCATAATAGGTATTGTTGATAGGAAAATAAGCGATAAGCTACTATCTCTTTGGAACGAACAAAATAATACTAATACCCGGGGGTGAATATATGTCAAAAATAAGAGTTTATGAATTGGCAAAAGAATTAAATATATCAAGTAAGGATTTGATCACTATGTTGATGGAAGAGTTTAACATAGAAGTGAAAAATCATATGAGTGTTATTGAGGATGAAGATGCGGAATTAATCAAGGAACTTTTCCAGGAAAACAGTAAAAGTGAAGATAAATCAGCATCAGAAAAAGTTTCTGAGGAAAATGTAATAGAAAAATACGAAGAACTTGCAGAGGAAAAAGTTAAGGTAAAGAAAAATAAGAAAAAAAACAAATTCTCCTATGATGATGAACAAGAAACTGAAGACCATAACGATGAACTTTCTGAAAGCAATATTATAGAAATAGGGGATACTATAACAGTAAAGGATTTAGCAGAGAAGCTTAAAAAGCCTTCTACGGAAGTTATTAAACAACTTATTTTTACTGGTGTAATGGCAGCAATAAACCAAGAGATTGATTTTAAAACAGCTGAAAAGGTTGCTGAAAAGTTCAATGTTATTGTTTCTAAACAAGAAGAACAGCTTATTAAGATTGAAGTTGAAGAAGATGTGGAAGAAGACCTAGACAGTTTGAAGAGACCTCCAATTGTAACCGTAATGGGTCACGTTGACCACGGTAAAACTTCATTACTTGATGCTATTAGAAAAGCAAAAGTTACTGAATCTGAAGCAGGAGGTATTACACAACATATAGGTGCCTACACCGTAACTATTAATGATGAGAAGATAACATTTTTAGATACTCCTGGACATGAGGCTTTTACTGCAATGAGAGCTCGTGGAGCGCAGGTTACTGATATAGTTGTTTTAGTTGTGGCAGCTGATGATGGAGTAATGCCACAAACTAAGGAGGCAATTAATCACTGCAAGGCAGCAAATGTTCCAATGATAGTTGCTATTAACAAAATTGATAGAGTTGCTGCAAATCCTGATAGAGTTAAGCAAGAGCTAACTGAATTTGGTTTGATTTCTGAGGATTGGGGTGGAGATACAATATGTGTTCCTGTATCAGCTCATACAAGGGAAGGTATCGACAATCTGCTTGAAATGATTATTTTAACAGCTGAAATGCAGGAATTGAAAGGCAATCCTAATAGAAATGCCAAAGGAACTGTTGTAGAAGCTAAACTTGATAAGGGAAGAGGGCCAGTTGCCACATTGCTAGTTCAAAACGGAACGCTTCATGTAGGTGATTCTATTCTAGTGGGAACTACATACGGAAGAATCAGAGCAATGTTTGATGATAAGGGCAAGAAAATAAAATCTGCAGGTCCATCTATTCCTGTTGAGATTTTGGGCCTTTCTGAAGTTCCAGCTGGTGGTGACAAATTTAATGTAACAAAGGATGAAAAAACTGCAAGGGAAATGGCTGATAAGAGAAAAGATAAGCAAAGAGCAGAGCACATGCAGTCAACAAATAAAGTATCTTTAGAAGACTTATATAGCCAAATCCAAGAAGGAAAAGTGAAAGAACTAGGCGTTATTGTAAAGGCCGATGTTCAAGGTTCTGTT
>CAZMQY010000005.1:0-14060 GCA_964568335.1 uncultured Clostridium sp.
AATTTATTGATGCTGCAAAAGAATACAACCGCTGGGTTTTAAGAACAAATAGTATTACAACACGTTTTGTCAGCAAGCTTACAAATTATTTAGATGACAAGCTAGCTCCCGAAACAAGATTACATGGAGTGCTTGTAGATGTGTACGGAATAGGAATACTAATAACAGGAGAAAGCGGTATAGGAAAAAGTGAAACAGCGCTAGAACTTATCAAAAGAGGTCATAGACTAGTAGCTGATGATGCTGTAGACATAAAAGAAATTGACGGCATACTAAAAGGTAGAGCCCCATATATTACTTCAGGCATGATGGAGGTTAGGGGAATGGGAATCATAGATGTTCCGGCCCTATATGGCCTAAGCTCAGTGTTAATTGAGAAAACTATCCATATGGTTATATATCTTGAGCAGTGGAAGGACGAAGAAAATTACGATAGACTTGGAATAGACCAAACTTTTATTGAAATTTTAAACGTACCTATAAGAAGAATGGTTCTTCCTATAAGACCAGGTAGGAATTTAGCTGTAATAATAGAAGCTGCAGCTGCAAATTATAGGTACAGCTTAAATACTAAGGTTTCACCTGTTGATACTATAAACAGCAGAATTGGATTGGGGTAATGAATTGTGGATAAAAATGCTCTAAGAAAAAATATGAAGAAACTTCGTGAATCAGTTTCCTCAGAGATAAAAAGTCAATATGATGAAGCTATTTATAAAAAGCTTATAAATAGCACATACTACGATAATGCTAAGGTCATATTCGTATATGTAAGCTTTGGGTATGAGGTTGATACCCATAGAATAATTAATCATGCTTTGAAGGATAATAAAATTGTATGTGTACCTAAGGTTTTAAATAGAACAGAAGGGATGAAAGCTGTAAAAATAAATAGCCTTGAAGAATTAAAGGTAAGCAATTTTGGAGTGCTAGAACCAGAAAGTACTATAAATGAAGTAGAGCCTTTAGACATAGATTTGCTTTTGATACCAGGCCTGGCCTTTGATGAAAATGGAGGAAGATTGGGTTATGGTGCCGGCTATTACGATAAATTCTTAGGAGAAATCAGAACAAATGCAAATAAAATTGGGCTCTCATATTCTTTTCAACTAATGGAAGCTGTGCCTATTGAGGAGCATGATATGCCTATTGAGCATATCATAACAAATTAGCTTACAATTAAAAGAAACATAAGGCTGGTGACTTGTATGCTTGTATTAGATATGCTGAACAACTTTAAACAAGTAGATGAAGGTTTTGAAATAGGCAAGAGTCACTTCTGGATACTGCTTAAGGCAGATGAACTCAGCAAGATAAGAAATATACTTGTATTAGACGAGGAAAGCCTTCAGGAATGCGTTAATCTGGACCAATTTCCAAAGTTGAGTTTTTTCAAAGGGTATATGTTTATTGTTTTTAATATTCTCCAATACAATACAAAAGAAGTAGTATCTAAAGAATTGAACATATTTTTAAGCAAGGATTATATCATAACTGTTTATAAAGAAGAACTTAATATACTTGAAGAATTAATTGAAGATATCAACCAGTGTAGGAATACCTTTATATTAAAAGAAAAACCAAGTGCTTCAATGGTGCTATATTACATACTTGATAGGATTATACTGAGAAATTATGATGTTATATCCTCCTTGGAAGCTTATGCAGACAAGATAGAGATAAACATATTGAAAAGCCCTAGCCAGGAACAGCTTGATGAGCTAATTCATCAGAGGAGACAGGTATATAAAATAAGAAAATATCTAAATCCTCTCAGATACATTGGTGACAATCTTATCAGTAACGAGAACAATATTATTGAAGTGAGCAATATAGAATACTTTAAAAGTCTAAATAATAAAATAGAAAAGCTTTTGCTATCTATAGAAAGTTTGTTTCAGGGTTTGGCGCTGGTAAGGGAAGCTTTTGAATCTGAGATATCTAACAAGACTAATGAGTTAGTAAAGATTTTTACTCTAATTGCAAGCATCTTCCTGCCGCTAAACCTTATAACAAGCATGTACGGTATGAATTTTGAGAATATTCCTTTTGTTAAATTAAAATATGGCTACTATCTTATAAACGGGATAATGCTTTTAATTTCTTTAGGACTTCTATATTTATTCAAAAAAAAGAAGTGGTTATGATTTGTATTTTTCTCTACAATTTGGTAGAATGAAAAGGTAAAATTTTATTGCAAACAATTAAAAGGGGGTATAGCAATGGCTGAAAACAAGCTTAATTTAAGCAAGAAGTATGAGTATGCTTGGGACAAATACTCAAAAGAAGATTTAGAAAAGGTTTTTGCTCTAGGTGATAGATATAAGGACTTTATGTCAAGATGCAAGACTGAAAGAGAATGTGTTAAGGATTTAATTGTACTTGCTGAAAAGGAAGGCTATAAAAATCTTGACACTATAATTAAAGAAAATGGGAGCTTAAAACCAGGAGATAAGGTTTATGCAAATAATATGGATAAAACCTTAGCTATGTTTGTTATTGGAAATGAGCCTATAGAAAAAGGCATGAAAATACTAGGTGCACATGTTGACTCTCCAAGACTTGATTTAAAACAAAATCCATTGTATGAAGATACTGACCTTGCGATGATGGAAACACATTATTATGGTGGAGTAAAGAAGTATCAATGGGTTACTATACCTCTAGCAATACATGGCGTAGTAGTAAAGAAGGATGGTACAGTAGTTGACATAGTTATTGGAGAAGACGATGCAGATCCAGTAATAGGAATTTCAGATCTTTTAATTCATTTATCTGCTGATCAAATGCAAAAGAAGCTTGATAAGGGAATTGAAGGGGAAGACTTAAACTTACTAGTAGGCAGCATGCCTATTGAAGATAAAGAAGCGAAGGAAAGAGTTAAGACAAATGTTCTTAAGATATTAAATGACAAGTATGGAATTGTTGAAGAGGATTTTGTTTCTGCAGAGCTTGAAATAGTTCCTGCTGGAAAAGCAAGAGATTATGGTTTAGACAGAAGTATGGTGCTTGCCTACGGACATGACGATAGAGTATGCGCATATACTTCCTTTGAAGCAATATTAAAGATTGAAAGCATTGACAAGACTTGTGTAGCGTTATTTGTGGATAAAGAAGAAATAGGCAGCGTTGGAGCTACAGGAATGCATTCAAAATTCTTTGAAAATGTTGTGGCCGAAGTGATGGAACTAGCTGGTGAGTACAACTCCCTTAAGCTTAGAAGAGCCTTAGCTAATTCAAAGATGCTTTCTTCTGATGTAAGTGCAGCATACGATCCAAACTATCCTTCAGTTATGGAAAGAAAGAATGCCGCATACTTTGGAAAGGGTATAGTATTCAACAAGTATACTGGAGCAAGGGGAAAAGGCGGCTGCAACGATGCTAATCCTGAGTTTATAGCTGAGCTTAGGGCTATTATGGAAAAGCATGGTGTTATCTGGCAGACAGCAGAACTTGGAAAGGTAGATCAAGGTGGTGGAGGAACAATAGCATATATTCTTGCTGAATATAATATGCAGGTTATTGATTGCGGTGTTGCTCTTCACAACATGCATGCGCCATGGGAAGTGGCAAGCAAAGCTGACATATATGAGGCTGTTAAGGCATATCATGCCTTCTTATTAGAAGCTTAAAAAACAAAACTGCTGGCATAAGCCAGCAGTTTTGTTTTGATCTTTATTTATAAAAAATTGGATCTTTGTACCAATCAGAAAGATAATCATAGGTATTTTGAAGTTTTTTGTAAAGGACTTTAGGAAAATCGTAAGTTTCAAGCTCAACTCCTGAAGGCAGAAGCTTATTTCTTGAACCCATGAATATTCCACCTATTGAGGTAGCGCTGTAGTGCCATTCACCTTTAAAGGTCTCAATAAATGAAAACACTCCTGAGGAAAAAGCTGGAGCGATATAAGGCTTAAAACCAAAGGTGCGAACATCTAAATTTGCATTTTTAGTCCTAACTGTAAGATAGTCGGAAAGCTCCTCATTATAATTTTCTATACTGTCTGCAACTACAACACCTTCACCATGAGGACCAAAGCAGCGTCCTTCTCTGTAGTATTGAGGTGCATCTTTTTCATCAGCGAAATATGCAGCTCTTCCATGCATTACACCTAGTCCGTAGGCTCTAATTTGCTCTGGAGCAAGCCCTTTAAAGTCTATATTACCATTCTCATCCATGTTGCTGAAGTTATAGGCTATTTGGCTCAATAAATCAACAGGATCTGACATAATAATAAACAAACCTTTGAAATTTTTATCACGTGCAACCCTAGAGTATTGTTTCAATACCTCAGCGTTGCCCTCAAATTGCGCGATTCTAACATCTTCAGGCTCTTTTCCAACTTCAGGGACCCCAACTGAAATACAAAATACGAACATGTCGCAATCAAATAATTCTTGTTCAGTTAAAGGATATATTTCAGGATGCTTTATACCCTCAGAAGGAGACAAGGTTTGACCAGCCTCATATTTCCATCTTTTTATCCTATTTTTATCTATATCATATATGCCCACTCTTGAAACATATTCTCCTGCAGCAAGCCTTAATCCAGCAGCCAAATTGCCGCCTACATCCCCTAGACCAATTATATTTATTCTCCATTTCGAAGGTTGACTTTCATTTAAAACTTCTTCCCAATTAGGGAAGGTGGCGTTAATGCATTTAACTTGTCTGTCTTCTATTTTTTTATTTAGCCATTGGGGGAAGTGATTAATACTTTCCGTAGGCTTCTTCAAGAGTTCCAATCCTTCTCTTTCCAAAAATAATTGAGAAGGATTGGTAACACAAAAACTTCTTCTACTTTTTCTAGGATCCATATTAGTTAGTGAATAGATGATTCCTGAGGTGTTTTTAGCCTCTTCCTCAGTTATCACTTCGTGACTGTCTCTTGGAATTTTTGATAATACTGTTTTTCCGTTGATTCTGTAATATATCATAAGTTTACTCCTTTCGTTATATGCTATTAAATAAATTTTCAAAGCGAGTTAATATTTCTAAGTCATTTTTTATGTAATGAGAGGGACTTAAGTTTAAATCATAGTCCATATTTTTACCTTTGTCAGGACATCTTGGAGCAGTAAAAACTTGACCAAGATTAAGAAGATTTAGGTTTCTCTCATGTATGTTATGATATTCTCCTTCTAAAACGCTTAGTATGTCAATGGAATTCTCTATGCATACCTTAGATAAATTGTATATAGCGCTATTGGTAGAATTTCTAATAAAGGTTGGAGAAGTATAGGGCAAAATTAAGTTTACTGAGGGCAAAAGGTTTCTTTCAGGAAAGCTTCCACGCCATAGAGCATCACCACCAATGAAAGGGTAAAGACTATTTTCATTAAACCATATTTTCAGTCTGGGAATAAAATAAACATAATCTACTTCTCTGTTTTGCATATCCATTAGATCTTTTCCACGACCTGATAATATACCGCATATAATCTTTTGTACAGTAATATTCTCGTTTTTAAATAGTGGATCCAAAGCTTTCATTCTATAGCCCTTATGAAGTATGTTATCTACTAGAATTACTGGCCTTTCAAAGGATTTAACCATTTTAACCTGGGTTTCTAAATCAAGGTAAAATGGATAGGGTCCAATTTTAAAGTTCTTCATTGTTGGGCTGAAAAACTTTTCCGTATGCAGCGCTTTTGTAACAGTATTTGGAATTACATACCTTTCTAAGATATCTCCGTAAGGCACGCACATTGCGGTGCCAAGCTTTCTAGGAACAACAGGCTCTGTAGACACACCATTTTCTGAACATATTTTCCTTATCATAGATTGATGAAGCATGCTGCTGTCAAAGCTTAATATTAGTTCTCCCGGATAAAGCTTTGTAAGAGCAGCCTGAAGCTTTTTCCTTGTGATAGAAATTAAAGCTTTAATTTTGGGATTACTCCTAAAAGGTTCCTTTAATATATTTTCCATATCTAGATTTAAAACGCAGGGCGTACTCATATCAACTGCATAGGTTGGATTATCAATATTTGATGAGGAAATCTCTCTGAAGCCCTGAAGATTTAACAGCTCATAAATTGATTGAGGACAAGGAGCACTCATCATATTTTTAAAAATCGCAAATTGATAGTCTCTGGATAAACAAAAAGCTAGGGTTTCAGTTAGCAGTATTTGTTCAAGAGCTTTGTATTTATCCGTGCTTCTAACTCCTATGCCATGAATAAGTATGATTCTGCCTAAACTATTTTCTCTAATAAATTGAGAAGTTTTTGAATCATTAAGCTCTGCATAAAGCATGCTGGAACGAACCCAGTGGAATAAGGAAAAGCCTACAATTTGATTGTTGTTTGAGGTATCTCTAAGCAATACTAGCCTACCAGAAGGTTTACTTAGAGTGTCATTAACTTTGCATGCTATATTTTCTTTCTTCATATTAGTAATTTCAGCTATGCCTACAAGCATATCTTCTTTAATCTCTTCAACAATTTGCATTTTAAGCCAAAGTGAAGAAATAGAGGATTTCTCTAAAGGTTCTCTTTGATAAAATCCATTATCATATATATACTGCTGTGCCAGGGGGTCAATAAGGCTTGATATATCTCTGTTATCATCTATATAGTTTCTAATTTGGGTAGAGCTAATGTCAGAATACTTAGAAGGAAGTGACAGCCATTCAACTTTTCCGCTTATACTACTAACTGCTTCCTCAAGCTTTTTATTTTTTCCCCTTTCAAAAACAATATGATTAAAGCTATGTATGCTGTTCTCACTTTTCTGATGCTTATAGGAGGAGGCGTTCAATATAACATCGCTGCCTACAGCTATATAAATTTCTGAGCTGCCGAAGCTTTCTCTTAAGGCCTTTAAGTTTGCTGGATTGGCAATATTAGTTGGCAAACTCTGCGGATAGACGTAAATATTTAGTTCATCTGCAATAGACATGGCTAAGATTCGACGTCTTAAAAGGTTTGGCAGAGTTTTTTTAGACCAAGAAAATTCATCTAAGGCTAGATACACCTCAAACCCTTTATCTCTTATGTATTTAGCTATTTCCATATGACTTAAAGAAAAAGGGTCAAAGGTTCCGGGGAAAAAGGCAATGTTTTCAGGTATAGGAATATTTATACTGCCATTATAAAACATATAATCTGAAATAAACCTATATATATGGTTTAAGGCAGCTGAGTTAGCTAAAAATAAAAGCTCTTCATCCTTTGTATCAGATATCATAGTAAGTATTTTCTTAGCTATCAATTTAAACACTTGCTCTTTTTCGTCAAGATTCAAATACTTGGTGCCAAAGATATCCTTTCCGATAACACTGAAAGCAGTTTGCTTAACTTTAGTTTCATAATCACCAAGGGCATTAAGAAGTATTCCAAGCATTCTAATCAATCTTTCCTCATAGTCCTTAGAATTTTCCTTAAAGCGATTTGTATAATTGGAGTAATTTGATAAAGCTATGCCAATAGTTTTAAGAACTAAAGATTTAACATTGCAGCTGGAATTCTTAATCTTGATTTTTAGGTCATCAATAATTTCGTTAAGTTCAAGAGGTTGAAGCCATAGAATAACCTGACCTATATAGTGGGGAATATATTCTGTAAACCTATTGCCTTCTATTTCCAAAGCTCTCAAAAGCTCAACGGCAACTTCATTCCTTTCTGCAAGGGAAAGCTTAGGCATAAGTTCTAATATTGCTGCCCCAGCAGTATTTCTAACCTTTTCTATAGCACTAACCTTTAAAAGATTGCAAAAATGTATTACTGTATGAAGTCCATTCGCTTCAACATTCTGCAAAGTATGCTGCAGCAAAAGTGAAATTTGGTTTCTCTTCTTAACCCAATCGGTAGCGGTTTTTAAATTGCTTAGGAAAATCTCTGAAACCTTGTCATCGTCTAGCTCGCAGTGATGTATAAAACTGCTTTTAAGATCCTCTAGCTTTACAAGTTTAGCTAGATTATACTTTATGATATTTTCAGCAGATATGCTGCTCTTTTTTTGCTTAATGTACAAATATTCTTTGACTCTTAATGAAAAAGAACATTCCTTAGGCAGCTTCTTTAAAAGGTCATGAGCAGCTTCCAATGAACTTAAACGTAAAGTACTGCTGTGCTTGTTCATCATGGCTATTAGAAAATCATATAGAGGAGCTAGACTATCATCTATAGGATCAATAGGAACATATTTAATTGTTTCAATTAAGAATAACTGAACTTCACTGTTTTTTGATGCTCCTTCTGAAAAATATTTTAGTATTGTTTTTCTGTACTCTATTAAAGACTTCTTTTTACAGCTGTGAAACAGAGCGTTCACCATTATGCTTATGCTATAGCCTATCCAAAAGCGATGAGCGGGTATAACTTTATAACCTGGTGAAAGCAGCAGCTGCATATATTGATTCAATAAGTCAATGCTAGTTACTGCTGGTGTATCTAATCTTACATTTTCAGGTATTTCCTTTCTGTAATCTTCATCAAAAATAGCTATAAGAGTCCCTATAAGTTCAGCACAGTGCCTTCTAATATCATCTTCTGGATGAATTAAGTTCTCATATAGGAATTTAATAGTCTGAAGCTTTTGATTTTGAGTTAAATATGTAGAATATTCCTGAAATATTCTTATATATTCTCTAAAATTTTTCCAGTCTTTTTCGCTCCTTGCTTGTTCTAGTATAGCATCCAAAGAATATTCATCTCTTAACTGATACATTAAGTTGATATTATGCTTTATAGCAAGATACTTTAAATTTTGAATTATTGCTTCACCCTGCATCAATGAATAGTTTACATTGCCTGCTGCTTGTAAAGGTAGATTTTTTTCCTCATCAAGCTCTGTTTTAATATTTAAGTTTTTTAAGTAGTTTTCAAAATCCTTAAGTTTTTCATAAACTCTTCTATAACGCTTTTCTTTAACTTCATCTACGTTATCAAGCTTTTCAAATATTACTTGAAAGGACTCTTTTAAAGTAAATACATGCATTTTAAGACTCGTCCCTGAAAGTCTATTCTTTATTCGAAAATCTGAGTAAATCAATATTAAGGATTCAAGTGATAGATTTTCAAGTTCCAAGTCCCAAGTTGAATGGTTTAAAGCTATATTTCGTATATAGTTAATTCCATAGCGTTTAAACCACTGATCTGAATAGTAATAATGTAGGTAAGGAACCCTTTTAAGCTCTGAAGGTCTGCAGCCATACTTTCCAATATCATGCCCTGCAGCAGCCCCAGATACTCTGCCTAAGTCCACGGGTATACCTAAGGTCTTTAGCTGTCTAGCAATAAATAATGAAAGATAATGAACTCCGCATATATGATCTAAGGTGTTAAAGCCGAATACTTCTCCACTTAGCCTCATCATTTCGTAGGTGTAATTATGCTTAAAGGCCTTTAGAAACTTTCTGTACTCATCAGGATGCTCTAAGGCATCTTCTTCTTCAGGGGTTAAGAAAGAAATGGGATAAAGACTCTGCCAGCTATCGTCCTTTGAATGTTTTTGAGCCTCGGATAATACTCTGAGAACTCGCAGGTAAAGCTCACAGGCTGGCGACAGGCTATCAAGTAAAATAATGCTTACTGCCTCTGGGAAGGACTTATTTAATGTATATTGATAAATATAGCTAAGCCAATTATCAGGATTATTTGGATAGCTTATTCTATTCATCATGTCTTCACATAAACATAAGATTCTTTTGCAGCTATAGTCTTTACCCTCGACTATGCTTTTTAGATCCTCAATAAATTTATCACCTTTGATACAATCTTGAATAAAATCTAATTCAATGTTTAGTTTTTCAAGCAATCTAAGGCTTAATAATTTTCGACTAAGCTTGCTGTAAAGCTTTTGAAAATCTAATCTATCCATATAGCTATCACCACCATAACAATATTTACTAAAATTATATATCGTAAATAATTATTTTCATAGAGGGGTAAAATAAAAAAGCCTTAAGGTTTTTTAACCTATAGGCTTTTTTATTGCCTTGGTATTAAGTATTTGCATAATCCAAAAATATTATAAATAGGTTGTATTCCTTCCATGTCTATATAATCCATAGGATAGATACCATCCCACGGATAGACTGATATGTATTTTTCATTATATACATTTATAATAAATTTTTCTTTGCTAAAGGTGAAAAAAAGCTTATAAGCTGGCTTTTCTGGAAGTTCTTTAGGCTTATCAATAAAATTTTGTTTTTTTAGTGCTTTTGCAAAATTTTTTACCAATTCTATATCTTCCTTTGAAAGTTCTTTTTCTTTATAAAAATTTGTATCCAAAAGATCTATCTTAATGGAAGATTCAAGCGTTAGATTTTTTGCTAAGTTATTTGTGTAGTAGAAGTTGTAAGGCTTCTTCTTTGTTACAGTAAGGTTATTTATTGTATAGCTCCCTATTTTTATTGTGCAGCCCATGAAAATAAGAGGCAAGCATAAAACTATTGCTAAGCATATAAGTTTTCTATTCATTATATATCACCCTGTTTCTCATTCTCTCTAAATAACATATGTTTGAATATTATTCATTATTACATTTCATTATTAATATTTATTTATTGTATACAGAGAGTTAGCCTTGTAATTCTTTTTCAATATGAATTGCTGCATGATAGGGAAGATAATCTTCTAGAGATTGCTGAGTTATACCGTTCAATAATTCTTTAATTGATACAATTTATTTTTAAGATGAAAGTAATTGATATTGCATTAGCTAAAGCATAAAAAAAGTGCAAAAGGATAATATAAGTTTGAGAAAGTATGATTTTTAAAGGGGATGATAAATATTAAAATGGAAAAAAAGAATGATAAATCTGCCAGTCGTATTATAAATAAGCATATGCATAAAAAAGATATCTTGAAAAACTCAAATGGTTACTGTATTTTTAATGAGCAAAAAATTGAAGAGAATGCCTGCAGTACGATATTAGAAAATAAATGAGGAGGTCTTATAATATGAATAGGAAGGAAACAGAAGCCTTAAAGGAAATTAATTATGCAAATTTAAATTCAGATCAGGAAAGAAAGCTAAGAGATTTCGAAAGTAGATTCAACTCGGAATTTGGAGAAGACTATAATATTTTAGTTATGAAAAAAGAAAAAGAGCAATAAAAAAGGGAAGTGCTTTACTATGTCAAAAAATAAAAAGAAAATAAAAGATATTGAAAATGGAAATTTGGGAGCTTCCGATATAGTAAACGGAACGGCATCATTATACGAGATAAAAGAAATGGAGTCAGCTCTCAACCACATATATAAGGAGATAGGAGTTAAAGATTTTGAATAATCATCTGGAGCCTTTTGGCTCTTTTTTTGTAATTATTTATAAAGCATAAAAGATATAGGAGTGGAAAATCTAATAGATGAAAGGGGAGTTGAATATGCAAGGCAAAATGAGAGATACGGTTAATAATAAAAAACAAGATGGAAAATTTAAAAAGAAAAATATTAAGCATGACCCACAAGCAGAAAGCTCTAGAGCAGTATTTGATGACCCAGGCATAAAACATTAACTGCTCATTTAATATGGAAAGGAGGAGGAAGCATGTCACATAGAGAAACAAAAAAATCTACAAAAAAAGAAAATAAAAAGCCTTCAAAGCCAGAAGTAATTCAAGACGCAGAGATGGAAAAGCATAAAACAAAAGGGTTAATTAGAGGAGAAAGAGGGGATTTCGATGAGTGATAAGGAAAATAATAAGGCTATAAATAAGGAAAATAAAAAGAATGAAACAGGCAGACCGGAAGGTAAGCTGAATGACAGTAAAATACCACCTAAATTTGAAAATCATAAAGGGGAACCTATAGAATAAAATATCATATTTATTTCTGTACAATAAGGCGGTGGTGCTATGAGTAGATTTTCTATGAAGGGTAGAGAATTAACGGAGGATGAAATAAAAAACTACAAGGAATATAGAAATGTGAGTAATATTGCTTACACAAAGGAAAGTACTGTAAATAGTCCTACAATGCAGGTTGGATATAATGAAAATGGCAGTATAAAAGAAGTACCTATAAAACCCTTTATATACGAGTTAAATGGTTTACTAGACCCCAAGGAGATTAAAGAAGGAACTGACATTTAATGGTGGTTTTCTAGTAGGTTGAGTAATCTTAACTACCCAGTGTTATCACTAAAAAGAGATTAAGGTTCTAAATGGACTTTTACAGACAATCAGCATGTGAGAACAAGTATATTGTCCAGTTTTTCCACTGAAAGGAGGAACAATTATGACGAAGGAAAAAAATAAGCACAAGGCTAAAAATAAAGAACCAAATAGAGTTGACATAAAAGAAGAAAAGGACAATAAGGGACCTAGACGTAGAAGCTTAAATGAAGATTTTTAAAATAAAAAATCCACACAGTTGTATGTGTGGATTTTTTGGTGCCGAAGGCGGGACTCGAACCCGCACGAGTGGATGCTCGCTTGATTTTGAGTCAAGTGCGTCTGCCATTCCGCCACTTCGGCGAATCACATAAATTATATTAGCATATATATTCATAATATGCAATATAATTTTTTAATTTTATATAGATTTCATAGGAAAAAATTTAAATAAGATGCTTTATACAGTTCATATTTAGTGATAAAATATTTGCAGTATATCAATAGGTCAATAGTAATGCATTATAATAGCTGGAGGGCAAAATGAATAAACTACTTGAAAGTGTAATAGAAAACAACAGACATTGGACTAAAGATGGAAAAGTTGCTACTTATATACCTGAGCTTAGTAAAAATAATCCGCAGTCATTAGGGGTTTCTATAATAAGCTTAGATGGTGAGCAATATCAGGGGGGAGATTATGAGACTAAATTTACTATACAAAGTATTTCAAAGATAATTACTCTAATGCTTGCCCTCTTGGATAATGGAAGAGAAAGAGTATTTTCAAAGGTAGGTGTAGAACCTACTGCAGATGCATTTAACTCCATCATAAACTTAGAAACAAAAAGTCCACAAAGGCCTTTGAATCCTATGATTAATGCTGGAGCTATAGCAACAGTTTCTTTAGTGGATGGCAAGAATGGGGAGGAAAGTTTTAGCAGAATACTTCACTTTACAAGAAAGATTACAGGTAACCCTAACATAAATATTAGCAACGAGGTTTACAAATCTGAAATGGCTACAGGTAATAGAAATAGATCGCTTGCTTATTTTATGAAGAGTACAGGGGTTATTGAGCAGGAAGTTGAAGACGTACTGGAAGTTTACTTTAAGCAGTGCTCAATAGAAGCTACCTGCAGAGATATTGCAAGAATAGGCGCTATGTTGGCTAATGATGGCGTACTTCCTTGGAGCGGAGAAAGAGTCATACCTAGAAATATCGCTATTATGGTAAAGACTATAATGGTAACCTGTGGGCTTTACGATGCCTCTGGACAATTTGCAGTAGAGGTTGGAATACCAGCTAAAAGCGGAGTAGGCGGCGGCATACTGGCTGCAGTTCCAGGAAGAATGGGTATAGGAGTTGTTGGACCCGCTTTGGATTTAAAAGGGAACAGTATAGGGGGTATTAAAGTTTTAGCTGAGCTTTCAAAGGAGCTGGATTTAAATATATTTTAAATTACTTCAAGGAGCCTGTAATGGCTTCTTTTACTATAAATCGGTAATTAGAGGAGATATATATGATAAGATTTTTAGATGCCGGTGAATCTCACGGTAAAGCTTTAACTGCTATTATAGATGGGCTGCCGTCAAATTCTCCTGTAAGTGTAGATTATATAAATCATGAGCTGAAAAGAAGGCAAAGGGGATATGGAAGAGGCGGAAGAATGAACATAGAACAGGATAGTGTAGAACTGTGGTCTGGAATAAGAGGAACGAAGACTACAGGAAATCCAGTTACTATTGTTATATTTAATAAGGACTATCAGAATTGGAAAGGGGTTTTAAATAGAGAGCCATCAGAAGAGGAGAAGATTACCATACCAAGACCAGGACATGGGGACATGGTAGGCTATTATAAATATGGTACGGGAGATATAAGAAATGTTATTGAAAGAACCTCAGCCAGAGAGACGGCTATAAGAACAGCAGCTGGTGCTTTATGCAAGAATATTTTAGAAGAACTAAATATTTTTATTAGAAGCAAAG
>CAZMQY010000005.1:14070-32329 GCA_964568335.1 uncultured Clostridium sp.
AACAGCGTGGGTATCAACTATGATGAAGTTGTTGATTTGTTTAATGATAATAATTACAAAATAATAGAAGAAAGTGAAGTTCGATGTTATAATAGTAAAATAGAAGAAAAAATAAAAAAGGAAATTGATATTTGTAAGGAAAGTGGAAACACTATTGGAGGAAGTATTTTCATATCTATGAAAGGTATTCCTATAGGTGTTGGAAGCTATACTCAATGGGATAGAAAATTAGATGCACTGCTTAGTCTTGCTGTTATGTCTGTTCAAGGCATTAAGGCTGTGGAGTTTGGAGAAGGTCTTGATATGACCCTAAAGGGCAGAAGCTTTAATGATGAAATATTTTATAAGGAAGAAAAAATTGTGCGAGGCAGCAATAATTCTGGCGGTATTGAGGCAGGAGTGTCAAATGGAGAGAACATAGAGCTTAAGGCTTATATGAAGCCAATTCCAACAATTAAAAGCAATATAAGTTCTGTTGACTTAAAGACCAAGCAAAATGTAGTCAGCAGATATGAAAGATCAGATGTTTGCGGGGTTGTACCAGCCTCTGTAGTTATTGAGAATGTATGCGCTTTTGAGATCCTCAGACAGATTCTGCTCAAGTTTCCAGGTGATGACTTTAATGAGCTTAAGAAAAACATAGAAGATTATAGAAGAGAAATATACAATAAGTGATGGAGGAATAAATCATGGCAAAGGAAAGATTGATAATATTAGACGGACACAGCTTGATGAACAGAGCCTTTTATGCATTGCCTCCTCTAACCAATGCAGATGGACTGCACACAAATGCTCTTTATGGTTTTACAAGCATGCTATTTAAAATGGAAGAAGAAATAAAACCTGACTATATCGTTTGTACCTTTGACAGAAAGGCGCCTACTTTTAGACATGAAGAATATAAGGAATATAAGGCAGGAAGAAAAAAGATGCCGGAAGAATTGGGAGAGCAGTTTCCTGTACTTAAAGAGCTGTTAAAGCTTTTGGCGATAAATGTATTTGAAATCGACGGCTTTGAGGCTGATGACTTGATTGGGACTCTCTCGAAATACGCCGAAGAAAGAGGCATCGAGGTTTATGTTGTTACTGGAGATAGAGATGCGCTTCAGCTTGCCTCAGACAACATAAAGGTAGTAATAACTAAAAAAGGCATGAGTGAAAAAGAAATCTATGATTATAACAGAATGGTTGAAGAGTTTGGTGTAACACCAACTCAATTTATAGATGTAAAAGGCCTTATGGGAGACAGTTCTGATAATATTCCAGGAGTCCCAGGTATAGGAGAAAAAACTGCCTATAAGCTAATTCAGCAGTATGGAAGCATAGAAAATGTGCTTCAAAATATTGAAAATATAAGCGGCAGCAAAGTAAAGCAAAATCTTATGAACTATAGCGAGCAGGCGATTTTTAGCAAAAAACTTGCTACAATTATTACTAATGTACCAATTGACATAGATTTGGAATCTATAAAATCTAAGGAAAGCTTTGATGTAGATGCTCTAAGACAAATGTTCTTTACACTGCAGTTCAAGACCCTGTTAGATAAGCTTCCAAAGGAAGGGCAAAGTGAAAATACGGTCAGAAAAACTGAAGAAATTACTGTTGAATACGAAATAGTTGATAAAATAGAACAGCTTAGAAACATGGTGAACAATTTAGAACAAGAGCTTTATATGTATTTTGATACTGTAGACATGCATCAGTATTCCAAAAGTAGTATAAATAGGATTTACATTCGTTCCAAGGGGAAAAATTATGCTTTATATTTTAAACAAATGTTTGATGAGAATGAGAACGCCTTAATTGATCTTTTAAAAGCTATTTTTGAAAATGAATCAATACAAAAAAATGGGCACGATAACAAAATAGCATATATTGTATTAAATAAGCTTGGGATTAAATTGAAGGCTGTAGCATTTGACACAAAATTAGCTGCTTATCTTGTGGATTCTTCCAAGGGAGAATATGATCTAATAACCTTAATTCAAGAGCTTTTAAAAGTTGATATTAATGGTGAAGGTGAGAAGCTTTATATCAAGGAAACACAGTATCTTGAAGAAGTTAAAAAGCTCCTTGCCAAAAAAATAAAAGATTATGATATGGAAGAGCTACTTTATAATGTGGAGCAACCATTGACTGAGACACTTGCCTTCATTGAAGCTGAAGGCTTTAAGGTGGATGGAGAAAAACTTAGTGAGCTTGGAGAAAAATTCAAAAGCGAAATTACTACTGTTCAAAATGAAATATATACACTTGCGGATGAAGAATTTAACATAAGCTCTCCAAAGCAGCTTGGAAAGATTCTATTTGAAAAACTGGACCTTCCTGTGGTTAAAAAAACTAAAACAGGATATTCCACTAATGCAGAAGTGCTTGAAGAGCTTTCTGATAAACATCCTATTATAGATAAAACAACCTATTATAGACAGCTCACAAAATTATATTCAACTTATGTTGAAGGCTTAAAAAATGTAATAGATTTAGATGGTAAGATTCATTCTAGCTTGAATCAAACGGTTACAACAACAGGGAGACTTTCAAGTACGGAGCCTAATCTTCAAAACATACCGATAAAATATGAGCTTGGAAGAGAAATTAGAAAAGTCTTTGTTCCAAATAATGAAGATTGTGTTATTTTATCTGCGGATTACTCCCAGATAGAGCTAAGAGTGCTTGCTCATATTGCTAACGACAGCAACCTAATTGATGCCTTTGTAAATCATAGCGATATACATACAAAAACTGCCTCAGAAGTGTTTAGGGTTTCCTTAGATGAAGTAACTTCATTGATGAGAAGCAGAGCCAAGGCTGTAAATTTTGGAATTGTTTACGGAATAGGTGATTTTAGTCTAGCTAAGGATTTAAAGATAACTAAAAAGGAAGCTAAGACCTATATCGATACTTATTTTGAAAGATATCCTAATGTAAGGAAATATATGGAGGATATTGTAAAGACAGGGGAGGAAAACTCTTTTGTGGCAACAATTTTAAAAAGAAGAAGATATATACCAGAACTTTCAGCTTCAAATAAAGTTGTGAAAGCACTTGGCGTAAGATTGGCTATGAATACTCCCATACAGGGAAGTGCCGCAGACATAATTAAATTAGCTATGGTTAACGTTCATAGACAATTAAGCCAAAGAAAGCTTAAAAGTACATTGATACTTCAGGTGCATGATGAGCTTATTCTAAATGTTTATAAGGATGAGCTTAAGCTTGTTGAAGAAATAGTAAAGAAGGAAATGGAACAAGTTATTGAGCTTAGAGTTCCTTTGGAAGTAGACATAAATGTTGGCGAAACTTGGTATGAGGCTAAATAAGATTTAAGATTGTGGTGAGGTTATGTTAAAGGTTGGACTAACAGGGGGAATCGGCAGCGGTAAGAGTACAGTAACAAATTTATTTTTACAAAATAATATTCCTGTTATCGATGCTGATAAGGTTTCAAGAGAGATTTTTTATATCTACCCTAATGTAAAGAAAGAAATAAGACAAGATTTTGGAGATGAGTATTTTGATGAACAGGGCTGCCTGAAAAGACGGCAGCTTGGTAATCTTGTTTTTAAAAATAATGAATTCAGACTTATGCTTGAAAGAATAACTCTGCCTTATATAATAGATGAGATATTTAAAAGAATTCAGCAATATAATGAAGCTGGAGTAAGAATTTGCGTTGTTGATGCTCCAACCTTGATAGAAGTGAATCTGCATAAGCATATGGATTTAAATATATTGGTATGGGTAGATTTAGAAACTCAAATTAAAAGAGTTGAAAGCAGAGATCTATTAAGCATAGAGGAAATAACAAATAGAATTAAAGCCCAAATACCTCTTGATGAAAAGAAAAATTATGTGGATTTTATTATAGACAACAGAGGAAGTCTTCAGGCTACAAAAGAACAATTTGAAGCAATGTTAACAAAAATATATAGTTATGAGGTATAAGATGAAACGAAAAAGCTTTATTCGTTCTTTTGTTATGGTTATAATACTACTGGCTCTATTAAATATACCTAATGCTGCTAGGGCATACTTTCCTTTATATTATACTATGCACATAGAAAATTACTCTCAAAAGTACGGCCTTAATCCATATTTAGTGGCGGCAGTAATAAAAACGGAAAGCAATTTTAGGCCTGATGCAAAATCTCCTAAAGATGCTTATGGACTCATGCAGATTACTTCTTCCACTGGAGAATGGGCTGCCAAAGAAATGAAAATAGATAACTTTACAGTAGATCAGCTTTTAGAACCAGAATATAACATAAGAATGGGTTGTTGGTATCTAGACAACTTAAAAAAGGAATTCAATGGTAATGTAGACTTAGTTTTGGCGGCTTATAATGGAGGCAGAGGAAATGTACAAAAATGGCTGGCTAATTCCGAACATTCTAAGGATGGAAAAAACCTTCATTACATACCCTTTAAGGAGACAGATAAGTACTTAAAGAGGGTTAAGGTATATTATAATATTTATAAGATTTTATATAAGCAAACCTTCAAAAGCACTATATAAAATAGACTTAAATTTAAAAAAATATTGACTTTTATAGAGTTAAGAGTATAATATTATTTGTAATGCGAGAGTGGCGGAATCGGCAGACGCGCACGTTTGAGGGGCGTGTGGGAGACCGTACGGGTTCAAGTCCCGTCTCTCGCACCATTTTTTTGTCCAAAATTAAGGGGGGGGGTAGCTAATGAATAAAAAAGAACTAAACAGAATGAAAAAAGAGTTTAAATTAGACAGTATTATGCTTAGTTTAAAGGAAATATATAATGTTTACATTAAAAAGGACAGTAATTCAGTGCTTTACTCTAATTTAAGTTATTTTCAAATGATTGATACTGAAGCTCAAGAGCTTTATATAAATAATTTTAAAAAGATACTTGGAGGAACTCTAGATGCCAAATTATTCGAGCTGCCATTTATAACTGAAGAAAATGGAAACTTGGCGCAATTAAATTTTGACCATATGCTTAAGTCAGAGGATTCAGAAACTTATAAAGAAGATGGAGATAAAATTGTAGCCAAGCTGTTGGAAAACTATACATATGATTCGGATGTAGTAATCACACTTATAAGAGGAGAATACTGGGCTGGTAATAAAAAAAGAAGAGATACAGAGATAGAAGCACTAGATGAAATGATTCAGTCACTACCTTTTATAATGGGCAGCGTCAATAAGGTTGAGCCCTTTAAGAAGAGCTTAATATTTAGCTATGAAGAAAAGGAATTCAAGCCAAGCAGTATATTGGATACACTTGTCAACTTAAACACTCCATTAGATGGTTTTATGTTTCCAAGCTTTGACAATGGTTATACTGATATTAATAAGGTTTTATATTATAATTCCAAGCCTAAGGAACTTAATTACAGGTTTATAGAAAATGTTTTAAGCTGTAATATGAAGCTCACTGCTGAAGAAGAAAAACTTTGCTTTACAGATATAATAAAAACAGTAATAGGTGAAAGCGTTAAGCCTGAGGTTATAGAAGAAATATATTCAAAAATAAGTGAGCTTAAAGAACAAGACGATCAAAATGATGAAGCTGCAGTAACTTTGAGCGATATGAAGAGAATTCTTAATGGTATAGAAGAAAAGGATATTGAAATTTTGGAAAGTGCCTTCGAGGACAGCTGCGGTAAGGATTATAACTTTAACATAAAAAATATACTTCCGGATTACAAAACTAAATCTCTTAAGATATGGAACGAGGATTTGTCAATAAGCATGAGTCCTAAAAACTTAAGCTCTGTTAAACAAGTAAAGGGAACCGATGGTGGAAGATACCTGATGATTGAACTTATAGATGATATTATTGTTGATGGCTTTAAATTAACTACAGAAGAATAAGTATTAATGCCCTGCTAAAAGAAGCAGGGCATTTTCAATATAACTTATTTTAATAGATATTCTATAAGAGTTCTTGTAGGTACACCTGTGGCTCCAGCATCATATAAGTCAGAACCTGTAGAAGAGCCTGAACAGCCTGCAATGTCAAGATGAGCAAAATTTACATCTTCGGCAAAGCTTTGCAGGAATAAGCCTGCTACTATCGCTCCACAAGAGGTTCCCGAATTCTTTAAATCTGCACTATCTGTTTTTAGCTGCTCTAAATATTCAGGATTATTAGGAAGTCTCCAGAAGTTTTCTCCAACTTCCTTTCCTGTGTTAATAATCATTTCAGCTAAATCGTCAGAATTACTTAAAAGTCCTGCATTTATACCGCCTAAAAACTGAGCACATGAACCAGTTAAGGTAGCCACATCTATTATGTTTGTTGCCCCAAGTTCTTTTGAGTAAGCTATAGCATCGCAAAGTATGAGCCTTCCTTCTGCATCAGTAGATATTACCTGCACAGTTTTGCCGCTGTAGGTGGTTATTACATCTCCTGGCTTATAGGCATTGCCTGAAGGCATATTTTCCACTACAGGTATAAGGGCTATTATATTTTTCTCAGGTTTAAGCACAGATAAAGTTTTCATAACCCCAAGTACAGAAGCGGCTCCTGCCATATCTGATACCATGTTCTCCATGCCTTTCCCTGGTTTTAGTGTTATTCCACCGCTGTCGAAAGTAACTCCTTTTCCTATAATAGCAGTTATTTCCTTGCTAGAAGTGTCACCAAAATATTGAAGAGCTATTAATCTTGGGCTATGTACGCTTCCTTTGCCAACATATAGAATTGCATTCATTCCCATTTGTTCCATCATATATTTATCAATTATTTTTATATCCAAGTTGCCTTCCTTAGCTATATTTTCTGCTTGCTGAGCCATGTATTTGGGCGTTATATAATTAGATGGCATGCTTACAAGCTTGCGAACAAAATTTACTGAACTTCCTACTACAAGACCTTTGCTTATTGTATCCTTATGAGCTGAAATTATATTTATTTTTTGAAGCTTTACCTTATCTTCCTTTTGTTTTATACCATTAAACTTATAAAGTGATAATTCAATACCTTGCCCTAAAGCATAACCAAGATTCTCATTAAAGTTATCCAATATATCTATTTCGTCCACTGAATTTTTTATGGTTCTAATGGAACTCCCTAATGCCTTCATAAGCCTTACAGAATTAAATTCCTCTGTTGAACCAAGTCCTACAGTAAATATCTTTTTGTAATCACATTTGCCTAGTGTGTTTAATACTTCAGTTTCTTTGAAATTGCCATCATTTGTTGAGTATGATAGAATTTCCTTTATTTCCTCGGGATAGTCTAATTCATAGTTTTTAAACTTAAAAATCAGTAAGTTGTTATAGAGTTTGCTGTCATTTACACCTATCATAATTAGCCTCCTGTAATTTATTTAATCCACAATAATTAATAACATTTAAGCTTTTATATGCAAAAATATTAATAATCATTAATCGTATACTTAAATAATAACATACTTAAATAAAAATGTTTACATAACTTCTCTCGATATTTTATGAGAAAAGTAAAAGCATTTAAAAGGATTTTAAAATTGTTTGTAGAATTTAAAATATTTAAGAGGTGAATTTATGTTTGATATAAATATTAATATAGATGATGTAAATATTTCCAGTATAGAAAAAGAAGATATTATACTCATACAACAATGGATTAATTTTCAGAGTTGTAATTTTAGAGATAAAGAAAAGCCCCTTAGGCTTAAAGAATTTTATGAGAGGTTTTTAGAGTATTATGTTAGTGAAGGTGAATTCTTTTTAAAGATAAATAAAGAGCAAAAGCTTATAGGTGTTTTAAAAGGCAGAATAGAGTTTAAAAATTCTAACGAGGTGTGGTTTTGGTATTTTCTCGTAGATGGGCAGTATCGAGATAAAGGCTTAGGTAGCGAGATTATTAAAGCTGTTCAAAATTATTTTTATCAAGGGTTTGGAATATATGATTTTTATACTGGCGTGTGTGAACAGGATAGAGATATGTTAAGATTTTGGAGCAAAAATGGCTATAGATTGATTAGGGTATCTAAAGGTTTTTTTAACGTTAATGAGCAGAATAAAGATATGCTGATCTTAAAAAACGAAGCATAATTTACCATGATATGGAATAATAATAGAAATATGGTCAAACTACATTGACATGGGAACCATTAATAAATTATAATATGTTTGTGCTGAATCCTATTTTTAGGTACGGAGGAACCGTTATATGGGGTTAATCTGATAAAAATAATCAGTAGGGAACCTTCACCCGAACCCGTCAGCTAACTCCGGAAGCAAGAAGGGGGGAAGACGAATGAATTTTTCTAAACCAAAGCCATTCATTTTTGTTGTTACTCTAATAGCTATAGGTTTAACCTCTAAGTTAACCTCTTACGAAGTAAAGGCAGATGCAGCTATTAAAGACCAGCCAGGTGTGGTTGTCCGTTCAGCTAGCTTAAACTCGGACAAGGTTATTAAAGTTCCACAAAGAAATGTACAAAGTCAAAATTCAAGAACCAACACATCAACAAAGACTTCTTTAAGCAGAGGTGGAAGTGGAGTTGGTCAAGCAGGACCAAAGGCCCCAGAAGGCAGCAATAGTGTAGTAACTTATGCTTATAAGTTTCTAGGCAAGCCATATGTTTGGGGAGCTTCAGGACCAAATGCCTTTGATTGTTCAGGCTTTACTTCATACGTTTATAAAGCGTTTGGCGTTAGCTTATATCACCAAGCAAGCAGTCAATATAGAGTTGGCCAAGCGGTGAGTAAAAGCAATCTAGCACAAGGCGACTTGGTTTTCTTTAACACTTATGGTTCTATTTCTCACGTTGGAATTTACATTGGCGGGGGAAGATTTATACATGCTGGAAACTCAAAAAGTGGAGTTATAATCAGCAGCTTATCTGAAGGTTATTATGCATCTCGATTTGTAGGTGCGAAAAGAGTACTAAAATAATGGTTGGTCTCGGCAATATTTGCCGAGTTTTTTTTATCATAAAATTGTCCTTCTATAAATAGTATTAAATATAGTATAGATTTTATTTAATTTAATGCTTAAAATTATGGAGGGATAAAATGAAGTACACAAGATATGATATGAAAAGAAAAAATAACAACAATATTATTTTAGTAGCGGTTTTATTTTCTACACTGATTTTTGCACTTTTGATTGGTACTGTAGTATCAAATCTTCTTATTAAAAATTCAAGCGATAGGAAAGAAGCAGTGAATCCAAATAATTCTGTGGATGTAGTTAGCAAAGAAACAAAGAAGACAGTTAAATACATAGCTGTGCAAGAAGGTATGTACAAAGAAAGTCCTAATGTTGATAAGGCGAAAAATAATTTAAGCGCCTATGGGAATCCCTTTGCAGTTCAGGAACAAAATGGGACAAGGGTGCTTCTTGGCATATATATTGAGGAAGAAGGCTTAAATGTGATGAAGTTTCTAACAGAAAAGGGCGTTGCAAACTCTAAGTTGCTTTTCGAAATAAATAGTTCTAATAGTCTTTGCGATGAGTCAATAATAGCAGCTTTAAATGCCGAACTAGATGTACTGTCAATGCTTAGCAATAAAGACGTAAAGTCTATTGAAACGGAGAAACTAAAAAAATGGCTGGCTGATCTAAAAGAAGTAGATAAAAACAGTAAAAATATCTCTTTACTAGATGAGATTAAAGTGCATATTAATAGTCTTCCAAGCGAAATTGAAAAAAATAAAGTTCCTGAATACTATACTTTTTTATACAATTATTTAAAAAAATTATCCGGAAAATAAGACGTGAAAACACCTGATTTCAGGTGTTTTTTATTCGAAATGCCAATGGCAGCCAAAATTCTAAATAATTCTTAAATAATCTACTAAATACTTGTTTCTATTTTTATTAAATGTTAAACTATAAACGATGTATAATCAAGGTAGGGGATAAGATTGAGAGGTTCAGAAAAAAGTACAGGATTTTTGATTTTTGTTATATTTTTAGGTGCCATATGCGGAAGTTTGGTAGGAGACTTGTTAGGTGTTAACATCAAAGCTCTTCAGTTTTTAAAGAATATATACGCTGTGGGAACACCTAAACCACTAACTTTAGATCTAAAAGTTCTAAGCCTTTCCTTTGGCATTAATTTTAATATTAATTTAATGTCTATACTTGGCGTAATTATGGCAATACTACTTTATAGGAAGCTTTAGTAAAAATAGGAAGTGATCTAATGAAATTTGTTTTGGCATCGGCTTCTGAAAGAAGGCAGGAACTTCTAAAAAGAATTTTAGAAGATTTTAAAATTAAAATAAGTAATTTTGATGAGACCATTGTTGACTTTCACGGGGATTGTGATGAATATGTAAAGGAACTTGCTCTTTCAAAGGCAAGAGAGGTTGCTGAAAGAATTCAAGGAAAGAATATGGTTATAGGCGCTGATACTATTGTTTTTCACAATGGAAAAGTCCTAGGTAAGCCAAAAAATGAGCAGGATGCTTATGATATGCTCAAGAGCTTAAGTGGAAATTCTCACAAGGTATATTCTGGGGTAGCTGTTATTGATACAGTTACAGGTGAAAAAAGAGTGGATTCAGTATGCACGGAAGTGTTTTTTTCAAAGCTTTCAGAGGAGCAAATCAACAGATACATAGCAAGTTTAGAACCTATGGATAAAGCAGGAGCTTATGGCATTCAAGGAAATGGCAGTATTTTTGTTGAAAAAATTCATGGTTGCTATTATAATGTTGTAGGACTTCCACTTAACAGACTATATTATATTTTAAAGGAGATGGGGGTAAATCTATAAAAGGAGCAATTTGTATGGAAAAGGCACTTAGAATTATGGATTTACCAGATAGCGAGAGACCAAGAGAAAAGCTTATTAGATATGGAGCTGAATCACTTTCAAATAGTGAGCTCCTTGCAATAATTTTGAGAACAGGAAATTCTAATGAGAACATAATCAATCTAAGCAATAGGATACTAAAGGAAGCGGGCGGATTAAATGGACTTTTGACCTCCACTTGCGAAGAGTTTTTAAGGTTAAAGGGAATTGGAGAAGCAAAAGCTGCCCAGCTATTAGCCTTGGGAGAGCTTTCAAAAAGATTTAAGTCTTTTCGCTCCGGTGATGAATATAAAATTTCTCAGCCTAAGGATGCTGCAGAGCTTCTTATGGAAAGCATGAGATATTTAAAACAAGAATGCTTGAAGTTGATTATGTTGAATACTAAAAATATAGTTATCGCAATCAAGGATATTTCTTTAGGAAGTCTAAATTCTTCAATTGTTCATCCAAGAGAGTTGTTTTGTGAGGCTATAAAGAAAAGCAGCAATTCTATTATTATTAGTCACAATCATCCCTCAGGAGATCCCGTTCCAAGCAGTGAAGACATTAGCTTGACTCACAGAATAAAGGAATGTGGAAAGCTTTTAGGTATAGAGCTTCTAGATCATATAATAATAGGCAATGGCTGTTATATTAGCATGAAAGAAAAAGGTATTTTGTAATTTGAAAGGAGAAAATTAAATGGGATTTTTCGGAATGTCTAAGGACATGGGTATAGATTTAGGAACTGCCAATACACTTATATATGTGAGAGGAAAAGGAATACTTTTAAGAGAACCATCAGTTGTAGCTATTAATAATGATACAAAAAAGGTTCTTGCTGTTGGACTTGAAGCTAAGCAAATGATAGGAAGAACACCTGGCAATATTGCAGCTATAAGACCGATGAGAGATGGAGTTATTGCAGATTTTGATGTAACTCAAACTATGCTTAAGAAGTTTATTGAAAAGATTAGCCCTAAGAGCGCATTTACCAGCCCACGTATAGTAGTTTGCTTTCCTTCAGGGGTTACAGAAGTTGAGAAAAGAGCGATAGATGAAGCTACTAAACAGGCAGGAGCAAGAGAAGTTCTGCTAATGGAGGAGCCAATGGCTGCTGCAATTGGAGCAGGTCTTCCAGTAAATGAACCTACTGGAAGCATGATTGTAGATATAGGTGGTGGAACCACAGAAATTGCTGTTATTTCTCTTGGTGGTATTGTAACAAGCAAATCACTTAGGGTAGCAGGAGATGAGTTAGATAACTCCATTATTAGCTATATAAAGAAAGAATACAATTTAGCTATTGGAGAAAGAACAGCAGAAGCTGTTAAAATGGAATTAGGTTCAGCCTTCCCATCAGAAAATGAAAGCACTCTGCAGATTAAAGGAAGAGATTTAATCACTGGTCTACCAAAGATCGTTGATATTACCGAGGGCGAAGTTAGAGAAGCGCTTAGAGAACCAGTTGCATCAATAATAGAAGCTATAAAAACAAACTTAGAGAAAACTCCACCTGAGCTTGCCGCTGATATTATGGATAAGGGAATTATGCTTGCAGGTGGCGGTGCTATGCTTAAAGGACTGGATAAATTAATAAACCACGAAACACATATGCCTGTACACATAGCGGAATCACCTCTTGACTGCGTTGCTCTAGGAGCAGGAAAAGCTTTAGACAATGTGGATAAAGTTAGCAGAAAAAGGTAATTAATATGACATTTTTTAAGAACAAACTGGCAGTAACTATATTAATACTGTCAGTTAGCTTTTTAATACTAATAGGTGTAAGTGTGAAAAGGGAACGTTTGTCCTTAGTAGAGAGTGGTGTAGGTTCTACCTTGAATTCAGTTCAGAGGTTTGTTTATAAATCAGGATATACCATTAAAGATTCTTTAAGTTTTGTATTTAATATTACTGATATAAAAAAAGAAAATGAAGAGCTTAAAAAGAGAAATGATGAACTTGAGCAGAAGGCTCTAGAGCATGACACTCTTGTGAAAGAAAATGATACTTTAAAAGAAGCGTTGAATTTTAAAAACCAGCGCTCGGAATATAACTATATTGGCTGCAATATTATTGGAAGAAGCGGCGGCAACTATTTGAGTGGTTTTATTATTGATAGAGGAACTAAGGATGGAATTAAAAAAGGTATGGTGGTAGTTACCTCTAAGGGTTTGGTTGGACAAGTAACTTCTACTGCAATAAATTGGTCTGAAGTCCAATCCATATCAAATGAAAATATTGCTGTGAGCGGTATGATAGAAAGCACAAGTGAAACAAACGGTATAGTAAAAGGCTATAAGGACTCTGAAAACAGACTGCTTGCAAAGCTGTATTATTTGCCGCTGGATTCAACTGTCAAGCCGGGAGACGTAATATTAACTTCAGGTTACGGCAATCTTTATCCTAAGGGTATAAGAATTGGTCAAGTTATTGATGTAGAAGAGGACAGAGGAAAGATAATGAAAAATGCTATTATTGAGCCCTATGTAGACTTTAATAAGCTAGAGCAGGTTTTAGTTGTTGTTCCAAAAGATATTAGAGATATTAAATATTAAGGTGTGAAGCTATGAAGAAGATATTTACTTTATTTTTATTATGTGTGTTGTTTTTGACTTTAGATAACACACTTGTTCCTTTTTTTGCAATAAGAGGTTATTATCCAAGCTTACTATTAATATTTTCAATATTCTACTCTGTAATAAATGGCAGCTGGGAAGGGCTTTGGCTTGGTATTTTTTCAGGATTTTTTCAGGATATATACTTTTTTACAACCTTTGGAATCAATACCTTTAGCAACATGCTCATTTGCACAGCAGCAGGCTTTATAGGAATTGGAATATTTAAAGAAAAAAGTCTTATACCTATAGTTTCCTCTTTTGTTTTAACCATGGTAAAGGGTATAATTGTATTTGTTATACTATATATAGCAAAAATTCATATTCCTTTTGAAAATATTATTTATAATAGCCTATATGCCATGATAGTTTCTGTATTTATGTACAGATGGGTATATAAGTTGTGCCAAAAGGATTATATGCAGAGAAAATGGAGCTTTTACGATAAATAAATAAAAGGAAGGGTGAACCTATGAAAAAGAAAAAAAAAGAATTTAATAGATATACCGCCTTGTTGCTTATAGTGATTATAGTGTTTACCGGTATTGCATCTAGGCTTGCGGTACTTCAGATAGTAAAAGCTGACGAGTATAAGGAAAAGGCAAATACTAAAGCTATAACCGAAATTCAAGAATTTGCACCAAGAGGAGCAATTCTAGATAAAAATGGTGAAGTGTTTGCCAAAAGCGTACAGAGCTATAATCTTACTTTTGCTGAAACAGAGGACAGCATAAAATATTTTTATGATACTATGGACATCGTTTTTAAAATATTAGATGACAACAAGCAGAATCAAAAAGATGACTTTGCATTAAAAATAAACCCTTTTAGATTTGAGTTTAAAGCTCAGGATGAGGATACCAGAAAAGCCTTAGAGATTAGATTTAAAAGGGATAGAGGACTCAACGAAAAAGTACAGGGAGAGCTATATCCTGACAAAAAAGATAAATTAACTGAAGAAGAAGAAGAAGCTATTAATGAAAAGCTTCTAGAAATTTCACCAGAAGAAACCTTTAATTTTCTTGTAGCACAGTATGAGGTTTCTGCGGAGAGTATCTTCAAGAAGATAATAAACATGTATAAATCCTCTCCTGAAGAGGCATTGGAAAAACTAGCTTCCAAATATAAGGTTGCTTCTGACGATGAACTAAAAATTATGCTTGACCAGTATATTAAAGCCTCAAAAAAAGCAGAAAAGGATGATATATTTACTAAGCTATTAGATAAATGCAAGGTTGAAAGCACTAAGCTTCCTAAGGAAAAGCAGTTAGAGCTTGAAAGAAGATATATACTTGTAAAGGATGCACTAAAAATGCAGAGTTTTTCCGGCTATAAGCCTGTTACCATTTCAAGTGATATTAAGCAGGAAACTGCATATATAATATATCAAAAGCTTAATGATCTACCTGGTATAGATATTTCAATGCAGCCTATGAGATTTTATCCTTTTGGACAGTTAGGTTCTGCAGTTGTTGGCTATATATCTAAAATTGGGTCTAACAATAGCGGAAAGTATGAAGAAAAGGGCTATGATGTAAATACAGATTATATTGGAATCCAAGGAATAGAAGGAGCCTTTGAGGATAGACTAAAGGGTACTAAAGGCGGAAGAATTGTTAAGCTTAACAGACAAGGGAGAGTTATCGAAGAGTTAGGCCAGAGAGAGCCTTCCGCAGGTCAGACTATTCAGCTTACCATAGATAAAAATGTACAGTATGCTGCTGAAACAGCTTTAGACAAGGTAATGCTTGATTTACAAAAGCAGAGTAAAAGGAAGGACGTTAATACAGCAAATGCAACAAGAGGTGCTGCAGTTGCTATTGATGTAAATACTGGAGCAATACTTGCTTTAGCTTCAAGACCAGGCTTTAACCCTAATGATTTTTCAGACCCTAAAGGTCTTTCTACGGATGCCTATAAAAAATATTTTGATCCTGACTATGAAGCTTACAGTAAAACAAGAGGATTAAGCGGCGCATTAATAGATAAGCTATTTCCTATAAATGAAAAAACTAAAAAAAGAACGGATAAGTTTGACTTTGCTCCTAAGCCTTTATATAACTATGCTACTTATTCACTTGTTCCTCCAGGTTCTACCTTCAAGCCTATGACTGCCGTTGCAGGTCTGGAAGCAGGAGTAATAAAGCCAACAGATACTGTTAATGACTATTCAGTATTTGAAGATGGAAAAGGCTTTAGAACAACCTTCTATGATAATGGTGCTGGTAATGGAAATGTTGATTTAAGAAAGGCTTTAGCTGTATCAAGTAATCCATATTTTATGAGAGTTGGGCAACTGCTTAGAGAAAAATATAATGACGACATTCTTGCCCAATATGCGTGGAAGTTTGGTCTTGGAGAAAAACCGCAGCCTAATGCAAAATATTCCACAGGAATTGAAATTGGCGAAAACTTTGGGCAAGTCTTTAATACTTACAGCAATAAGAATATCTTCGCTATAAATTATCTATATAAGACCATGGAAATTTTAAAGTCTGGAAAAGGGGAGAATGTTATAGGATACTTTACCCCTATTTATCTGTATGATAGCGATGGAGATACCCAGCAGGTAAAGGATATAAAGACAGAGTTCAAGGAAAAGATTAAGGAATTCATTAGAGAAGGCGGTAGCGAGAATACTGTCAAAAAGGCATATACTGACTATTTAAATAAGTTGATTTCAGCTGACTCGCTATATAAGGGAAAAAATATATCTAAGCAGGAGATTGCAGCCATAGCAAATGAAATGTTTTATATAACCATATTGGATGGCCGAGCACAAAGTACTATGCCCTTTAACATGTACAACGCTGCAATTGGTCAAGGTACCAGCAATTTTACACCTTTACAGCTTGCAAATTATATTGCTACCATAGTAAATGGAGGAAACAGATATAGCTTGCATCTTGTAGACAAAATTCTAGATGCTGAAGGTAATGTTGTACAAGAAACAAAACCTGAAATAGTAGAAAAGACAGGTATAAAAGCCTCTACAGTAGAAGCTGTTAAAGCCGGAATGAAGGATGTTAACTCTGGAGAGGATGGCACTGCAAGATACGTGTTCAAGGATTTTCCAATTCAATCTGCAGGTAAAACAGGTTCTGCAACTTACAGCAAAGAGCAGGATGCCTTAGGTAGAACCTCCTATGGTGTATATGTAGGCTTTGCTCCTTACGATAAGCCTGAGATTGCAGTTGCAGTATTAGTTTTTGACGGTGGTCACGGAGGATATATTGCACCAGTAGCCAGAGCTATATACGAAGCTTATTTTAAGGAAGAATTGGATGCTATGGGATATACCCCTACCTTTGACGTAACTGCAAAACCAATTAATTAATAAAATTAGACGGGTTATCCGTCTAATTTTATTTTTTTATCTATAATTTTTTATATTTAAGAAGGATTTTAATAAAATTTGTTGAATTATACTATAAGGTTATGCTCTTATTTTGGAGGTTTGTTATGGTTGACGACAAAATTCAAATCAAAGGAAACAAGGATGGATTATACGCAGTCATTAGCATGAATAAGTTTAAGGATTTTGATGATATGTTGGAAACCCTTATGGAAAAGCTTTCTAGAGGTAAAAAATTTTATAAAGGCTGCACTCTTAAAATAACTACAGAGCTTAAATACATAAGTGAGCGAGAGCTTAGCAAACTTAAAGATATACTGTTTGATGAGTTTATGATAAAGGATTGCATTCTTGAAGATAAGGAAGAAAAAGTTAGCAAAGTTTTTTCAGGAATATACGAAGGACGCACCAAATTTTTGAGAAAAACTATTCGAGGTGGACAGAGTATAAATTATTCAGGTAATGTGGTGATTATTGGTGACGTAAATCCAGGTGCTGAGGTATTTGCAGGAGGCAACATAGTAGTTTTAGGCGCATTAAAAGGACATGCCCATGCAGGCTTTGGTGGAAATGATAAAGCTATTATAGCAGCTTTTAGCCTTCAACCTGAAATACTTCAGATTGCTGATATTATGACCCGTTCACCGGACGATGGAGTAAAACCGCAGTTTCCAGAAATAGCAAAGGTAAAGGATGGAAGTATTATTGTAGAGCCTTACCTGTTTAATAAATTTATTTAGAGTAAGAATGTGGAGGTAAAAGTATATGGGAGAAGCTATAGTCATAACTTCTGGCAAAGGTGGAGTTGGAAAAACTACAACTACAGCAAATATAGGTACTGCGTTAGCTGCTATGGGAAAGAAGGTTGTAGTAGTTGATGGAGATACTGGACTAAGAAACTTGGATGTTTTGATGGGATTGGAAAACAGAATTGTAAACACTCTTGTAGATGTAATTGAAAATAGGTGCAGGCTAAAATCTGCTTTGATAAAGGATAAGAGATTCAATAATCTTTTCCTGCTTCCAACAGCACAAACTAGAGATAAAAACGATATAGACACAAAAAAAATGCTTCAGCTCATTGAGCAGCTGAAGGATGAATTCGATTATGTTATTATTGATTGCCCGGCTGGTATTGAGCAGGGTTTTGAAAATGCTGTTGTAGGTGCAGATAGAGCTGTTGTAGTTGTAAACCCTGAGCTTACATCTGTAAGAGATGCAGACAGAGTAATAGGCAAGCTTGATGCTAAAGGGCTTGACAGACATGAGCTAGTTATAAATAGAATAAATTATGATATGACCAAAAACGGTGATATGCTTGACATAAATGATATATTAGAATGCTTGGCAGTAAAGCTTTTAGGCGTAGTACCTGATGATAAGAATGTAACTATTTCAACTAACAAAGGTGAGCCTATTGTTTTAGATGATAAGGCTTTATCAGGGCAGGCGTTTAAAAATATTGCAAGAAGAATTACTGGTGAAGAGGTTCCATTGATGTCTCTAGAAAGTGAAGATAATGGCTTCTTGTCTTCCCTAAAGAAGTTCTTCTTCAAATCGAGA
>CAZMQY010000006.1:0-32247 GCA_964568335.1 uncultured Clostridium sp.
TGTACGGCGAAGGCATATCAAGGCAAGGTAATATTCTTGACGTTGGTGTTAGAGAAGAAATTGTGCAAAAAAGCGGAGCTTGGTTCTCTTATAAAGACACTAGACTTGGTCAAGGAAGAGAAAATGCAAAACAGTTCCTAAAGGAAAATGCGGATACTTTGATTGAGATAGAAAATAAAATAAGGGAGAAGTATAATCTTCCAATAGCTCAAGTTGCGGCCACTAATGATGATACTTCAATTAAGAAAAAAGGTGAGAAATAAAAGCAAGCTAGTCTTGCTTTTATTTTAATATATTTATCTATCAATAACATTTTAATCACCTTGACATAGTATAGAAACTAATATAAAATAGAATACAAATACTGGTTTAGCATATTCAAGTTCATGCCAATTTAATAAATATAACACCTTTTTAAGCTTTAATATTATAACTAAATTATATGAAAAAAGCAAAGGAGGTGTCGAGATTGAATTTTAATTCGGATTTACAATTAATTTTTTTAATCATTGGCATTATAATCACTATTGTAATAGCTTTAGCTGTTACAGTTTATGTAAGAAAAAATATATCTCATGCGAAAATTTCACAAGCAGAGGAAGAAGCAAAAAGAATTGTTGAAGAATCATCAAAAGAAGCTGAGTCACTAAGAAAAGAAGCCGTTTTAGAGGCTAAAGAAGAGGTTCATAAACTTAGAGCCGACTTTGAAAAAGAGTCTAGGGATAGAAGAAATGAGATTCAAAGACTTGAAAGAAGATTAATTCAACGTGAAGAATTATTAGATAAAAAAGGTGACATGCTTGAGAAAAGAGATGAAAGTTTAAACAAAAAGCAGCAGGAAATGCAATCTTTAGAAGCTCAGATTCAAGAGCTTTATACAAAGCAGAGAGAAGAGCTTGAGAGATTGTCTGGTCTAACAACTGAAGAAGCTAAGCAAATATTGTTAGATGAAGTAAGAAAAGAAGTAAAACATGATGCTGCCATGTTAGTAAAGGAAATAGAAACAAAAGCTAAAGAAGAAGCTGATAAGCGAGCAAGAGAGGTAATCACATGCGCTATTCAAAGGTGTGCTGCTGATCACGTTGCAGAGACAACAGTTCATGTTGTTGCACTTCCTAACGATGAAATGAAGGGAAGAATTATAGGCAGAGAGGGAAGAAATATAAGAACTCTTGAAACCTTAACAGGAATTGATTTAATTATTGATGATACTCCAGAAGCAGTAATTCTTTCTGGTTTTGATACAATTAGAAGAGAAGTTGATAGAATAGCATTAGAGAAGTTAATCGTAGATGGTAGAATCCATCCTGCTAGAATTGAGGTAATGGTTGAAAAAGCTAAAAAAGAAGTTGAAAATCATATTAAGGAAGAGGGAGAACAAGCAACCTTCGAAACAGGTATACATGGTCTTCATTCAGAATTAATAAGACTTTTAGGAAGGCTAAAGTACAGAACTAGCTATGGTCAAAATGTACTTAAACATTCTATAGAGGTTTCTTATTTAGCTGGACTTATGGCTGCTGAATTAGGGTTAGACGTTGCTTTAGCCAAGAGAGCCGGCTTGCTTCATGATATAGGTAAAGCAGTTGATCATGAGGTAGAAGGTCCACATGCTTTAATCGGTGCTGAAATTGCAAAAAAATATCACGAGTCCTCTCTAGTGGTAAATGCCATTGGTGCACATCATGGCGACGTAGAATTCCAATCCCTGGAGGCTGTATTGGTTCAGGCTGCAGACGCTATATCAGCTGCTCGACCTGGTGCTAGAAGAGAAACTTTAGAGGCTTATATTAAGAGATTGGAAAAGTTAGAGGAAATAGCAAACCTTTGTGAAGGTGTAGATAAATCATTTGCTATCCAAGCAGGAAGAGAAATTAGAATTATGGTTAAACCTGATGAAGTTGATGATGCTGCCTCAGTAGAACTAGCTAGAAATATTGTTAAAAAGATAGAGAGTGAGCTAGAATACCCAGGTCAGATTAAGGTAAACGTAATTAGGGAAACCCGTGCCATTGAGTATGCAAAATAGAAAATCAAGCTGCTGATGAATAGTCAGCAGCTTTTTGTATTTAATAATAATTAGTATAATGATAAATCTCTTAAATATGACTAAATAAATTTTCGAAACAAATGATAAAAACATTTACATTAGGGATACTAAATGATATATTATTATTAAAGTGAATGTTATCCTTCATTTTTTGAAAAATAGGTGTTAAACATGCAGTTTTCAGATTTACATATCCATTCTCGATATTCAGATGGCATGCTGTGGCCGGATCAGATCGCTAGTGCAGCCTCAAAAAAAGGATTGCACTATATATCTATTACTGATCATGACACAGTTGATTCTCAATATTGTATTGAAGAATTATCGAAAAAATATAATATTGCTATTATTCCAGGGTTAGAGCTTAGTACCGAGTTTAAGGACAGAGAAATCCATATTCTTGGTTACTTTATAAATATATATAATAAAGGCTTAAAACAATTACTTGATGATACTAGAGAAGGCCGTGTGAATCGGGCTAAAGAGATTATAGCCAAACTGAATTCCCTGGGTATTAATATTTATTATGAAGAAGTTATGGAAGAAGGAATATCTATAGGAAGACCCCATATAGCTAAGACTTTAGTTAGCAAGGGATATGCTAATAGTACAAAAGAGGCCTTTCAACAATACTTGATAAAAGGTAAACCTGCATATGTAACTAGGTATAAGGTAAACTATAAGGATGCTCTAAAACTTATTATTAATAGTAATGGCGTGCCTATTTTGGCTCATCCGGGTGAAATATACAAAGGAATATATAATGAAGAATTAATAAGAGAATTTAAAGTATATGGGCTTAAGGGTATTGAAGTTTTTCATCCTTCTCATTCTTTGAAGCAAACAAATGATTATTATAATTTGGCAAAAAAATATTCGCTTTTAATTACAGGAGGAAGTGATTGCCACGGGTCGCTTTCAGAAACTGAAGCAATTATTGGTACATATGGTATAGATGAAAATCTAACCAATAAATTTATAAAAGCAAAGCATATTTAATATTTGGAGGATTTAAAATGATTTTTTCACGTAAAGCTGAACAAATATCGTCATCTATTACTCTAGCAATAGATGCAAAAGCGAAAAAAATGAAAGCTGAGGGGATAGACGTTATCGGTTTTGGCGCAGGAGAACCGGATTTTAATACGCCTGAAAACATTCAATCTGCGGCTATAGAGGCTATTAAAGAAGGTCGAACCAAATACACTGCAGCCTCAGGAATAAATGAGTTAAAATTAGCAATAGCAGAGAAATTTAAAAACGATAATTGCTTGAGCTATCTACCATCTCAAATAATTGTTTCAACAGGTGCTAAGCAGTGTCTAGCGAATGCACTTCAAGCAATACTTAACCCAGGTGATGAAGTAATTATACCTGTGCCTTACTGGGTTAGCTATCCTGAATTAGTCAAAATAGCAGATGGGGTACCTGTATTTGTTGAAACAAAGGAAGAAAATAACTTTAAATATACAATTGATGCTCTAGAAGCGGCTATTACAAGTAAAAGTAAGGCTATAATATTAAATAGTCCAAATAACCCTACAGGTACAGTTTATTCTGAGGAAGAGTTATTTGCTATTGCAGAGTTTTCTCGTGAAAATAATCTAATAATTATTTCTGATGAAATTTATGAGAAACTAATTTATGATAATGAAAAGCATACAAGTATCGCCAAGCTTTCACAAGACGCTTATAATAGAACAATTGTGATAAATGGAATGTCTAAGTCTTATGCAATGACTGGCTGGAGAATTGGTTATGCTGCAGCGGGAAATGAAACAATAATAAAATTAATGTCTAATATTCAAAGTCATATGACTTCCAATGCAAATTCAATAGCTCAATATGCATCAGTTGAGGCCTTGAAAGGTAGTCAGGATACGATAAAATACATGATTAATGAGTTTAAGAAAAGAAGAGACTATATGGTTGAAAGAGTAAATACTTTTAAACATGTTTCATGTCTAAAACCAAGTGGAGCTTTTTATGTTATGGTTAATATATCAAAAGCTTTAGATAAGCTCTATAACGGTGAACTTATTGGCAGCTCTTTAAGATTTTCAGAGATTTTGCTGGATGAAGAAAAGGTTGCAGTTATTCCAGGGAGTGCATTTGGCGTGGATAGTTATATTAGATTATCATATGCCACTTCAATAAAAAATATAGAGACAGGTTTAAATAGGATTGAACATTTCTTAAATAGCCTATAGCTTATAATAAATAAAATGCTATAAAATGTTAAAAATGAAGATATGCTTACGAAAATTAAGTTAAAATAAAAAATTTAGCATTGTATTAAATAATATTAATGCTATAATAATAATGTTAGTTATTTTTATAGTAGAGGTGATATAGATTGGTAACTAAAGAAGTTTTAGTTAAAAATGCCACTGGGTTACATGCTAGGCCAGCGACTTTATTAGTAAAAAAGGCATCATCCTTTAAGTCAGACGTAAGCATAGAATTTAACGGAAGAAAAGCTAATGTTAAAAGCCTTATAGGTGTTTTATCATTGGGAGTTACAAAAAATTCAACCGTAAAAGTAATTGCATCAGGCGATGATGAAAGCTTGGCTGTTGAAGAGGTTGTTAAATTAATAGAATCTCTTGAAGAATAAATAAAAGGCTCATTTGAGCCTTTTATTTATATTTTACCTTTTTAGCCTTAATCAATATTAATAGCAGATTAATTCCTGAAATTCCAACTAATATGTAGATTATTCTTGTTATTACCTGAAGTTTTCCACCAAGAATAGCTTCAAGTAAATCTAAGTTAAATAAACCAAACAATCCCCAATTTATTGCTCCGATAATGACAAATAAAAATGATAATTTGTCAATTAAACTTAATTTATACATATTTCCTCCTTTATGAATATTCATTCATAATAAATATATTTCTTCAATGCAAAAATAAGAACATAAATAAATTTGAATTTTTACGAACAAATATATAATATATAATATAAATGTATGGTATAATATGAATTATTATTCTAAATTAATTGATTATATACGGAGGTATTTCTATGAGAGACAAATATAGTTCACCACTGAATACTAGGTATGCATCAAAAGAAATGTCATATCTTTTTTCTGATGACATGAAGTTTAAAACTTGGAGAAGGCTTTGGTTGGCTTTAGCTGAAAGCGAAAAGGAATTGGGGTTAAATATAAGTGATAAGCAAATTCAAGAGTTAAAAGATAATATAGATAACATAAATTATGAAGATGCTGAAAAGAGAGAGCGCTTAACTAGACACGATGTAATGAGTCATGTTTATGCATATGGACTTCAGTGTCCTTCAGCTAAAAGTATAATTCACTTAGGAGCTACAAGCTGCTATGTTGGTGACAATACGGATTTAATAATAATGAAAGAGGCCTTGAATATAACTAAAGCAAAGATTATTAATATCATTAATAATCTTAAAATATTTGCTTTAAAATACAAGTCAGTACCTACCTTAGGATTCACTCATCTGCAGCCGGCTCAATTAACTACTGTTGGCAAGCGAGCTACTCTTTGGATGCAGGATCTTTTAATGGACGTAGAAAATCTAAATTTTGTTATCAGTACTATGAAATTTAGAGGAGTTAAGGGCACTACAGGAACGCAGGCTAGCTTTATGAGCTTATTTAATAATGATGAAGTATTAGTGAGGAAACTCGATGAAATCCTTACTAAAAAAATGGGTTTTGATAGTAGTTATCCTGTGACAGGTCAAACTTATCCAAGAAAACTAGATTCTATTATTTTGAATACTCTTTCAGAAATCGCTCAAAGCGCATATAAATTTAGTAATGACTTAAGACTTCTTCAAAGCATGAAAGAAATAGAAGAACCCTTTGAAGAGAATCAAATAGGTTCCTCTGCAATGGCTTATAAAAGAAATCCTATGAGAAGTGAAAGAATAAGTGCACTATGCAGATATGTTATAGTTAATTCATTAAATCCTGCCATTACATCATCTACTCAGTGGTTTGAAAGAACCTTAGATGACTCTGCAAATAAGCGTATTTCTGTAGCTGAAGCGTTTTTAGCATTAGATGGTGTGCTCAACATATATATTAATATTTCAAAAGGATTAGTGGTGTATGATAAAGTTATCGCATCACATGTTAATAGCGAACTACCTTTTATGGCTACTGAAACTATCCTTATGGAAGCTGTAAAAAGAGGAGGAGACAGGCAAGAGTTGCATGAAAGAATAAGAATCCACTCAATGGAAGCAGCCCAAAATATAAAAATGCACGGTTTAGAGAATGATTTACTATCACGCATAGCAGTAGATGTTTCATTTAATATGACTATAGAAGAAATTCTATCCATTTTAAATCCTGTTAATTTTATAGGAAGAGCTCCAGGACAAGTTGAGGACTTTATAGAAAATTACATTAACCCACTAATGGAAGAAAATAAACACTTACTAGGTTTAGATTATAATTTAACAGTTTAATATAGGACTTTAAAATAGAGTATAATAGAATTTATACTCTATTTTGTCTTTATACCCCCACTGTGTATCATAAACTCAATATAAAGCCTGCTGAGCAATAATACAGTTCTTTGGACCTACTACATCAGTTTTGGGAAATAATCACGTTGTAGGGCGTTTTGAAGAGTTTGAATTTTACAAGTCATTTATTGAATGTACTATAATATCTTTTGCGCAATAATATATAACAAAAGATATAAGGTATTATAGTTTAGTTTAGCAAGGTCAATTTCGCTATAAGTTATTTCGCTAAATATACATTTATTAGAATGTGCTTTACCAGCGAAATAGGGTATGATATAATAATGCTTAGGGATGGTGAAATTTGCATGAGAAATAGATACGAATCAATTGTTTATAATATTGATATACAGAATATTTTAGCTAGTACCCAAATGACAAGCTGCGAAACAGAATATATAAATAATTTATCTTTTAAGTTAAAAGATAAAGCATACGCATCAAAAATAGAAGACTTTTATAAATTATACAAAAATAACTATACTACCGCGGATGTGGCTAAAATATTTAATGTAAGTGTAAGGCAAATTCAACTCATTTTTAAAGATCTTGGAATAAATCGAGACAGACACTCAGCTCAGAGGATTGCAGCTTCAAATACAGATTCAAAAAAAATAAATGAAACAATTGCATCCGCTAAACGCGACAGTTATTCATACAATAATTACAGTGATACTCCCGATCGACTAAGAGAATTCTTAAATTATTTATCTGTAATCAGAGGAAAATCTCACAATACCATAGATGGCTATAAAATAGACTTAACAATGTTTTTTAGATTTTTAAAGCTTTTTAAGGGATTATGCCCTAATAATTTTGATTTTAGTAGCATTGTTATAAGCGATATTAATGACGATTTTATAAGAAATATAAAATTGCCAGACTTATATGCTTTTTTATCTTATGTAGAAAATAACAGAGAAAACAGCTCTTACGCAAGGGCGAGAAAAGTTGCTTCTATAAAATCATTTTTTAAATATTTATATTCAAAAACAAGGATATTGTACGAAAATCCAGCTTCGGATTTGGAAAGCCCCAAAATTAATAAAAGAAATCCAATTTATTTAACTTTGGATGAAAGTAAAAATTTATTGAGCTCAATAGACGAAACATATAAACATAATAAAAGAGACTTCTGCATAATTACATTATTTCTAAATTGCGGGTTACGACTTTCAGAATTATGCAGCATAAATATTTCAAGCATTAAAGAAGATACCTTGACAATTATAGGTAAAGGTAATAAGGAAAGAACTGTCTATTTAAATAAGGCTTGCCTTAGGGCTATTTCTGAGTATATGGTTGAAAGGTCTCAAATGGAGAAACTTGAAGATCATAAAGATGCTCTTTTTATAAGCGAAAGAAAATGCAGAATAAATAAAAGAACTGTTGAAGTAATAGTAAAAAAATACATTCAAGCTTCTGGATTAGATAAAACAAAATATACTCCACATAAATTAAGACACACCGCTGCAACTTTAATGTACAAGCACGGTAATGTTGATATAAGAAGCTTGCAAAAAATTCTTGGGCACGAGAATATTTCTACTACCCAGATTTATACTCACGTGGATGACGAGAGATTAAGAGAAGCAGTTAAATCAAATCCATTAAACGAGTAAAGGAGAAACTCCTTTACTCCCACTCCCCTTTTTTCTCGTCCTATGTATTCATATATGTATTCATTTGATTTTTTTATATACCAATAGCCCTGGGAACTGTTCAAATAGAGTTGTTTCATCTTCTGATATTTCTAGCCCCTTAAGCTCTATATTATCATCTATATACTCCCAAAGCTCATCATGCTCGCTTATTAATTCATTAGAATCATTATGCAAATCATCCAGTTCTTCATAATCCATTAAATCCTTTTGGTTTTCATAAATATCATCTATTTCTATAGCTTTTATATCATATCCTTCAAGCTTCAAGCATTGGCCGCAATTATTACATTTCTTATTTGAACTCAAATCACATCTGTAGCATTCACCACAATCAGTGCGATTAAATTCCTTATTAAAAATACAGGTTTTTATCAAAATGTGCCACCTCACAATTTTTTCTCCATTTACTCAAGCAATTATAGCAAATCACTTATAATAAATCAATATCATATACAGAACACTAGTTTGATTTTATTAACAACTTATGATATAATCAATTAAATGATTGTGAGGTGTTAATTCGTGATAGAAGGCAAACGAAATAAACAAGTTGAAATTTACGAATTTATGAAAAATTATGTTCTTGATAAAGGTTACCCTCCTTCTGTTAGAGAAATTTGCGAAGCGGTGGGACTAAGATCTACTTCTACTGTACATGGACATTTAGAAAGACTAGAGAAGAAAGGACTTATTAGAAGAGATCCTACTAAACCAAGGGCTATAGAGCTTATCAAGGATAGTGTTACAAAACGCGAAATAATTGATATCCCTGTGGTTGGAAAGGTAACCGCAGGTCAGCCTATTCTCGCAGTTGAAAATATTGAAGATACCTTTTCAATACCTTTAAATTATGTTAGAAGCAATAAGGATCTATTCATGCTTAATATTTCAGGAGAAAGTATGATTGAGGCTGGGATTTTAGATGGAGATTTGGCTATTATAGAAAAGGTAGAAACTGCAGAAAATGGCGAAATAGTTGTTGCGCTCATTGATAATGAGGCTACCTTAAAAAGATTTTTTAAAGAAAAGGATCATATAAGGCTACAGCCCGAAAACAGCAGCATGGAACCAATCATTGTAAATGACTGTCAAATAATTGGCAAACTGGTTGGTATTTATAGAGTGTATTAAAAAAGAAGGAAATCTTTCCTTCTTTTTTAATTTACTTTAGTATTTTTGATAAAGCTATAAGTATTCCTGTTTTTGCATGATCAAAGGTTAATCCTCCCTGAAGATATGCTATATAAGGTTCTCTTATAGGTGCATCCGCAGATAATTCTATTGAAGCTCCTTGTATAAAGGCGCCTGCTGCCATAATTACCTGATCTTCATACCCTGGCATATCCCATGGCTCACACTGCACAAAAGAATCCACAGGCGAACCTGCTTGAATTCCTTTGCAAAAATTGATCATCTTATTTTTATCATTAAATTTAACAGCTTGGATTATGTCGCTCCTCTTATCGCTAAACTTAGGAAGCACATCAAAACCAGCAAGTTCCATTATTCTAGAGCAGAAAATTGCGCCTTTAACAGCCTCGATAGATACATGAGGCGCAAAAAATAATCCTTGAAATAAAAGCCTCATAACACCAAAGGTTGAGCCGCACTCCCCTCCTATTCCAGGAATAGTAAGTCTATAGGCAGCTTGTTCAACATATCTTTGCTTGCCTGCTACATATCCGCCAGTTGGAGCTATGCCTCCTCCAATATTTTTTATTAGAGAACCAGCTATTAAATCTGCGCCAACATCTGTCGGTTCAATTTTATCAATTAATTCACCATAGCAATTATCAACAAAGCAAATAACATTAGGGTTAATTTGTTTTACAAAGCTAATTATCTCTCCTATTTCGGAAACCTGTAATGACTTCCTCCATCCATACCCAGTAGATCTCTGAATATGTACTAGTTTAATAGTTTTATCCAGCTCTAACTCCCTCTTTATGGCATCTAGATCTACACTACCATTATCTAAATCTATTTGTTTGTAATTTACCCCATACTCTCGAAGGGAGCCAATGTTGCAGCTCTCATTTATTCCTATAATATTGTGCAAGGTATCATAGGGAGTTCCACACAGAGTAAGCATAGTATCACCAGGTCTTAGATTACCAAACAAGGCTGCCCCTATTGCATGTGTTCCATTGACGAAATGCGGCCTAACTAAGGCACTTTCACAGTTAAATATTCTTGCATATACCCTATCTAAAGCGTCTCTTCCAATATCGCCATAACCATAGCCAGAAGAATTAGTGAAATGAGAATCGCTAATCCTCTCCTGCTGCATAGCATTTAATATCTTCAATTGATTATATTCTCTAACCTCATCATAATATTCAAATTCGCCTTTAATATTCTCTAAAGCTCTGTTATATAAATCTAAAACTATATCATTAATTCTATAATTATCCTTTAAAAATTGAACTGTAATATCTAGCATTAAGTAAAACCTCCACAAAATAAAACAAAAAAATTATTAAATAATATTAACACATAAAAAAGAATAGGCAATTATTTACCTATCTTTTTATGTATTGCTTAAATTAACTCCTCTTCTCCAGTTTGATTGTTAAAAAGTATTGGCTTTAATGGAGTTATTGTTGAAATGGCATGCTTATAAATAAGCATTTGCTTCCCATCGCAATCTAAAACTACTGTAAAACTATCAAATCCCTTTACATAACCTCTTATTTGGAATCCATTTGTCAAATATATGGTAACAGGTATTTTGCTTTTCCTTGCTCCATTTAAAAATATGTCTTGTAAATTGTTAGCTGTTTTATTCATTACATTCCCCTCCAAATAAAATTTATTTAATTAAAATATTCTATGAAGTTTATAAAATTGCTTTAAATTTTATAAATTCTTTAATAGACTTTGTTTATCAATAATATGCTCAATAATTTCTTCTTCGCTCTTAAAGTCATCCTTGTTTATCCAGATTGCTCTAGCATCCTTTCTAAACCAAGTAAGCTGTCTTTTAGCATAGTTCCTTGTTCCTTGCTTAATCATATCTACGGCCTCTTCTAAGGTAATTTTGCCATCCAAATAGAATAATATCTCTTTATAACCTATGCCCTTCATAGCTTGCATATCTGAATTATATCCCATTTTCTTTAGTTTAATAACCTCTTCAACTAGACCTTCTTCAATCATTTTATCAACTCTATCATTTATTCGATTATAAAGCTTTTGTCTGTCCATAGTTAAAACAAAATAATATATATTATAGGGTATATTATATATATCTTCATTATTATTGTACTCGCTTATAGTCTTTCCTGTAAGCTTATAAACCTCTAGAGCCCTTATAACCCTTTTTATATCATTCGGATATAACCTATTATAGGATTCTATGTCTACAGGTTTAAGTAAGCTGTGAACATATTCCTTGCCGAATTTTTCTGCTTGCTCCACAAGGAAATTTCTATAATTTTCATCCTTATCAGCCTTAGTGAAACCATAATTGTATATTAATGAATTTATATACAGCCCTGTTCCACCAACCAATATTGGTAGTTTTTTTCTCTTAAGTATTTCATCAATAGTCTTTTCTGCATGTTTTTTAAATTCAGCGGCGCTAAATTCCTTATGTGGTTCTATAAAGTCTATTAAGTGGTGAGAAATGCCTTGCATATCCTCTTTCATTATTTTAGCGGAACCAATATTCATATGTTTATAAATTTGCATTGAATCAGCAGATATAATCTCACCCTTTAATCTTTTTGCAAGCTCTATAGATATAGAGGTTTTGCCTACAGCAGTAGGTCCTGCGAGAATAAGCAAATTCTTCAAGCTGTTTCTCCTTCCGTACTAGCAGGTATTATTGTATTCTTTTAAATCTCTTCTCAAGCTCGTTTAATGTAACCTTAATAATGGTTGGCCTTCCATGAGGGCAAGTAAATGGTTCCTTGATATACTTTAATTTATCAATTAATGCCTTCATTTCAGGTATAGAAAGCTTATCCTTTGCTTTGACAGCAGATTTGCAAGCAAGTCTGGCAATCTTATCATACTTTACTTCAGCAGCTTCCCCGCTACCCATAGATTTTAAATTATCTATAATACTTAAAAACAAGGTTTTTATCTCAATATTTCCTAGTATAATAGGTACTTCTCTTATACTTATAGTATTCTGTCCAAAAATGTCAATGTTAAATCCAGTAGTTTTAAATATATCACTGTTCTCAGAATAAAGTACAAAATCTTCCGTACTTAATTCAATTACGACTGGAGTAGCTAAAATCTGAGCTAAAACCTCTCGAGTTTTCACACTATCTGAAAACTGTTCGAAAAGTATTTTTTCATGAGCTGCATGCTGATCAACTATGAATAACTCCTCTCCACCTTGCGCTAATATATATGTGTCATTAAATTGACCAATAACATTCAAGAGCGGAAATTTTGTCTCATGACCATTGCATGCATCAGTAATACTTTCTTTTTCAGATAATGAGCACGGAACCTGCTGTAGGTTAACAGTAGCTTCCAAGGAGTCTTCATTTTGAATGCCATAGTGTTGTGATACTGGATGGTGCTCAAGGAAGTTACTAGTACCATTATAACCTGTTTCTGCAGGTATTCTATAATAATTTTCCTGTAAATCGCTTTTTAAATCTATTGGAATCTGGACTATATTTTGAGCATTAACTTTTTCGTCTCTCTCAAAATTGTTTAGATTTAATGGCTCAATTTCAAAAGAATCCTTTAGACTTTTACGAATAGCTTCATGCACAGCGTCAAAAATAAGCTTGAATATAAGTCTCTCGTCCTTGAATTTAATTTCGGATTTTGTCGGATGCACATTTACATCGATCAACTCCGGAAAAATTTCAATGAACAAAACGAAAAAAGGATACTTATTTATTGTTAAAAAAGATTTAAAAGCATTTTCCACTGCAGTTGTAATAAGTTTGTTTTTAATAAATCTATTATTTACGAATATACTTTGATTATTTCTGCTTCCCCTACTAATTTCAGCATTTCCAATATATCCATGTACCGATGCAATATCCGAATGCTTTTCTATAGGTATTATATTTTCATAAATGCTTTTTCCATAAATAGCTCTTATAGTATCAGTTACCTTGTCGCTTGGAAAAGTTGTAAGAACTTTATTGCTATTATTAAATACTTTAAAGGATACCTTAGAATTTACCAACGCTAATCTTTCTACTATATCAATTATTAGCGCAGCTTCCCTTTGGGGTGATTTCATAAACTTTAATCTTGCAGGAACATTGAAAAACAAATCACTTACCTCAATGCTGGTACCCACATTACAAGCACTATCTGTCAAATGATTAACACGACCACCAGATATAGATATTTCCTTGCCATAATCAGAATCGGCAGTGCGGGTTTTAAGTATGGTATTTGAAACAGACGCAATACTAGCTAGTGCCTCTCCTCTAAAACCAAAAGTATTTATTGAATAGATGTCTTCAATGTCTTTTATTTTGCTTGTTGCATGAGGCAAAAATGCCTTCTTAATATCTTCCGGGTGTATTCCATCGCCATCGTCTGTAATCTTTATATACTTTTGCCCACCTTCAGCTATCTCTACAATTATAATTTTAGCATTAGCGTCCAGGCTGTTTTCAATCAGCTCTTTAACCACGGAAGAAGGTCTTTCTACAACTTCACCTGCAGCTATCTTGTTTGAAGTATTTACATCCAATATATTAATTCTCTTCAATCTATCACCTTCAAATTAAATAGATTTAGCCTTGCTTATAAGTTCGAACAATTTATTGAACCCTTCCATGGGTGTAAGGTTTAATATATCCAGCGCCTTTATTTCATTTATAAATGCATCCTTTTCTAAGTCGGCGAAACTAACCTGCTTAGCTTTACCTGCCTTATCTACTGCAGCCTCACCACTAGCTTCACTACTGCTCTTCTTGCTTGAAGCTTTAAGCTTGTAGCTATTTTCGTCCATTGAGTTTAAGTTGTTCTTATATTCCAAGGATATCAAAAGCTCTTTAGCTCTAATTATAACAGAGTCTGGAAGTCCTGCAAGCTTAGCCACTTCAATGCCATAGGATTGATCTGCACCGCCTTTTACTATCTTTCTAAGGAAAACTATGTCGCTTCCTATTTCCTTAACAGCCACAGAGTAGTTTACAACTCCTTTAATCATCCCCTCAAGTTTTGTAAGTTCATGATAATGAGTAGCGAACAGTGTCTTACATTTAATGCTCGTTGAATTGCAAATATATTCTATAACAGCCCAGGCTATACTAAGCCCATCATAGGTGCTGGTTCCCCTTCCTACCTCATCTAATAGAACCAAGCTCCTATTAGTAGCATTGCTCAATATATTAGAAACCTCCCACATTTCAACCATAAATGTGCTCTTTCCTGCAGACAGGTCATCAGAGGCCCCTATTCTAGTAAATACTCTGTCGCAAATAGATATGCATGCCGCTTTAGCTGGTATGAAACTGCCTATTTGAGCCATCAAAGTTATAAGAGCAACCTGTCTCATATAAGTTGATTTTCCTGCCATATTTGGTCCGGTTATCAATAAAAGTGATTGTTCCACAGTATCCAGCATTGTATCATTAGAAACGAAGGTTCCACTCGGAAGCATTCTTTCTATAACAGGGTGTCTTCCTTCTTCTATTTTTATTATTCCGTTTTCGTTTATTTCCGGTTTGCAATAGTTATTTTCTAAAGCAACAAGGGACAGGGAAACCAGGCAATCAATCTCAGCTAAAAGCTTTCCTGTACGCTTCATTCTTTCAATATGCAGTTCCACTGAATCTCTTACAGAAGTAAATAGTTCATATTCTAAATTTATAAGCTTCTCTTCTGCACCTAAGATTTTATCTTCCATTTCCTTAAGCTCAGGAGTTATATATCGTTCAGCGTTAGCAAGAGTCTGCTTTCTAATATATCTTCCCTCTGGTATTAAATTCTTATTTGCATTGGTTATTTCAATATAGTATCCAAAAACCTTATTATATCCAACCTTTAATGACTTAATTCCAGTATGTTCCCTTTCTTCACTCTCTAAAGAAGCAATCCATTCCTTACCATGAGCCTTTGCTTCTCTCAGTTCATCTACGCTGCTATTATAGCCTTCCTTTATTATGCCACCTTCTTTTATTGATAAAGCTGGGCTATCTAATATGGATATGTCTAAAAGTTCGTATAAATCCTTTAGCTCATCTATTTCTGTCCAAATACTTATCAGCATAGGTGAATTAAATTTTATCAATATATCCTTGATACCTGGTATTTTGCCTAGTGAGTTTTTTAGGGCTATTAATTCCTTTGCGTTAACACTTTTAGAAGCTATCTTTCCTACTATTCTTTCAATATCATATACGCTGCTTAATTCACTTCTTAAGTCTTCTTGGTATGATAAATTTTTAGTAAGCTCCTCAACAGCATTTAACCTTGCCTCTATCCTTAATTTTGATACAAGCGGCTGTTCCACCCATCTTCTCAATTGTCTTGCCCCCATTGCTGTACTTGTCTTATCAAGTACCCAAAGGAGCGAGCCTTTTTTGCTTTTATCCCGTAGGGTTTCTGTTAGCTCTAAATTCTTTCTAGAATTAATATCTATATTTAAATACTCTTGAATGCTATAATATTGAATTTCGCTTATATTACATAAATTTTGTTTTTGGGTCTCCATTATATAATTAAGCAGGCCATTACCAGAAAAAACTATGCAGGTTTTAAAATCTTCAATATTTGTATTTGAAAATTTATTTTGCATATTAGAAGCTGCATTATCTATAAAAAAATCTTCTTCTTTTTCAGTATATAGAATACCAAATCTATTTTTAATTAAAGCTGTGATACTTTCATTAATCCCCTTTGTCAATAATATTTCCTTTGGAGAAAACTTTGAAATTTCATCAGCTAAAACAGCCTCATTGTACTGGGATTCAGTGCAGTAAAACTCTCCTGTTGATATATCTGCAAAGCAAATTCCTAAATCACCTGTGCTTTTATCTAAATATATACTCATTACATAATTATTTTTATTTTCTTCTAAAAAGCTAGCATCAGTATAGGTTCCTGGAGTTACAATTTTAATTATATCTCTTTTTACAATTCCCTTTGCTGCACTTGGATCCTCCATCTGCTCGCATATAGCTACTTTGTAACCCTTGCTTATAAGTCTGCTTATGTATGCATTAGCTGCATGAAAGGGTATTCCACACATAGGTGCTCTTTTTTCGAGTCCGCAATCCCTTCCTGTAAGAACTAACTCAAGTTCTTTTGAGGCAATCTCTGCATCTTCAAAAAACATTTCATAAAAATCACCTAATCTAAAAAATAAAATACAATCTATACATTTTTCCTTTACTTGCAGATACTGCTGCATCATAGGAGTTAATGCCACTTTGCTACCTCCTCGTAATTCTAAAAAAGCTCTTATAATTAAGAGCCTTCGTTTTTAAATTTGCTCACCATTTAATGAAAATGACAAAGCTTCTATTATTCTAACATTTACTATATTTCCAATACTTTCTTTACTTCCAATAAAATTAACAAGCTTTCCTGTTGTGGTCCTTCCCATAAGTTTATTATTGTCATTCTTACTAAAACCTTCAACTAAAACTTCTACAATTTTTCCATTGTACTCTTTATTTTTCTTTGCACTTGATTCATTAATTACACTTACTAATTTGTTAAATCGTTCATGCTTTACGCTGTCTTCAATCTGTTCCTTCATTTCATCTGCTGGAGTTCCTTTTCGTTTTGAGTAAATAAAGGTAAAGGCAGAATCGTACTCTACATCTCTAGCCAAGCTTAATGTTTCTTCAAAATCTTCATCTGTCTCACCAGGGAAACCTATTATTATATCAGTAGTTATTGCTACATTAGGAACTGCATTTCTTATTCTTCTAACTAAATCTATATATTGTTCCTTGTTATACTGCCTATTCATCTTTTTTAATATATTAGATGAACCAGATTGAACCGGAAGATGTATATGATCACAAACCTTATCACACTCCGCAATGGCATCTATAAGTTCCTGTGATAGATCCTTTGGATGAGAAGTCATAAATCTTATTCTTTCAAGTCCTTCAATTTTGTTTATTTGCCTAAGAAGCTTTGCAAAATTCATATCATCTGAAAGACCCTTGCCATATGAGTTAACATTTTGGCCAAGTAATGTTACTTCCTTATAGCCCTTAGACACCAAGTCCTGTATTTCTTTTTCAATTTCTTCAGGCTTTCTGCTCCTCTCTCTTCCTCTTACATAAGGCACAATGCAATAGGTACAGAAATTATTGCAGCCGTACATAATTGTAACAAATGCTTTTATATTGCTCTCCCTGTCAACTGGAATTCCTTCAACTATACCCTCTTCTTTGTTTACTATCTCAACAATTGATTTTCCTTCCTGCCTTACTCTATTTAAATACTCAGGAAACTTATAGGCATTATGTGTTCCAAATATTATATCCACAAAGGGATACTTTTTAATTATGCTTTCCGCCATTCCCTCTTGCTGCATCATGCATCCACACACTGCTATTACAAGATTAGGATTTTTGCGTTTAAGTCCCTTTAAAGCACCTAAATTCCCATACACCTTAAGCTCTGCATTTTCCCTTACACAGCAGGTGTTGAATATAATTACGGAAGCCTCTTCCTTTATTTCAGTTCTGCTATATCCCTGGGACTTAAGCATTCCGGATAATTTTTCTGAATCCTCTTCATTCATCTGGCATCCCCAGGTTTCAATAAAATATTTATAATCTGATAACATGCTCATTTCAACTACTCCTTTGTAACTTCTAATATACTTTATTTGAATTGTTACTATAACCGAAACAAAACTATTAGTATAAAAATAGTAATAACATTACTATTATATATAATTTACAATTAATTTTAAAGTATTTTTACATTATTAAATCATTTATGCGTCACAAATGATTTATCATACTTGAAGGAACCGATTAAAAATAAAAATACAAAGAGAGTTAAGGAATCATTTTGTAAGTAATAAAAAATATACAATTTTATATAAATTGAAATTTAAATAACATAATATTTAAATATTGAAATTATTTATTCATTTTTGATATAATAAAAGAAGGAAGTTAATCTATATATAAAGCATTAAAATTCTTACAAAGTGCCGAGCAAAATATTCGACCTTCACGGAGTTTTGTGAGAGCAGAATGTAATAGAATTTTTACTTTATATAGAATAAATTAATTATCAAATTGGGGGTTGCTATTTATGAATTTACGTTTTTCTGAAAGAATGATGGAGATTAAAGCTTCTGAGATTAGAGAATTATTAAAACTCACTGAAAGGCCTGACATAATATCCTTTGCAGGCGGTCTGCCTGCACCCGAATTGTTTCCTACAAAGCAAATGGCGGAAATAAGTTCCCGCGTTCTAAGTGAGGATGGAAAGTCCGCACTCCAATATAGTACAACTGAAGGTTATACTCCTCTAAGGGAAATAATAGCCAAACAAAGAATGTCAGCTGCAGGCATCACTGCAAATGTCGATAATATAATGATAACAAGCGGTTCACAGCAAGGACTTGAATTTTCAGCAAAAATATTTATTGATAAAGGTGATATTATAATATGTGAAAGTCCAAGCTATCTAGGTGCTATAAATGCATTTAAGGCTTATCAGCCTAAGTTTATTGAAATCACTATGGATAATGACGGAATGATAATTGAAGAGCTTGAAAAAGTCCTAAAAGCTCACCCTGAAGCTAAAATGATTTATACTATACCTGATTTCCAGAATCCAACTGGTAAAACTATGTCAATTGCAAGAAGAAAACGCGTAGCAGAGCTTTCAAAAATTTATAATATTCCTGTGATAGAAGACTGCCCATATGGGGAACTTATATTTGAGGGAGAAATATATCCTTCCATAAAAAGCTTTGATACTGCAGGTAATGTAATATATCTAGGAACTTTCTCGAAAACTTTCTGTCCTGGCCTTAGAATTGGTTGGGTGTGTGCGGAACCTGAAATCCTACAAAAATATATTATAGTTAAACAGGGTGCTGATTTGCAGTGCAGCAGCATATCCCAACGAGAAATCGCTTTGTTTATGCAGCAATATAACTTAAATGAGCATATATCAAAAATTAAAACAGTATATAAGAAAAGAAGAGATATCATGCTGGAATCCATTAAAAACTACTTTCCAAAGGAAATTGAGTACACACATCCTAGAGGCGGACTGTTTACTTGGGTAGAGCTTCGCAGCGATCTAGATGCTGCAAGAATATTAGAGGAAGCTTTAAAAGAAAAAGTAGCTTTTGTACCAGGAAGTTCCTTCTATCCTAATGGCGGAAATGAAAACCATTTCAGGTTGAATTATTCTAACATGAATGAAGATTTAATTGTAGAGGGAATAAAAAGGTTAGGAAAGGTATTGCATAAATACTATTAAAATTTTATTATATATAATATATATCAGTTAATTTACAGACAAATATAAGGAGGATAAAAATGAATTTATCTAAAAGAATTCTAGACATGCAATTTTCACCTATAAGAAAGCTTACACCCTTTGCAGAAGCAGCTAAGAAAAAAGGTGTAAAGGTATATCACCTAAACATAGGGCAGCCTGATATAGCTACTCCAGAAACCTTCTATGAAGGATTGAATAGTTTTGATGAAAGCGTTTTGAAATATGCAAATTCTCAAGGTATTGATGTCTTAATAGATAGCTTTATTAAATACTATAAAGAATGGAATATAGATTTTGAAAAAAATCAGATAATGATAACAAATGGCGGAAGCGAAGCAATACTTTTTGCTTTAATGGCTATATGTGATGTTGGTGATGAAATAATTATTCCAGAACCATTCTATACTAACTATAACGGTTTTTCTGAAGCTGCAGGAGTAAATGTTGTTCCTTTTATAACTAAAGCTGAAGAAGGCTTCCATCTTCCAAACAAAGAAACCATAGTAAATAAAATTACAAATAAGACAAGAGCAATTTTAATTTCTAACCCTGGAAATCCTACTGGTGTTGTTTATACATATGACGAAATAAGAATGCTTGCAGATATAGCCAAGGAGCATGACTTATATATAATAGCCGATGAAGTATATAGAGAATTTGTTTACGACAATTTGAAATTTACATCTGCGTTATATATGGATGACATATTGGATAGAGTTATATTAATTGACAGTATTTCGAAACGTTATAGTGCTTGCGGAGCTAGAATAGGACTTGTTGCTTCAAAGAATACTGAACTTATGAACCAAATTTTAAAGCTTTGTCAGTCAAGACTTTGCTGCCCTACTATCGAGCAATTGGCTGCAGCAAATCTAATAAATACTCCTAAGGCTTATTTCGATGAAGTTAAAAAAGAGTATGAAAACAGACGCAACATTATGTATGAAGGGTTATCAAACATACCTGGAGTGGTATGTAAGAAGCCAACTGGTGCCTTCTACATTATGGCTAAGCTTCCAATAGAAAATGCTGATGAATTTGCAAAATGGATGTTAACCGATTTTAGTCATAATGACAAGACCGTTATGTTCGCTCCTGCTGAAGGCTTTTATGCAACAAACGATTTAGGCAAGGATGAAATAAGATTATCATATTGTCTAAATTCTGAGGATTTAAAAGATGCAATGAATATACTTTCCATAGCTCTTAACCAATATATAAGCTTAAATAAGTAATTTGCAAAAATAAATGGATGTATTTACATCCATTTATTTTTTATACTCCCAAATATGCGATTCATTTTTAATAGTAAACCCTAAGCTCTTATAAAGTTTTAGTGCACTATAATTATCTGTTGATACTCTTAAATTTACTTCTTCTATACCCTGTTCATCAAGAAGTTTGAATAGGTATTGCATCAATGCTCTACCATAACCCTTTTCTCTATAAGCCTCAAGAATTCCTACGTTTACAATAGTTGGAATAGGTCCATTAAAAATAATTTGCCCGTACCCTATATATATATCCCCTTTTTTTATAAGCACAGAGCCTTTTTCGAAATAATAGGACTGTAATTGATCATAATATATATCATCCTTTGTTAAAGGTATTCTTGAATCGTTTTTAAACACCTCATTTTGAATTCTACATCTTATTTCCTCATGTTTGCCTTTAACAAACTGTTCAAAATCTATATCATTGTTTTTGCGTAATATTTCAGGCATTGCTATTAAAGTGTACATTTCATAAGTTCCTTCTTTTTTTGTGAATCCAAGTTGAGATAATATGTTATAGTTAATATTATTTTTCTCACAATTATAAATTAGTTTATAGTTTGACTTGATTGAGTTTAATAATAAAGAATATTTAACAGTTAAATTATCTCTGCTGTCTATATACATAGAGTTTATACAAAGAGAGTTTTTATTTTCTTTTGAAAACCATAGGTATCCTACTATTTCACTATTGCATCTAAGCAGCCTAAGCCACCTATTAGCAAGCAACTGTTTAGTGAAACTTAAATTGTAGTAATACTCACAAAAATCTTCATTTAGTATGTTAAATTGCTTTCTTCTTTTATTTAATTGTACAAGCTGCTGCATATTCATTCTACTTAGAGAAAAATAATTATACATATAAAGGTCCCCGCAATTCCCAATTCCTTCATATTAAGTATAAAACTCAAAAATATTATAGTCAATTATTATCTGCCGCATCTATATAAATTATATTAATCACTATGGGAATTATTACTTATTGTTGACAAAAATAATGCCTTAATATATAATAAATATGTCGTAAGGATCTTTAGCTCAGTTGGTTAGAGCAACCGGCTCATAACCGGTTGGTCCGGGGTTCGAGTCCCTGAAGGCCCACCAAAGATTTTTTCCATAGAAAAATATCTTATTTATACTACAATTTAGGCATAATTATTCTATAATACAAATTATATACCGATATTTTAACCCAGAGTAATGCAATATGGGCGCATAGCTCAGCTGGGAGAGCATCTGCCTTACAAGCAGAGGGTCACAGGTTCGATCCCTGTTGTGCCCACCACATAAACTTAATATGCTGGCATGGCTCAACGGTAGAGCAGCTGACTTGTAATCAGCAGGTTGTAGGTTCGATTCCTATTGCCAGCTCCATATTTGGAGGAATTCCCGAGCGGCCAAAGGGGGCAGACTGTAAATCTGTTGTCAGTGACTTCGATGGTTCGAATCCATCTTCCTCCACCAAAGGCAGACTAATGTCTGCTTTTTTATTTTACAGAAATATATGTTCAAATATAAAAGAATCATCCAAATAGGATGATTCTTTTACGCTCAATTAAATTTCTTCTACTTCTTTAATGCTTAACCCGATTTTTTTAGCTTCCTTATCAACTTCAATTATCTTTGCTTTTATCTGTTGATCTATATTTAACGCTTCACCAGGAGCAGCAATTCTTTTATGGCTAATTTGAGATATATGAGCTAAGCCATCTACTCCAGGCTCTAATTCAATAAATGCTCCAAAATTAGCAAAACGAATAACCTTGCCTAACACTATATTACCAACAGGATATTTTACTTCTACATTATTCCATGGATCTTCGCTTAATTTCTTAATGCTAAGAGATAATTTTTTGTTTTCTTTATCAGCATCTAAAACATATACATCAATTTTATCGCCTACCTTAAGAACATCAGAAGGTTTTGTAACTCTCCCCCAGGACATTTCAGATACATGAAGCAATCCATCAACCCCATTTACATCTACGAATGCTCCAAAAGCAGTTAATCTTTTTACCTCACCAACATATTTCTGGCCTTGTTCAAGTGAACTCCAAGCTAATTCTTCAGTCTTATTTTTCTCCACCTTAAGAAGTTCTCTTCTTGAAGCAACAATTTTAGTACCTCTTCTTTCATCTTTAAATTCAATTATCTTTACTTCAAGCTTCTTACCTGCATATTTTTCTAAATTGTCAACATGGAAAAGTTCTATATGTGAAGCAGGTATGAATATTCTTACACCTTTGTAGCTCGCAACCAGTCCGCCAGTGACTGCCTCCTTAACAACTACTTCTAAAGTGTTATTATTTTCGAAAATAGTTCTTAATTGCTTGCGTGCCTCTTCCCTTTCGATTTCTACCCTGGAAAGCACCACATAGCCATCCTCATTAGTTCTGCTTATAACTTTAACTTCAACTTCTTCTCCAACCTTAAGGATATCTGTAAGCTTGATATTTTCATCTTTAGTTACTTCTTCCTTTGGCAAATATCCATCTGACTTATATCCTATGTTAACGTAGGCTTCTCTATCATTTAGAGAAATAATAGTACCTTTAACAATTCTACCTACTGAAACAATAGGCTTGTTCTGCTCCATAAATGCTAGCTGTTCATTCATTTCCATTACTTTTTCCTCGTTCATTTTTAAAACTGCCTCCTCAATAATCCAATCTGGTGTAGAAGCACCAGCGGTAACACCTATTTTTTTTATATTTTTACCTGATATAAAATTTTCAGGTATTTGATTCCAATTCTCTACATGGATTGTTTCATTACAATTATTTTTACAGATCTCATACAGCTTAGTTGTATTTGAACTGTTAAATCCGCCAAGTATCACCATGGCATCAACATTTTTAGACAACTCCTCAGCGGTCTTTTGCCTAACCTCAGTAGCATTGCATATGGTATTAAAAGCTACAATCTCTTTACAGCTTTTAGTTATGATATTTAAAACACTTTCCCAATTCTGCTGTTTTTCAGTTGTTTGCGACACCACACAAACCTTTCTAGGCAGATTTCTTAATTCTTCTCCACTTTTAGCAATAAAAGCTTTATTTTCGCACCATCCATTTATTCCAATAACTTCAGGATGATATTCGTCTCCAACTATTACTATTGAATAACCAGCATCATGATATTCTTTAACCTTCTTTTGAATATTTGATACATAAGGACATGTAGTATCTATTACACTAATTCCTCTATTCTTTAATTGAGTTAAAACATGAGGGGTTACACCATGGGATCTGATAATAACCACATCATGTTGTGTTAAATCATCAATATGCTGCATTTCTATCGGATATATATCATTTTCCTTTAAGTACTCAACTACATCCTTATTGTGTATTAAAGGACCTAATGTATATATCCTTTGGTTATAGTCCTTTTTAACCTTAATTGCTTCATCTACTGCTCTCTTTACTCCAAAACAAAATCCGGCTTTTTCTGCTATCACTATCTCCATATTTAATAGCTACATAAAACTATAGCCAATTCCACCCCCTCTAACTTTTTTGTAAACTATCCATATTATTTTTTATATAGTCAGACATTTTATTTACTACTTCCTCAATAGACAAGTTTGATGAATCAATTTCTATTGCATCCTCTGCCTTAGTAAGAGGATTGACCTCCCTATGAGAATCAATATAATCTCTTCTTTGTATATCCTCTAAGAGTTCATTATAATTTACATCTATACCCTTATTGCGCAATTCATTATACCTTCTTGTGGCTCTTTCTTCAGCGCTGGCAGTCAGGTAAAATTTAAAGGGCGCGTCCTTTAATACTACTGTCCCAATGTCTCTACCATCCATTACAACATTATATTTCTCAGACATTTTCCTTTGAAGTTTAACTAAACGGTCTCTAACTTCAGCTATAGCAGCATAATCAGATACATTATTACTTATTACAGGCATGCAGATCTGCTCGCTTATATTTTCACCATTTAAAATTAAATCATCATTTTCAAAATGCATATCAAGATTACCTACCAACTCTAATAGCCCTTCTTTATTATCCGGAGGTATGTTTTCCTTTATAGCTTTTAGTGTTACTGCCCTATACATAGCGCCAGTATTGATATACATCAAATTAAACCTATTTGCCAAGATATTTGCAATTGTACTTTTACCCGCTCCCGCAGGACCATCTATAGCTACTGACAATCTCAATTTTACTCCGCCTTTCAAGATTTGCTTTGTTATAATATTTTATAACAACAATATTAGTATTCTATAAAAAATATAAAAATCCTTTAAGTTAATTTATATTATATAAATCCTTGCGCAATTTTTTTGCTTCATTAAGATATACATAAGTAATTTTTTGCTTACAATCGACGTTTACTTGTATTAATACTCTAATGCAGAAGCTAAGAGAATCTTCAACATTCATTTCATTGAAATGCATTATAGCTGTATTATCAAGGTTAAAATGTTCTCTTACATATTTTCCTGGATAGTCCTTTGTAATGTCTTGAGTGCAAGAAAAGAATATAGAAATTATATCCTTTAAGTTAATTTGATTAACTCTTATAATCTCGTCAAACAATTCAATAGACGCTGTTTTTATTTCTTCAATTGAATTGTTTTTTATTGTAGTAGCACCTCTAATTGCTATCAAATTTGTTCACCTACCCTGCTGCCAGCTAAATGGCCAGTTGAAAGGGCTATTTGTATATTATACCCACCTGTATAGGCATCTACATCTATTACTTCACCAGCCAGATAGAGGTTTTCTACAATTTTTGACTGCATGGTTGAAGGATCAATTTCTTTTGTGTCAACTCCACCAGCAGTAACTATTGCCTCTTCAATAGGTCTTAATCCGCTAATAATAAGCGTAAAGCTCTGCATAAGCTTAACAAGATTTCTTCGTTCTTCTCGTGTTATTAAATTTACCTTTTTATTCTCATCTATTCCAGACAATCTAATGATTGTATCAATAAGCTTTCTTGGAAGTAAATCTTCTAGGGAATTTTTAAAAATTTTATTTGAGAATTTAATGAAGTCATTTTGAATTCTTTTATCTAGTTCCTCAAAGTTTAGCGCAGGCTTGAGATTAATAATAGCTTTAAGCTTTAGCCCCTCTCTTACTACACCGCTTGCACTAAGAACAAGCGGACCTGATATTCCAAAGTGAGTAAAAAGCATTTCTCCAAAATCCTTAAATAAAACTTTTCCTTCATTATTTATAATGCTTAATTCTACATTTTTTAATGACAATCCTTGAATATCGCTTATCCATTCTTCACTTACAGTTATGGGAACTAAGGATGGTCTTGGTTTAATTATATGATGTCCTAACTCCTTAGCAAAGTATATTCCATCTCCCGTTGAACCAGTTCTAGGATAGGATAGTCCTCCTGTACATATAATAAAATAGTCACCATTTATCATTTTATGATCCTGAAGCTCTACCGCTTTTATTTTTTTATTTTCACAAATTATTTTTTTTACAGCAGAATTTAGATATACTTTTACTCCCCTCTTAACAAGCTCCCCTTGAAATGCACTTATAATATCAGAGGATTTATCTGAAGCAGGAAAAACCCTATCTCCTCTTTCTGTTTTTAACTCAACACCTAGACCATTAAAAAAATTCATAGTTTCTTCATTAGTAAAGCCATAAAGTGCACTATACAAAAAATAAGGATTTCCTGGTATATAATCAAAGAAATCACCTATATTCTTAGCATTTGTTATATTGCACCGACCTTTTCCTGTTATAAAAAGTTTTTTGCCTAGTTTTTCGTTTTTTTCAAGCAATATCACCTCGTGTTTATTTGAAGCAGCTATTGCGGCCATCATCCCAGCAGGCCCACCACCAATAATAATTACTTTAGACATTAAATCACCACCACTCTTGTTCACTATTATAATTTAATATATCATGGCAATTTATTCAACAATAAAAAATTAAAAATACTCTAAATTAGAAAAGAGAACCTTAGAAGGTTCTCTTAAAGCAATTAATAATTAGTAGTTGCCTTGTACATGCATAGCTTCTGCAACTTTTACGAAACCAGCAATATTTGCTCCTGCAACTAAATTATATCCAAAGCCATAATTTTCTGAAGCATTTTTACAGTTATTATAAATATTAACCATGATTTGATGTAATTTAGCATCTACTTCTTCTGCAGTCCATGACAATCTCATGCTGTTTTGAGACATTTCAAGAGCAGAAGTAGCAACTCCACCAGCATTTGCAGCCTTTGATGGTCCTACAATTACACCGTTATCTAAGAAGTATTGAACTGCTTCATTAGTGCAAGGCATATTTGCTGCTTCGCATACATACTTTGTTCCGTTAGCGACTATTTGTTTAGCGTGTTCAAGCTGAATATCATTTTGTACTGCACATGGCATAATTATATCAGCCTTAACTGACCACGGCTTTTGTCCTGGAACAAATTGAACGCCGTATTTGTCTGCATAGTCTTTTACTCTTGCACCCTTGTTTATTTTTAGCATTTCTACTAAATAATCAATCTTTTCTCCTACAACTCCATCTGGATCATATATATATCCATCTGGGCCAGATAATGTAACAACTTTGCCGCCTAACTCGGATATTTTTCTACAAGCACCCCAAGCTACGTTTCCAAAACCAGATATAGCTACAGTTTTGCCTTCGAAGGTATCATTTTCATGCTTCAGCATTTCATTGCAGAAATAGGAAACTCCAAAACCAGTAGCTTCAGGTCTAACTAAGCTTCCGCCGTAGGATAAGCCCTTTCCTGTTAATACACCATTTTCAAAAGCGCCTTTTATTCTTCTGTAATATCCGTACATATATCCAATCTCTCTTGGACCTACGCCGATGTCGCCAGCAGGAACGTCAACATCAGGACCTATATGTCTATATAATTCTGTCATAAAGCTTTGGCAGAATCTCATAATTTCAGCATCTGATTTTCCTCTTGGGTCAAAGTCAGATCCACCCTTTCCTCCTCCAATTGGGAGTCCTGTTAGAGAATTCTTTAATGTTTGCTCAAATCCTAAGAATTTAATTATTCCAACATAAACTGACGGATGGAATCTAAGTCCTCCCTTGTAAGGTCCTATGCATCCGTTAAATTGAACTCTAAAACCACGATTAACTTGAACATTTCCTTGGTCATCAACCCATGAAACCTTGAACATTATTTGTCTTTCTGGCTCACAGAATCTTTCAAGAAGATTTTCTTCGATGTATTCAGGATGTTTTTCTAATACTGGAGCCAAAGAATGTAATACTTCTTCTACTGCTTGAATGAATTCAGGTTCATTTGAATTTCTTTTCTTAACGTTTTCAATAACCTGCTCAATATAAGTTTTAGGACTTAGTTTTTCATTTAACATGTTAAATTCCTCCCAAATGAATGTAATATTTCATTCAAACTGACAATTGAATGATAAATTGCTTACATAGATATAATATTCTATACAAATTGCAATATTCCTTCTTTTTTTAAAAAATTTTTATACTTTAAAAAAATTTAAGAGAGGATATTATTTATCCTCTTCTTTATCAATATAAGAATACACTTGATATTCTTCCCAAATATTCTCCAATTCATTAAAGGTGGTTGAAATCTTTTGCTTTTCTTTCATTCCTACAGCAATAATAAGAGCATTTATTACACTCAGAGGAGCTACTAGTGAATCTACAAAAGAAGCCATGTTGCTTTGAGCGATTAATGTATATTCAGCTTTTGAAGCAAGTGGAGACAACAAGCTGTCTGTGAGTGCAACTACTTTAGCTCCTCTGCTTTGAGCAAAATTTAGAGCCTCAATAGTTCTTGCCGAATATCTTGGAAATCCTATCCCTATAAGTAAATCATCTTCAGTTATATTAATCATCTGTTCAAAAATATCGCTAATTCCATAGCCTACAATTTTAACATTATCAAGTATTAAATTTAAATAAAACCCTAAAAATTCCGCAAGGGCTGTAGAGCTTCTAAGCCCTATTATATATATTTTTTTGGCTTTAAATATGCTGTTTACTACCTCTTCAAAATTCTTATGATTAATTTTTTCTAGTGTAGCTCTTATATTTTCCATATCTGATTTTAATACACCCTTAAGTGCAGACTCTTCACTTATAAAATCATTTGACAGTTCAATTCTTTGAACTGTTGTAAGACGAGTTTTTATAAGCTCCTGCAAAGCTTTTTGAAGCTTTGGGTATCCACTAAATCCTAATTCATTTGCAAATCTAACAACAGTTGATTCACTAACGCCAACGCTAGTCCCAAGCTTAGCTGCAGTCATAAAAGCAGCCTTGTCATAATGCTTTAAAATATATTCTGCAATAAGCTTTTGTCCTTTACTCAATCTAGGAAATTTCATCTGGATGGTTCGCATTAAATCTTGCTTATTTTCTTCCAACTTTCCTTCAATCCTTTCTTCATATTCATTTAGAAATGAATGATATATTTCATTTTAACATTTATTGAAAAGATTTTCAATATAACTTTCATTTCTTGTTGTTTTGATCGCTAATTGTTATTGATTTTTTTCAATAATTACAAGCATAGGGGAATTGTTTCTATTAACAATTGAGTGGAGCAAAACTCCATATTCTCTTTTAGAAAGTTTTTTAGCAAAGTCTAAAATCATATTTTTTTCCTTCATTCCTTCGTTATGCCCTGTATAAACAGCAATACTTATAATACCGCCTGGGTTAAGCATAGCTAAACCTTCCTCAATACTTAACAAGGTAGTTTCAGCAGTTGTAGTTATGGACTTATCTCCCCCGGGTAAAAAACCCAAATTATACATTATGCAGTCAACTTTGGAGTTAATATGAGTTTTGAAATTTGCATGAGAATCATTAATCAAAGTAATATTATCCTTGCATCTTATATAATAATTTTCAACAGCAGTTTTTTGGATATCAAAGGCATAAACACTTTTGAATTTCTCGCATAGGAAATCAGAATCATAGCCATTTCCTAATGTTGCGTCAACAGCTGCATCAAAGTTTTTTAAATATCTCATTATTATATCATGAGACAGGCTACTTATATCTCCAACATAATTAAACAACTTATCATCTCCTATAGTCATAGCTCTAGTTCCTTGTATTTACTAAAGATTTTTTAAGTGGTTAAGTTCTTCAGTACTTAGATCTCTCCATTTGCCGCTGTCTAAATCAGCTAGCTTAATTTCTCCTACAGCAACTCTTTTAAGAGTTATTACAGGATGACTAATAGCATCACACATTCTTCTAATCTGTCTGTTTTTACCTTCGTGTATAACTATTTCTACTATGGTTGATTTATTGTCCTTGTCTATCACCTTAAATTCAGCAGTTGAGGTTATATATCCTCCTATGTCAACCCCTTTGCAAAACTTTTCTATTTCCTTCGCACTTGGATGACCTTCTATCCTTGCTATATATTTTTTATTTACTGACTGTCTTGGATGAATAACTCTATTGTATATATCCCCGTCATTAGTCAATAGTATCAAACCTGATGTATCATAATCTAATCTTCCAATAGGATATATTCTTTCCTTAACCTTTACTAAATCTAAAAGAGTTTTTCTGCCTCTTTCATCTTTCACAGTTGATACATAGCCAACCGGTTTATTTAACGCTATATAAACTTTTTTTTCTTCTGGTACAATAATTTTTCCATCAACAGAAACTATGTCCTCTTCTCTATTAATCTTGCCCCCTAGCTCCGTTACCACTACTTCATTTATTTTAACTCTTCCTTCTAAAATTATTTCTTCACATTTTCTTCTTGAAGCTATACCGCAGTCCGCCATATATTTTTGCAGTCTTTCCAACATGTTATCACCTTTATTAAATAAATTTATTCATACATATTATAGTCTATAGAAATATAATATCCAACTATAATATTTTAAATAATAATAGGGGCACCAAACTGGCACCCCGTAATTATAACTTTATTCTTTTATTGCAGTAAAACCGAACAAGCCAGCAAAAAATATTTACAGCTGATTTAATGTGCGTTTTAAGAATTCCCTAGTCCGTTCTTGTGTTGGATTATTGAAGATTTGTTCTGGATTTCCTTCTTCTGCAATAACTCCTTTATCCATAAATACAACTCGGTCGGATACTTCTTTTGCAAATCCCATTTCATGAGTTACTATTAACATTGTAAGACCAGATTCAGCAAGCTCTTTCATAACCTTAAGAACTTCCCCTACCATCTCTGGATCTAGGGCTGAGGTTGGTTCATCAAAAAGCATAACATCTGGTTCCATAGACAGCGCTCTTGCAATTGCTACTCTTTGTTTTTGACCGCCTGATAGTTGTTTTGGCTTTGCATTAATATATTGCTCCATTCCAACAACATTCAAATATTTCATAGCTACTTTTTCAGCCTCTTCTCTGGAACGCTTTAGTACTTTTATTTGCCCTACCACACAGTTGCTTAACACATTGTGATTACTAAACAAATTAAATTGCTGAAATACCATGCCGAGCTTAGTGCGATATGCACGAGTATCATGCTTATCATCTAATATATTTTCACCCTGATATATGATTTGGCCGCCGGTTGGTTTTTCTAAAAGATTAACACAACGAAGAAGGGTTGATTTACCTGATCCAGAGGAACCTATGATGCAAACTACTTCTCCCTTATTTACTGAAAAATCAATGTCTTTTAGCACTTCATGAGTGCCAAAGGATTTTCTTAAATGTTGAATATCTATTACCTTTTCCATGTCTTTCTGCCTCCTCATGTCTAGAAATGACCTATTCCAGCATTTTTTGATCTACGAAGCATGTCTTCAGGTGTTTCTACCTGCATTTGATTAGCATACATAATATAATTATCTGGGCCATCTATTTTTCTTTCAATGTAACGTAGAATTCTTGTTATTGTGAAAGTCATTACAAAGTAAAGTACTGATGCCACAAAGAATGCTTCAAAGTACTTGTAATTAGTTCCTGTAACTGACTTTGTTTGGAAATATAATTCTGTTACAGAAATTACATTAAGTACTGAGGTATCCTTAATATTAATTACGAACTCATTACCAGTAGCCGGCAAAATATTACGTATAACCTGTGGCATTACTACATTTATCATAGTTTGAATATGACCCATACCTATAGCATGAGCTGCTTCAAACTGTCCTTTGTCTATAGATACAATACCGCCACGTACAATTTCTGACATGTAAGCACCGGTATTAATTGAAACAATAAATATTCCTGCAACTAATGGATTCATATCTATTTTGAAAGCAGACATAGCTCCATAGTAAATTACCATAGCCTGTACAATCATAGGTGTTCCACGGAATATTTCTATATAAATAG
>CAZMQY010000007.1:0-32143 GCA_964568335.1 uncultured Clostridium sp.
AACAGCAAATACTCTGAACTAGTTGGCATGAGAAAGGAGAACATAGCTTTATCAACAGTTCCGCCTACCTCATCCCCAGCTCCCTGTATGAGAATAGATCTTCCTTATGCGGTAGCTTTAAGAGATTTTTTTAAGGACTATAAGATGAGAGCTCAAATGAATACCAAATATATAGAATCCTGTACAAGAGAAGCAACAGTTGGTCATACTTTAAACCTTATGATTTCAAAGCTTACTTCGGCGGATATTCAAAGCACAATAACTCCTGACGAAGGAAGAAATGTTCCTTGGCATTTCAATAACATGCATGCTATTAATACTGCTAAGCAAGCCCTTATCGGCATGGATGGTTTAATGGATATGATAGAGCTGAAAAAGGAAGGTTATCTCCCGGAAAAAGTAAGGGAACTTAAAGAGAGAGCAATTCTTTTTCTTGAAGAAATAATTGAAGTTGGAGGATATTTTAAAGCTGTTCAAGAGGGTTTCTTTGTTGATTCTGGACAATACCCAGAAAGAAATGGCGATGGAATCGCAAGAAAGATAGATGGAGGAATTGCTGCGGATTCTATTTTTGAAAGGGATCAAGATTACTTTGCTCCAGTATGTGGCCACTTTGGTTACAATAATGTTCCCTTAGAGTATAAACACACATGCGACGCTATTGCTGGATGCACACTATGCCATCATGAGAAGATTAAGTTTATTGACGAGCTTGATGAAAATGATAATGTTTATAAGCGACTAGAAGATGTTAAGGATGATGGAACTATAGTACCGGAAGTTCAGTGGAAAAAAGACGGTTATGTCTCAGTAACTTTATTCCTGCCTGAGAATGAGCTTGTAAGCGAAGCAGCAGCACTTGAGATTGGAAGTAATATGAACTTAATGGATGTTGAAGTCATCCACAAGCAGGTTATGCAGGAAGCAGAGGGAACTCTTGTTGAAATTAAGGGTAGGGTTAATTTTGTCATAGACAAAGAAAAGCTTAAAATAGCGGAACCTAAAAGAATTTTAGACGCTGATGTTATACGAAAATATATAAGACAGAATCCTATAAGAATTGTGGCGGGAACAGTGGGGGAGGATGAGCACTCAGTAGGTTTAAGAGAAATAATTGATATAAAACACGGCGGAATTGAAAAATATGGTCTTCAATGCGAGTATTTAGGCACTTCATGTCCTATAGAAAAGCTTATAGATGCCGCCATAGAAACAAAAGCGCAGGTTATCATGGCAAGCACAATAATTACCCATAACGATATTCATATAAAAAATATGAAAAAGCTTAATGACCTGTGCATAGAAAAGGGCGTTAGAGATAAACTTATCCTAATTTCTGGTGGGACACAGGTTAGCGATGAAATAGCCAAAGCTTCTGGCATGGATGCAGGGTTTGGACGTGGAACCCATGGAAGTCATGTTGCTACCTTTATAGTTGAAGAGATTCAAAGAAGGGCGGGCAATGAGCTATGAAGGCTGATTACCTTATCTCTGAAATAGGAAGCACAACTACTATTGTTACAGCTTTTAAGTTAGCGGGCGGAAGCGCTGAAATTATAGCGCAAGGAAAGAGCTATACCACAGTTTTAGATGGTGATGTAAATATAGGTCTTAGGAAAGCTATAGGGGACTTGGAACAACAATTAGGCGAAGCAATCCTTTGGGATAGGATGCTATCTACAAGCAGTGCTGCTGGAGGTTTAAAGATTACTGTCCATGGCCTAGTAGAGGATATGACTGTAAAAGCCGCTAAAGAAGCTGCGCTTGGAGCTGGAGGAAATATTAAGCTTGTAACTGCTGGAAAATTAAGACACAGCGATATAAAAATAATTAAGGATATTGATCCAAACCTTATAATGATAGCAGGCGGAACGGATTTTGGTGAAAGAGAAACAGCCCTCTATAATGCAGAACTTCTAAGCAGGCAAAATCTTAATAAACCTTTTATATACTGCGGCAACATAGCTAACCACCAAGAAATCAAAATGATTTTTAAAAATATGGAACTGTATATAGTTGAAAATGTCTATCCTAAAATTGATGAGCTTAATGTGGAACCTGCAAGAAGAGTTATACAGGAAGCTTTTGAAAATAATATTATTAAAGCGCCTGGAATGAATAAAATTAAAGATATGGTTAATGGAGCTATTATGCCTACTCCAGGAGCTGTAATGGAAAGTGCCAAACTTCTAAATGAAATTTTAGGAGATGTGTTAATTGTGGATGTAGGCGGCGCTACTACTGATGTGCACTCTGTTACAGAGGGCAGTGCAGAAATTTTAGATATACTTGTGAGTCCAGAGCCAATTGCAAAAAGAACAGTAGAAGGGGACTTGGGGATATATGTAAACAGTAGCAATATTATAAAATTGCTTGATATTAGAGAGTTAAAAAAACTAAGCAAAGATTATATTGCTTCCAATATAAAGCCAATTCCTTTGTCGGAAGAAGAGATAAACTGCAGCTTGCTGCTTACAAGAAAAGCTGTTGAAGTTGCAGTAAACAGACATGTTGGTTACCTAAAGAGAAACTATGGAACTGGTAAACAGGTGGTAGCTTATGGAAAGGATTTATCTAAGGTCAAATTCATTATTGGTACAGGTGGAGCGCTAACAAGACTGCCTGGTGGTGCAAGTGTCTTACAGAATATTAAAAATACTAATGAGGATTTGACGATGCTTCCTAGAAGCAGTGCAAAGGTGCTTTTAGATTCTAATTATATTATGGCTTGTGCCGGTGTTCTGAGTAGAGAAAATAAGCAAGCTGCTGTGAGCTTGCTAAAAAGCAGCTTAGGTTTATAAAATGCCATTAAAATGGCTACTAAGGAGTTAAATATGAAAAGAGATTTTCCTTGCGTAGAAATAAATCTCAGTAAAATAACTCATAACACTATAGTAATTAATAATATTTGTAAAAGCAAAGGTATACATTTGGCTGGTGTAAGTAAAGTATTTTGTGCCAGAAGACCTATAGTTCGGGCGATGATAAAGGGGGGGATTGAAGTAATTGGAGATTCTCGAATCGAGAATCTAAAAAAAATACAGAATATCAATTGCATAAGGATGCTGCTTCGAATACCTATGAGAAGCTATGCAGAAGAGGTAGTGCAGTATTCTGATATAAGTTTAAATTCTGAACTTGATACTATAAAAATACTTTCCATGGCTGCAAAAAAAAATAATAAGTTTCATAGCATAATATTAATGGTTGACCTTGGAGATTTAAGAGAAGGAGTTTTAGAGAAGGATGCTCTTCAGGTTGTTAGGGAAGTTATGCTGCTGCCTTATATAAAACTCTACGGTATAGGTACAAATTTAACCTGTTATGGAGGAGTTATTCCAGACAGTAAAAACTTGGGAAGGCTTATTGCCTTAAAAAAAGATATTTATGAGAGCTATAACTTAGACATTCCCATAGTTTCCGGAGGAAACTCAAGCAGTCTTTATGCAGTAATGGATGACAGTATTCCTGAAGGCATCAATCAGCTTAGAATAGGCGAAGCGATAATACTTGGAAGAGAAACCGCTTTTGGAAATCCTATTCCAAACTGCTTTATGGATGGGTTTATACTTAAAGGTGAAATAATAGAAATAAAGGAAAAGCCATCTGTGCCTATAGGAAGAATAGGAAGAGATGCCTTTGGTCAAATTCCAAAGTTTCATGATAAAGGTATTATAAAAAGGGCAATTATTGCGCTAGGAAGACAGGATATTGTTCCAGAAGGATTAGAACCAACTGACAAAAAAAATACTGTTTTAGGGGCAAGCAGCGATCATCTTATTATTGATATATCAAATTGCAGCAGATTATATAAGGTTGGAGATATAATGGACTTTTATATGGATTACGGGTGTCTTCTTAGAGCTATGACTTCACCCTACGTAAGGAAGTATTATATTAAATAATAAACAATAAAAATATACTGTCTGCTAGCCAGTATATTTTTATTGTTTAATTTGTATCCATTATTAGCTTTTTTCATATGCATGGAGTTGTTCTTGAAATACCTTTTGTAGTACAATAATATTCAAATTAATTCTATAAAAAATATGGGAGGCTTATATATGAAGCTTTATTATGACAGCTATAACTGCATTTTAGGGGAAATATATATCATGGCAGATGAAATAGGAATCAGAGCTATAGAACTGGTTGAAGAGGATTGGCAGGAGTTTATTGAAGTACACAATATAGAAAAAAATTCAGATTTGTGCTATAGGGCCATTAAGCAAATAGATGAATACTTTACAGGCAAGAGAAAGTACTTTGACTTAGAGCTTTCTATAAATGGCACTGAATTTAGGAAAAAGGTCTGGAAGGCTTTGATGAGTATTCCGTACGGGGAGGTAATCAGCTACTCTCAGCTGGCTGAGATTGTTGGGAACCCAAAGGCGGTTCGGGCTGTAGGTCAGGCTAATAGATTCAATCCATTACCTATAATTATTCCTTGTCATAGAGTTGTTGGAAAGGATAGAAGTCTAGTTGGCTATGCCGGAAAAAGAACTGATATAAAGGAAAAGCTTTTAAAACTTGAGGGAATAACACTTTAGAATATATACCAACAATAAGAAAACAAAAAACATATTATTTCTCTTAAAGGGTATTGTTGACAAGTTTGCTCGGGTTTGCTATTATGATTTTGAATGTATAGTAAAACACTCGAATTTAAAGGAGTGATTTGATGAAACTGTCTACGAAAGGACGCTATGGCGTAAAAGCTATGGTGGATTTAGCTATCCACTATGGTGGAGATCCTGTATCTATAAAAAGTATTTCTGAAAGGCAAAATATTTCAGAGTACTATTTAGAGCAATTATTTTCCCCGCTTAGAAAAGCTAATTTGATTAAAAGTGTCAGAGGAGCTCAAGGTGGATATATTTTAAGTAAGTCTCCGCAGGATACAACTATAGCTGAAATAATGGAAGTACTAGAAGGTCCTATTGAAATTTCTAACTGTTTGGATGATAAAAGCTGTAATAACGTAGACTGCTGTGCTACCAGACTATTGTGGGCTAAGATAAAAAACAGTATAGACAGTGTTACGAAGTCAACAACACTGCAGGATATTTTAGACGATTACAACAATATGAACGGTCGTGTTTAAAAGGAGAGAAACAAAATGAATAAGCCAATTTATATGGATTATGCTGCAACAACTTATGTAAAGCCTGAAGTCCTAGAAGAGATGCTGCCATATTTTACTGAGCACTTTGGAAATCCATCCTCTGTATATTCGTTGTCTAGGGAAACTAGAAAGGCAATTGATATTGCCAGAGATAGAGTGGCAAAAGCAATAAATGCTGAAACAAATGAGATCTATTTTACTGGCGGAGGGTCAGAGGCTGATAATTGGGCATTGAAGGGTGTGGCTTTTGCGAATATTAGCAAAGGAAATCATATTATAACTACGAAGATTGAGCATCATGCAATACTTCATGCCTGTGAATATCTTGAAAGACATGGTTTTGAAGTTACATATCTTCCGGTTGACGAACATGGTTTTGCGAAAGTTGAGGATTTGAAAGCAGCTATTACCGAAAGAACTATATTAGTTTCTATTATGTTTGCTAATAATGAAATTGGAACTGTTCAACCAATAAAAGAAATCGGAGAACTTTGTAGAGAAAAGAAAATATTATTTCATACAGATGCAGTTCAGGCCGTGGGAAACATCGCTATAGATGTTAAAGATATGCACATTGATTTACTATCAATGGCTGCCCATAAAATATATGGGCCAAAGGGCACTGGAGCTTTATATATCAGAAAAGGCGTTAAAATAGATAATTTAGTTCACGGTGGAGGCCAAGAAAGAGCTAGAAGAGCAGGAACAGAAAATGTTGCTGGCATAGTAGGTTTTGGAAAAGCTATTGAATTAGCTGTTACAAATATTGAGGAGCATACAAGAAAATTAGCTTCTCTTCGTGATAAATTAATTGAAGGACTTTTAAAGATACCTTATTCTAGATTAAACGGTCCAGCTTCTAAGGATAGATTAGCGGGAAACGTAAATATTTGCTTCAGATTTATAGAAGGCGAAGCTATACTTTTGTTATTGGATGCTATGGGAATATGTGCTTCAAGTGGAAGTGCATGTACATCAGGTTCCTTAGATCCATCACATGTACTTTTGGCTATTGGACTTCCTCATGAAATAGCACATGGTTCTTTAAGGCTTAGCTTAGGGGATGGCAACACTGAAGAAGAAGTTAATTATGTAATTGAAACCACAGAAAAAATTGTTAATAGACTTAGAGACATGTCACCGCTTTGGGATGACTTTTTAAAGAAAGGGGAACAATAAACAATGTACAGTGAAAAAGTTATGGATCATTTCATGAACCCTAGAAATGTAGGAGAAATTCCTAATGCCGATGGTGTTGGAGAAGTTGGTAATGCAAAATGTGGAGATATAATGAAGGTATATCTTAAGATAGAAGACAACATTATAATAGATGCAAAGTTTAAGACTTTTGGTTGCGGCTCTGCGATAGCTTCATCTAGTATGGCTACTGAACTTATAATAGGAAAAACTGTTGAGGAAGCTTGGAAACTTACTAATAAAGCTGTTGCTGAGGCACTAGATGGCCTTCCACCTGTTAAAATGCACTGTTCAGTACTTGCAGAGGAAGCAATTCATAAGGCTATAAATGACTATAGAAAGACAGCTGGATTAGAAATTTGGGATTATGAAGAGCACGATGATATACATGATCAAGTACATGGTGAATAATAAGTTAAAAATATAACTCTAAAGCGAGTTATATTTTTTTACTTTTTGGAAAACATATAAGACAGTCTTCTTTATATCAAAATAATATTATAGAGGGTTATATATGTTTAGAACGAAAGATTTTATTCTTATGGATGTTGTTGATATAAAAGGTAAGAAAATAGGGGTTATCAATGATATTATATTGGATTTTAATAGCGGCGAAGTTAAAGGTTTTGTGATTTCTTCCTATAAGTTTTTCCAAAAGACTTTAAGTGTTCTAAGGGAAGACATAATCTCCTTTAATAAAGCAATGGTTGTTGGTAAATGTATTAAAAATAGATATTTTACCTTCTCTAAAATAAAAAATATGGATATCATAAATAGATATGGAGAAATTATAGGAATGGCTGAAGACATATTGTTTCATGAATTTACATATAAGATTCAAGGTATGGTAGTTTCCACTGGCTTCATCAAAAACCTTTTGGTTGGCAAAAAAATATTATTAGTAAATTCGATTATAGTTGGAGAGGAAAGCATCTTGTATTATGAAAACAAAGCAAATATTGATTTTATAAGTGTTCCTCATAAATTATTTTTGGAAGACAAATGTTATGAAAAAAGTATATAAATATTTAATAATTATTTTAATATTGTTAACCGTTATTTATTTGTCAGTAAAAAGTCCAGTGGTTAAAGAGATTTATAACTTAATTTGCATAGCCTTTATAATAGCATACTCCTTAAGGCCTCTACTTATTGTTTTAGTTAATAGAGGGATAAATATAAGACTAGCAGCGATATTAATTATTTCTGTCTTCATAGCCTTAACAGTAGGTGCTTTTATTATTGTAATTCCCTCACTATTTAAAGAAAGCTTAAACATAAACAATACCCTTTTTAAAATTCAAACATTTATTGAGAGCTTTTATGACAGGATAAAACCTTTAAGCAGTAATAAAACTGTATATGTAATACTAGATTCCATATACACTAAAAGCAATGGCATAATAATAGATATTTTTAATAAAATATTTAATTTTATACTGAGTTTAGGAGAAAATATGCTGTCTTTGGCGGTAGTACCTTTAGTAGTTTACTATTTCCTAGCCGATGGCGATATTATCTTTAATAGAATACTAGTCATATTTCCATCAAATTCAAGGAACATGATTAGAAAAACAATAGGAGATATTGACAAAATTCTAGGAAGATATATTATAAGCCAATTTGTGTTATGCGCTATAATAGGTGTTTTTACCTTCTTAATATTAATAATTCTTCATGTGGATTTTCCAATAATACTATCAGTGCTTAATGCTTTGTTTAATATAATTCCATACTTTGGACCTTTGTTTGGAGCAATTCCTGCAGTGCTGGTTGCCCTTTTGTATTCGCCAAAAACTGCTCTTTGGACTGCTGTCTTACTTTATATAGTTCAACAAATTGAAGGAAATATTATATCTCCTAAAATAACTGGTGATAGTGTTAGTATGCATCCTCTTGTAGTAATAATTTTACTGATTATCGGGGGAAAGCTAGGTGGTTTTTTAGGTATGGTGCTGGCAGTACCTATTGGAGTAGTAATTAAAGTAATATATGAAGATTTGAACTACTACTTATTCTGAAGATCTTTAATTCACAGGTAAATAATTTAGATTATTGACACATGGAACATTTTAACTTATAATCTTAATAAACTATATACCTACGCAATGAAGAGAAGGAGTAAATATATCTAGGCATTAAGAGAGGAAGTGGTTGGTGCAAACTTCTTGATGGATATTTTGAAGCAGTCTCTGAGCCATATAATTAGAGTGATACAATTAAGCATAGCTTTTAATTGTATAATTAGGGTGGTACCACGGAGAGCTTTCGTCCCTTTAGGGATTGAAAGTTTTTTATTTGCTCAAAATAAATTTAGATAAGAATACATCATATTTATAAGGAGGATTTTACATGAAAAATATGGGTTTAAATGAAATAAGAGAAGAATATTTGAGATTTTTTGAAAGCAAAGACCATTTAAGGCTTCCTAGCTTCCCTTTAGTACCACAAAGCGATAAGAGCTTGTTATTAATAAATGCTGGTATGGCACCTTTAAAACCTTATTTTACAGGCTTGCAAACACCTCCTAGTAAAAGGATAGCTACTTGTCAGAAGTGCATAAGAACTGGAGATATTGATAATGTTGGAAAGACTTCAAGACACGGTACTTTCTTTGAAATGCTAGGAAACTTTTCATTTGGAGATTACTTTAAAAATGAGATTATTCCGTGGGCTTGGGAATTCGTTACAGAGGTGCTGGCTGTACCTAAAGATAAGCTTTATGCAACAATTTATCTTGAAGATGATGAGGCTTATGAAATCTGGTGCAAAAATACTGATATAGAACCTTCACGTATTTTCAGACTAGGCAAGGAAGATAACTTCTGGGAAATAGGCACTGGACCATGTGGGCCATCATCAGAAATACATTTTGATAGAGGCAGTGGTAAAATAAATACAGTTGATGAGTTTTTAAAGGCTGCCGAAGAAGATAGAATCGTTGAGTTCTGGAATTTAGTTTTTACTCAATTTGACAAGGATGAAGAAGGAGTGTATCACAGACTTCCAAATCCTAATATAGATACCGGAATGGGACTTGAAAGAATCGCTACCATTATGCAGGGTGTTAATAATATATTTGAAGTAGATACAATGAGAAACATTCTGGATGAAGTATGCAGAATTGCTGATGCAAAATATGGTGAAATTTATAAAAATGACGTTTCAATCAGAATTATTACTGACCACGTAAGAAGTATGACCTTTATGATAAATGACGGGGTTCTGCCTTCCAATGAAGGAAGAGGCTATGTTTTAAGAAGAATACTTAGAAGAGCTGCAAGACACGGCAGACTTTTAGGAATAAAGGGTATTTTCCTTCACAACCTTTGCGATGTAGTAATTGAAAATGCAAATAAAGCTTATCCTGAGCTTCAAGAAAGAAAAGCTTACATCAAGAAGGTTATCAAGCTTGAAGAAGAAAGGTTCGAGGAAACTATAGACAGCGGTATTCAAATATTGAAGGATTATACTCAGGAATTACAGGATAAGGGGATAAAAACTTTAGCTGGGGATAAAGCCTTTAAGCTGTATGATACTTATGGATTCCCATTAGAGCTCACTACTGAAATATTGGAAGAAATGGGCATGTCAGTTGATGTTGACAGCTTTAACATTGAAATGCAAAGTCAAAGGGAGAGAGCTCGATCAGCAAGAGAAGAATCAAATTATATGGGTAATGAAGATAGCATTTTAAATAAAATTTCTTCAGCAATAAATACCACCTTTGTAGGCTATGATTTATTGAAATGTAATTCAGAGGTTAATCAAATAATAAAGGACGATGAATTTGTATCCATATTAAATTGCGGTGATAAAGGAATAATCCTAACTGAAGAAACTCCATTCTATGCTGAGATGGGCGGACAAATTGGAGATAAAGGATTAATGTACAGTGAGCAATTTAAAGCAGAGGTTTTAGACTGCAAAAAAAATATATCAGGCAAAATACTCCACTTTGTAAATGTTGTCGAAGGAAAGATTGAGATTAATAATAAGGTTACACTTGAAGTAAATGAGCCAAGGAGAAACAGCATCAGAAAGAATCATACAGCAACTCATATGCTTCATGAAGCTCTAAAGCTTGTGCTGGGTGAACATGTTAATCAAGCGGGTTCTTATGTTGATGATTCAAGACTTAGATTTGACTTTACTCATTTTACAGCTGTAACCGAAGAAGAGCTTAAGAAAATTGAAGATATAGTCAATGAGAATATAATGAATGTTTATAATGTAGAAACTGATATTATGACTATAGACGAAGCAAAACAAAGCGGTGCTGTAGCACTGTTTGACGATAAATACAAAGATGAAGTTAGAGTTGTTAAGGTAGGCGATTTTAGCAAGGAGCTCTGTGGAGGAACTCATGTTAAAAATTCAGGTGAGATTGGATTGTTTAAAATTATTTCTGAGGCTGGAGTTGCTGCAGGGGTTAGAAGAATTGAAGCTGTATGCGGACAAAATGCATTAATTTTCATTGACGAAAGAAATAGTCTTTTAAGAGATGCTGCTGAGTCTTTAAAGTGCTCAGAGAAGGATGTGTTAAATAGGATCCATTCTCAAATAACTGAATTAAAGGAGAAAGAGAAGGAAATAATAGAATTAAAACACAAGCTTACTGGCTCATTACAAGATGAAATACTAAATAATATTAAAGAAATAAAGGGAATAAAATTAATTGCTGCAGCTCTTGAAGATATTGATGGAGACTCATTAAGAGATTTAGCTGATAAATTAAAAGATAGAATTATGGATGGAGTTGTTGTTTTAGGAAGCAAATATTCTGGGAAAGTACAATTTGTTGCAATGGCTACAAAAAATGCTGTCACTAAGGGAGTGCACTGCGGAAAGATTGTTAAGGAAGTTGCTGCAATCACTGGCGGCGGCGGTGGTGGAAGACCAGATATGGCTCAAGCAGGAGGAAAGTTTCCAGAAAAGCTTAATGAAGCAATCAGCAAGGTTGAGTATATTCTGGATACTTTAGCTAAATAGTGTACTTTTTCTTAAAGATGGTTTATAATATACTTAACACAAACCTACTATCATTTTAAATGATAAGAGAAGGGGTGAAACCGTAATGGGGTATAACAATGAGCATACCATTCAATTTGATTTTTCCAAAGATAAGAAGGACTTAACCAAAGAAATTCTAAATGAGGTATATAATGCTTTAATTAAAAAAGGTTACAATCCTGTTAATCAACTTGTGGGTTATTTAATTTCTGGTGATCCTACTTATATTACTAACTACAATGGAGCTAGAGCCTTGGTTAGAAAGTTGGAAAGAGATGAAATTCTTGAAGAAGTGCTAAAGTCTTATCTAGGAATAAAGTAAAAATGCCCTTTTCGGGCATTTTTATTTTAACTCTACACATAATAAAGGAGAGTAAAAATGAGAGTACTAGGCTTAGATGTAGGTGAAAAAACAATAGGTGTTGCTGTAAGTGATCCATTAGGTTTTACAGCCCAAGGCATTAAAACTATAAATAGAAAGAGCAAAAAAAACGATATTGATGAGCTTAAACAAATATGCTTGGCATATGAAGTCGATACTATAGTCATTGGCCTGCCTAAGAATATGAATGGTACTATAGGTCCTCAAGGAGAAAAGATTATTAGTTTAAGCGAGTTTATAAAAGAAAATTTAAATCTTCCTGTCAAGCTTTGGGATGAGAGATTGACTACTGTTGCTGCTCACAAGGCAATGCTTGAAGCAGATTTATCTAGAGCAAAAAGAAAAAAAATAGTTGATAAGCTAGCAGCTACTTATATTCTTCAAGGATATTTAGACAGCTTATCTAAATAATATATAATACAATTTAATATAAAAAATTAAATAAATATAAAGGAGAGAAAAGTTATGGAAAACGATGTAAGCACAATAGTTCTTACTGATGAAAATGGCGAAGAAAAGGAATTTGACGTTATTACTAAACTTGATATTGAAGACAAGGAATATGTTATAGTAATACCTTCAGAGGGTGGAGAAGATGAAGCTATAGCACTTAGAATCGATAAAGACGATGAAGGTGAGGATATTTTAGTAACAATCGATGATGAAGAAGAATTTGCTATGGTAGCTGAAGCGTATGAATTAATTTTTTCTGATGAAGATTTAAATTAATAGAAACGAGGTTTTAATATGTCAAAACTATCTCCAAGTGAAATTGAAAAGTTAAAAATGAATTTAAAAGAAAAAGGTTACAAACTTACACCCCAAAGGAGAGCTATAGTTGACATTATAATTCAGAATGCAGGATGTCATTTAACTACAGAAGAGTTATATGATTTAGTAAAAACCGACTGCCCTGAAATAGGCTTGGCAACCGTGTATAGAACAGTTCAGCTTTTAGAAGAACTTGGAGTAGTAAGCAAGCTAGATTTAAATGATGGATGCTATAGATATGAGTTAGTTCGTGAAGATGAAAACCATCAGCATCATCATCTAATCTGCAGCCAATGTGGCAATGTAATCGAGGTTCAGGGGGATTTATTAGAAGTACTTGAACACGAAATTGAAAGCAAATATGATTTTCATATTAAAAATCACAGTGTAAAATTTTATGGTACTTGCAGAAATTGTAAGTAATCATATCATAACTTTAAGAAAAGGAGGGTAGCCATGAAAAAAGAAAAGGATAAAATTAGAATTATTCCCTTAGGCGGACTTAATGAAATAGGAAAAAATTTAACAGTAATAGAATATAAAAATGATATTATTGTAATTGATTGTGGTCTTAGATTTCCAGATGAAGAAATGTTTGGGATTGATATAGTCATTCCGGATGTAAGCTACTTAGTTAAAAATAAAGATAAGGTCAGAGGCATATTTTTAACTCACGGCCATGAAGATCACATAGGGGCACTGCCTTATGTTTTAAAGCAGCTTAATGTCCCTGTTTACGGTACTAAGCTTACTCTAGGCATTGTTGAATCCAAGCTTAAAGAACATGGGCTCTTAAGCGTTGTTGAGCTTGTACGAGTTAGCCCTAAAGATGTAGTAAAACTTGAAAATGTGTCTGTTGAATTTATTAAAACAAATCACAGTATAGCTGACTCAGTAGCTATAGCCATACATACTCAATTAGGAATCATATTGCATACAGGTGACTTTAAGATCGATTATACCCCAATTGATGGAATGGTAGCTGACTTGCCTAGATTTGCTGAACTTGGCAGAAAAGGCGTTATAGTGATGATGGCAGATAGCACTAATGTAGAAAGACCAGGCTATACTATGTCGGAGAGTACAGTTGGAGAAAACTTTGAAAATATATTTTCACAAGCAAAAGGAAGAATTGTAGCCACCTTTGCATCCAATATTCACAGAATACAACAGATAATTACTGCAGCAATCAAATATGGTAGAAAGGTTGCTGTTTCTGGACGAAGCATGGAAAATATAGTAGCTGTAGCAGCTGAACTAGGTTATATAACTGCTGATAAAGATATTTTAATTGGTATTGACTATATTAATAAGTACAACGATGACCAAATAGTTATTATTACTACTGGAAGTCAAGGTGAGGCTATGTCGGCGTTATCGAGAATGGCTGCATCGGAGCATAAAAAGGTAACTATTACTCCTGGAGATATGGTGATAATTTCAGCAAATCCTATACCAGGAAATGAAAAACTGGTTTCTAGAGTTATAAATCAGCTGTTTAAAAAAGGAGCAGAGGTTATTTATGAAGCTTTAGCTGATGTGCATGTATCGGGTCATGCTTGCCAGGAAGAATTAAAACTGATGCATACCTTAGTTAGGCCAAAATTTTTTATTCCAGTGCATGGAGAATATAGGCACTTAAAGCAGCATGCTGAACTTGCAATGAAACTTGGACTTTCAGAAGAACATGTTGTTATTGCAGATACTGGCGAAGTTATTGAGATCACAAGAGATACAATTAAAAAGAATGGTACAGTAGTGTCTGGACAGGTGTTTGTAGATGGTCTCGGTGTTGGAGATGTAGGAAATATAGTTTTAAGAGATAGAAAGCACTTATCACAAGATGGTATTTTAACTGTGGTAGTTACTATAGAAAAAGAATCTGGTAGTGTTATAGCTGGTCCTGACATAATCTCAAGAGGCTTCGTTTATGTAAGGGAATCTGAGGATTTAATGGAAGAAGCAAGAGTTATAGTTAGAGACGCATTAAAAGAATGTGAAGAAAGACATATAACGGAATGGGCTACTATAAAATCAAATATTAAAGATTCCTTAAGATTATTCCTATATGAAAGAACTAAAAGAAAGCCAATGATACTCCCAATAATAATGGAAATTTAATAATGTAAATGAACTTAAGTTGACTTTTTATGAGCATAATATTAGAATAAGTATGATAAAAATAAATTGGATACTAAATAGTATCCAATTTTTGTTTGATATTTTTGATTATATGCTTTGACTTTTTAATATAATCGTAGCAAACTATTCTATCTAATTACAGAAAATACGGAGGATACAAAATGGAATTATTTACACGAAATGATATAAGAAACATTGCAATTATTGCTCACGTAGACCATGGTAAAACTACTCTTGTAGATGCACTTTTAAGACAAAGCAATGTCTTTAGAGTAAATGAAAAACTGCAGGAAAGAGTAATGGATTCAAATGATCTTGAGAAGGAACGAGGAATAACCATACTGTCAAAGAACACAGCGCTTACTTACAATGGAGTTAAAATCAATATTATTGATACTCCTGGGCATGCTGACTTTGGTGGCGAAGTGGAAAGAGTGCTAAAGATGGTTGACAGCGTACTTTTAGTTGTTGATGCTTTTGAAGGTACAATGCCTCAAACTAAATTTGTTTTGAAGAAAGCTCTAGAATTAAAGCTAAAGCCAATTGTTGTTATTAATAAGATTGATAGACCAGATGCAAGAGCTCACGAGGTAATAGATGAGGTATTCGATTTATTTGTGGAGCTTGGCGCTGATGACTCTCAGCTTGATTTCCCGATTGTTTACTGCTCAGCTAAAGAAGGGTTTGCTAAGACAGAGCTTGAAGATGAAAGTTCTAATATGGACCCTCTTTTCGATATGATTATTAAAAAAGTAAAAGCACCAACAGGTTTTATTGATAAACCACTTCAAATGCTAGTTACTACACTTGATTCAAGTGAATATGTTGGAAAGATTGCCATTGGTAAAATTGAAAGAGGTACGATAAGAAAGAACCAGCAAGTAGCTTTAATGAGACAAGATGGAACTATCAGCAATGTTAAAGTATCAAATCTATATGTTTTTCAAGGCTTAAAAAAAGAAGAAGTTAATGAAGCTAAGCTAGGTGATATTGTAGCGGTTTCTGGAATACCTGATATCAATATAGGTGAAACAATAGCTGATTCAAGCTATCCAGAAGCACTTCCTTTTGTGGAAATTGATGAGCCTACAATTGCAATGAATTTTATTGTTAATGATTCACCTTTCGCTGGAAGAGAAGGGGATTTTGTTACTTCAAGACACTTAAGAGATAGACTATACAAAGAAATTCAGACAAATGTGAGCTTAAGAGTTGAAGAAACAGATTCCGCTGATTGTTTTAAAGTAAGTGGAAGAGGTGAATTACATCTATCTATATTGATTGAAACAATGAGAAGAGAAGGCTATGAGTTCCAAGTATCCAAGCCTACGGTTATTTATAAGGAAGAAAATGGTTCAGTATTAGAACCAATAGAAAAGCTTACAATAGATGTTCCTGAAGAATTTATGGGTGTAATTATGGAAAAGTTAGGACCTAGAAAGGCTGAAATGACTAATATGACCTCAGCAATAAATGGATATACTAGGCTTGAATTCTTAATTCCGTCAAGGGGACTTATAGGTTTTAGAAATGAATTTATGACGGATACAAAAGGTAATGGAATTATGAACCATGTCCTTGAGGGCTATGATAAATATAGAGGTGAAATACCTGAAAGAAGCAGAGGGTCTGTAGTCGTATTTGAAACAGGAGAAGCTGTTACCTATGGACTATATAATGCTCAGGAGAGGGGTACACTCTTTATTGGTCCAGGGACTGAAGTTTACGAGGGAATGATAGCAGGCGAATGCTCTAGATCTGGAGACATTGAAGTCAATGTGTGCAAGAAAAAGCATCTTTCAAATACAAGAGCTTCTGGTTCAGATGATGCGTTAAAGCTAACTCCAATTACAGTAATGTCATTGGAACAATGTCTAGAATTTATAGCTTCTGATGAACTTGTTGAAGTAACGCCAAAGACTGTTAGAATGAGAAAGAGAATACTAGCTGCTGATATGAGAAAGAGAGCAAATAATAAAAAATAAATATTAGATGGCTTTAATTGAAGCTAATTGTTTGACTTGTGTATTATCTTTATGGTGAATATTATTAATTTTATGGGGTGGGGCAATGAAAAAGAAAGTTATTTTTTCTATTATAATTATGGCTATTATTTCAATAATAGGCTTTAAAATTTATTCAGATGCTGCAGGTATTATTAAACATCCTTTTGTAGTGGAGAATAACACCATTGAAGTTACTGTTAAAACGGGTGATACCTTAACTGGAGTTATTAATTCCCTATATGAGGATAAAAAGCTAGGAAATGCCTATTTGATTAAATGGTATATTAAAAAGCAAAAACTAAGTACTAATATAAAACCAGGCACGTACACATTTTCCAAGGATATAACTATAGAAAAATTTATTGCGGGGCTTGGTGAAGGTAAATATAATGAAAATGCCATTAAAGTTACTATTCCAGAAGGCTATGATATAGAAAGCATTGCTTCGCTTTTACAGGAAAAAGGAATTATAGAAAAAGAAAAATTTATTCAAAGTGTAAAGGAATATACTTTGCCAAGCTATGTAAAAACTGATTCAAAAAGAAAGTATTCACTAGAAGGATATTTATTTCCTGACACCTATGAGCTTATCAAGGGTATGAAGGGTAAGGAAATCATAGACGTTATGATTAAAAATTTTGAAACAGTACTAAAAAATATTCAGGACAAATCTAACAAAAAAATGACTAATGAAGAAATAGATAAAGTAATTATATTGGCATCAATGATAGAACGTGAAACTGAAGCGGTAGATGAGAGAGTTATTGTTTCATCTGTTCTTTATAATAGATTATCAAAGCAAATGAAACTGCAAATAGATGCCACTGTAGAATATGCACTAGGTGTTCATAAGACCATATATACTTACAAGGATTTAGAGGTCCAGTCTCCATATAATACTTATTTAGTGCCTGGTCTGCCTGTAGGTCCAATATGCAATCCAGGTAAAGCATCTATAGCGGCAGCCCTAGAACCAGCTTCAACAAAGTATATTTATTATGTTTCTAAATTTGATGGCTCTAAAACACACTTTTTTTCGGAAAACTATGATAAGTTTTTAAATGATAAAAAGGTTTCTCAAGCAAATTTAGCTAAGATGAATAAATAATCGGAGGAAACTTAATGAGTGGAATAACTTATGATTATATGGAACAGTATATAAGAAGCTTAATACCAAACAATAATGGCATTCTTAATGAGTTAGAAGACTATGCAAAAGAAAACTCTGTTCCGATAATTCAAAAGGAAGTAGGAAAGTTTCTTGAACTTATGATAGAAATAAAAAGACCTGTTAAGATTTTAGAGTTAGGGACGGCTATTGGTTACTCAGCAATACTAATGCATTTAAGTTCGAAAAAAAGTAATAGAATTACAACTATTGAAAGAAATAGTGAAATGGTTAGTATAGCGCGAGATAATATTTCTAGGTATGGATTCGATGGAAAGATCGAAGTTTTAGAAGGTGACTGTTTAGAAATTCTAGAAAAGCTTGAAGATAGTTATGATTTCATATTTATGGATGCAGGCAAAGGACATTATAATCATTTTCTACCTCACTGCCTGCGACTTTTAAATAAGGATGGAATTATTGTTGCAGATAATGTACTTTTTAAAGGCATGGTTGCATCAAGGGAACTTCTTAAACGCAGAAAAATTACTATAGTTAAGCGTATGAAGAGTTATTTAGAAATGGTATCAAATAATGAAGAGTTTGTTACTTCGGTAATACCTATGGGGGACGGCATAGCTGTAACAACAAGGAGGAACAATAATGAATAAGCCAGAATTATTAGCTCCTGCTGGAAATTTAGAAAAGTTAAAGACCGCCATAAATTTCGGAGCAGATGCAGTATATTTAGGAGGAAGTAAGCTTAATTTAAGAGCTTTTGCAGATAACTTTGGTAATGATGAATTAAAGCAAGGCATAGAGTATGCTCATGAAAGAGGAAAAAAGGTATATGTAACTTTAAACGTATTTCCTCACAATGAGGATTTAGAAGGCCTAGAGGAATATCTTGTAGAATTATATAAGCTAAATGTAGATGCTATTATTGTCTCGGACCCTGGAATTATTATGACAGCAAGAGAAATAGTACCAGAGCTCGAGCTTCACTTAAGCACCCAGGCAAATAATGTGAACTGGAAGTCGGCTATATTTTGGCATAAACAAGGTATAAAGAGAATAGTTTTAGCCAGAGAATTGTCTCTTGAACAGATAAAAGAAGTAAGAAATAGACTTCCAGAAAGCTGTGAATTAGAAGCATTTGTACATGGTTCCATGTGTATGTCCTACTCTGGAAGATGTTTGCTTTCAAATTATATGACAGGAAGAGATGCTAATAGAGGTGAATGTGCTCAGCCTTGCAGATACAAATATTATTTGATGGAAGAAAAGAGACCTGGAGAATATTTCCCTGTTTACGAAGATGAAAAAGGTACTTATATTATGAATTCGAAGGATCTTTGTATGATAAAGCATATACCTGAATTAGTGCAATCAGGAATAACTTCCTTTAAGATAGAAGGAAGAATGAAGAGTTCTTTTTATGTTGCAACAGTTGTAAAAGCATACAGGCAAGCTATTGATGCTTACTTTGAAAATCCTGAAGAATACAGCTTTAATAAAAAATGGATGAAAAATTTAATGATGGCAAGCCATAGAGAATTTCATACGGGATTTTATTTTGGAGAAAAGAATAAACAGGTATATGGAACTTCTTCATATATAAGAACTCATGAAATAGTTGGGATAGTAAAGGAATATAACCCTGAAAACTCTATAGCAATAATCGAACAAAGAAACAAGGTTTTTGATGGGGATGAGGTAGAAATATTAAGACCTGTGGGCGAAAATTTCAAAATTTCTTTGGACGATATGAGAGATTTAGAAGGTAATAAAATAGAATCAACACCTCAGGCTCAAATGCTTTATGCCATAAAAACTAATGAAACTCTAAAGAAAGATGATATACTCATTAAAGGCAAGGAGGAAAAATAATGAAATGTCCTATACTTATAGGTATAACTGGTGGCACTGGCTCTGGAAAAAGCACTATTGCTAGAGAGATATATAAAAAATTTGGCGAACAGTGTATAGCTATGATTGAACAGGACTCCTATTATAAGGACCAAAGCAATCTTTCCTTTGATGAGAGAATAAAAACAAATTATGATCACCCTGATGCCTTCGACACTGCACTAATAGTAGAACATTTAAATAAATTGATTTCTGGGCTGTCTATTGAAAAACCAATCTACAATTTTGAAGAACACAATCGAATGAAAGAAACTGTAAGAGTGGAATCTAGGGATATTGTAATTCTTGAAGGTATTTTAATATTGCAAGAACCAGAAATTAGAGAGCTGTTAGATATTAAAATATATGTAGATACTGATGCAGATGTTAGAATAATTAGAAGATTAATTCGTGATATAAATGAAAGAGGACGAACAGTTGACTCTGTTATAAATCAATATTTAAATGTGGTAAGACCTATGCATTTGCAGTTTACCGAGCCAACTAAACGATATGCGGATATAATTATTCCGGAAGGCGGTCAAAACAAAGTAGCTATAGATATTATTGTAGCAAATATAAAACAATTTTTGCAGAAATAATAAAATTGGAATAAAACACCTCACTTTAGGCTAGAATTTAGTCAGGGTGAGGTGTTTTTATGAATAAAAAGAAGCAAAATAGAAGAGCTGCAGGATTGTTAGCACTCTTTTTCATTTTCTTTTTCCTTTTAATATGGAGAATTAAGGTGATGACTATAGATAAATCAGGCGAACTTAGCGCTATGCAGGAGAATCAATTTGAAGAGGTTGCGGTATTGTCTGATCTCAAATATATTATATTTGATCAAAACGGAAAACAAATGCTTACCTATAAAAATAAATATTATGCTGTTATTGATCCATCGACTTTCGCTAGAAATTATAATAACGATGACGAACTCTTTGCTTTAACCTATATCTTAAGAGATTATAACAGCAGTTATAATCTCTTAGATATAGGTCTAGGGAAAAATCTAGCCAAAAGACGTTTTGAAGTAGATGAGAGCACCTATAAAAAGCTAAAGAATATTACTGGAGTGAAGGGTTTCTATACATATACATTTTCAGCCGTTGACCGCTCTGAGGCTTGGAAAATTGAAAATATGATCTCAAGCATAAAGGATCCAGCTGATAATAAAACTAAACAAGAGGATTCAATCGAAATGCTTGTATACAAAAAGACAGAACAAAATGAACTGCCAAAGCAAATTTTTGATAAGGATTTAGAAGGAAATATAAGTCCACAGCAGTTTATTATGCCGGATAAAAATGTAAATATTAAACTTACATTAGATAAAAATATTAATGATATAATCAAAGAAATTTTAATTTCTGATAAGTACAATAAATACAAGCAAATAGGCGTAACTCTAATGGAAAGTAGCACCGGTAAACTTTTGTCTTTGACACAAAAAGACGATTCACAGCCAAATGTAAATTTGGGCTCAAAAGGTGACGGTTTCGACCCAGGGTCAATTTTTAAGATTATAGTTGAGGAAGCGGGATTAGAGAAAAAAAATATATCCTTAAATGCCAAGTATTCATGTAAGCAAGACATTTATAGTGGTGCTTATGACAAATGTCCAGATAAAGACCATGGAGTATTAACTGCAGAGGAAGCAATGACAGTCTCATGTAATAATATTTTTGCTCAGATAGGTGACAAGGTTGGTGTAAGAAACTTTTTAGATAATGCACAATCTCAAGGGCTGTTTAATAAGATTTTAAATTTTGACAGCGAAGCTAAAGGGACTGCAGTTCTACCTAAACCTGGAGAAGGTGCAGGTCAGCTTGCTATAGGACAAAGCATGAGCATAACTCCAATTCAAGCAATAAGTATCATAAGCACTGTAGTAAATGATGGATATTTTATTAAGCCCTATTTAATTGGTTCTTTTGTAGATAACGATGCTAGGAACTTAGAAATTCTAAAAACTGATAAGTATCAATCTATCAATAAATCAACGGCTAATATATTAAAAAATCAGATGCTCAAGGTTGTAAGCGACGGTACTGGAAGATCTGCGCGCATTCCAAATATTGAGGTAGGAGGCAAGACTGGTACTTCTACACGCTACGATGGAGATAGAAAAACATCAGATGGCTGGTTTGTAGGATTTTTTAAGATTAAAGACAGATACTATTCTATGGTAGTTTTTGTTAAAGACATAGATATTCAAAAGGAACAAGCTGCAACAACTGCAGCACCAATATTTAAAGATATCGTCCTAGCCATAAATAATTACCTTCAAAAATAATATATAATAATATTATATGTACATGCAATTTTTTTGTTGCCACACCATATTATATTAATAAGCACTATTAGGAGGATCACCTGTGTTTTTCGTAAATTGTTTATTAGATATGGTTGGCAGTATGGCTTTTTTGGTAGCCTACATTACGAATGGTAATTCATTTCCACAACCTCTTGATGAAAAAGAGGAAGAAGGTTATCTAGCAAGATTAAAAAATGGTGATATTCTGGCGAAAAGTATTTTAGTGGAAAGAAACTTGAGACTAGTAGCTCATATTGTTAAAAAGTATTCTTATCCTGGCAAAGAAGTGGATGATTTAATATCAATAGGTACGGTAGGTTTAATAAAGGCAATAGATTCCTTTGATAGTTCTAAGGGCACTAGGCTAGCGACTTATGCAGCTAGATGTATTGAAAATGAGATACTTATGTTGATTAGAAACAATAAAAAGACAAAGGGCGAGGTTTATTTACAAGAACCGATCGGAATAGATAAAGAAGGTAATGAAATCTCACTTATGGATGTACTAAGCAGTGATGACGACTCAATTATTGAAGTGGTAGAAAATAAGATACAAGTAAAAAAGCTGTATTCTAAAATTGATAATTGTCTTGCTCAGCGTGAGAAGCTTGTTGTAGAAATGAGATATGGACTATTAGATGGAAAGCCAAAGACACAGCGTGAAATTGCAAAGTTATTGAACATATCAAGATCTTATGTTTCTAGAATAGAGAAAAGAGCATTAAAAAAGCTTTTTAAGGAGTTGAATAGTACAAATAAATAATTATATTAATATAGGAAAATTAATAGCTTTAGAGGGTTAAAAGCAAAACAATCTCAGAAGAGAGTTTTACTTTTAACCCTTTCTGCTTAAATATTTATTTTGTAACAATAATAAAGAGGATATTGATAATATGCGTTGAATAAATATAATAAAACGAATTAGGAGGGGTATAGTGATAAGATGTGGTTTACTAGGAAGAAATATTCAATATTCAAAATCACCTCAAATACATAACAGCTACTATCAGAAAAAAAACTTACCAATTTCCTATGAAATATTTGATATTAATGAAGAAGATATAGAGTGTTTTGTTAAAAACTTAAAAAAAGAAAATATATTAGGCTTTAATGTTACAATACCTTATAAGCAAAAAATTATCAAATATTTAAATAAGTTGGTTTATCCTGCAGATAAAATCGGAGCAGTTAATACTGTAGTTGTGGAAGATGGCAATTTAATTGGTTATAATACAGACTATTTGGGATTTGTGAAAAGTCTTAAAAGCTACAATATTAACCTTTTGGGGAAAAATGCGCTAGTTATAGGTGCTGGTGGAGCGGCCAAATGTATCGTTCAAGCACTTGAAGATTTGAATTGCAGTATAGTTGTAGCGGCTAGAAATTTACAAAAGACAACGAAAGAGTTTATGGATAAATACAAAGTAGTTTCTATGTCTGAACCCTTGGATCTTAGAGAATATGATATTTTGATAAATTGCAGCCCTTTAGGAAGCTTAAATTACAAAGATATGCTTCCGATAAAAATGGATCAGATTAAGGAAAATTGTATTGTTTACGATTTAGTATATAATCCTGAAAAAACAGCATTTTTAAACAGAGGACAGCAGTTAGGAGCATTAACAATAAACGGAGAAAAGATGCTTAGATATCAAGCCTATAGTGCTGCTGATATCTGGATAGACAGGATTAGCAACTTAAACTAAGAGGAGGATATTGAGTGATATTAAATGAACTATTAAAAGTAGCAATTGAAGAAGGTGCTTCGGATTTACATCTGACAGTTGGAATTCCACCGATCATAAGAGTAAGTGGTGATTTAGTTCACATTGGTATAGAAAACTTAAACCCTTACGATACAGATAAGTATGTCAAAGAAATACTGGATGAAAAAGAATATGCATTTTATAGAGATAGGGGTGAAATTGATACTTCCTATTCTGTTGCTGGGCTTGGACGTTTTAGGGTTAATATTTTTAAGCAAAGGGGTAGTGATGCTCTCGCTATTAGAGTAGTAGCCTTGCATATTCCAACTTTGAATGAATTAGACTTTCCTCCTGTAATTAAAGGACTGACTGAAAAGCAGAGAGGATTAGTTTTGATAACAGGGCCGACTGGAAGCGGGAAAAGCACTACCCTAGCTGCAATGATAAATGAAATTAACTTAACACGTGCCGCTCATATTATAACTTTGGAGGATCCTGTAGAATATTTGCATAAACATAATAAATCTATAATAAATCAAAGAGAAATTGGGAAAGATAGTCTCAGTTACCAAAATGCTTTAAAAGCAGTACTACGTGAAGACCCAGATGTTATTTTAGTTGGTGAGATGAGAGATATTGAGACTATTTCTATTGCTCTAACTGCTGCGGAAACAGGTCATCTAGTTTTCTCAACATTACATACCATAGGAGCTGCAAAAACTATTGATAGAATAATTGATGTCTTTCCGCCATATCAGCAACAACAAATAAAGGTTCAGCTAGCTTCTGTGCTTCAAGGCATAATATCTCAGCAACTGCTACCTAAGGCTTTTGGAGGTGGTAGGGTTGCTGCCTTAGAAATTATGACTATAACGCCTGCGATTCAAAACCTTATTAGAGAAGGAAAGACTCATCAGATAGAATCAGCAGTTCAAACCGGTGCTAAATATGGAATGAAGACTATGGATATGGCATTACTAGATCTATATAGAAAAGGTCTTATAAGTAGCGATATTGCATTAACTCATTCTATAGATAGAGAAATGCTTGCAAGAATGTTGTCTGTTTAACTAATAATTTTAAATTAAAAACAGAAACCCTATAGTAATTAGCACAGATTTGTGCTAAAATATCTGTGAACTAGGGGGGATTGATATTGGAAACTTTAGAATCAATAATGCAGTTTAGTTCGCAAGTGTTAAGTAAACTGGTTTTTGTTATTTCAGTATATTATTTATGCATTTCTTTTTTTGGACTTTACAGAAAAAAAGATTCACATTCTGTAGCTCCTGAAAAAAGTTTCGCATTAATAGTTGCAGCACACAACGAGGAACAGGTAATTCAAGATATAATCCATAGTTTAAAAAGGTTAGATTATCCCAAGAAACTATACGACATATTTGTAGTTGCTGACAACTGTACCGATAAAACAGCAGCAAAAAGTAAAGCTGCTGGTGCAATAGTTTATGAAAGGCTTAACAAAACTAAACGCGGTAAGGGATTTGCATTAGAATGGATGTTTGATAAAATTTTCAAGCTTGATAGAAAATATGATGCAGTTGTAATATTTGATGCAGATAACCTTGCCTCAAGAAATTTTTTAAGAGAAATGAACAACAAGCTATGCGAGGGTTTTAAAGTAGTTCAAGGCTATCTTGACAGTAAGAACCCACATGATACATGGGTAACAGGAAGTTACTCAATTGCCTTTTGGACATCAAATAGAATGTTCCAATTATCTAGAAGAAACTTAGGACTTTCAAATCAATTGGGAGGCACAGGTTTCTGTATAGATACAAATACCTTAAAGGAATTAGGATGGGGGGCAACCTGTCTTACAGAAGATTTAGAGTTTACATGCAAACTCGTACTAAATGGCCATAAGGTTGGTTGGGCACATGATGCTGTTGTATATGATGAAAAACCTTTAACCTTAGCACAGTCTTGGTGGCAGAGAAAAAGATGGATGCAGGGTTTTGCAGATGTTACCAGCAGATATTTTTTCAAGCTTATAAAAAAAGGCATTAAGGAATTTAATTTTACAGCCATAGATTGCGCACTGTATAGTATTCAACCTATGATTATACTTGTATTAGGTATAGCAACATTGTTAGATGCTTTTAGCAAGTTATCTAATTTGTATGATACAGTTAGAAGTTTATTTACTATATCAGCTAATAATAGCTTATCTAATCATATTATGAATTTATTCAATCTATCAAACATTAACATAATCACTGTTATATTATTGATTGTCTCGATATTACAATTTGCTTATACGCTAATAGTATTACTTCTAGACAAAAAATTGGACTTTAAAATATTTCTTTACTATTTAGTATTTCCTATATACACAATAACTTGGCTTCCCATATCGATACAAGGTATAATTGATAGAAATAAAAAAGAATGGAGCCACACTCTTCATACTCGAAGTATTAATATTACAGATCTTGAAAAAGTTAATTAAAATCTAGAAAAAAGGCAGCTGAGTTTCAGCTGTCTTTTTAGCAAATTTGTAAAAAACTAAGGTTATAATATTTCAATTTTATATTAAATAAAAAATAAGAATTTATGATAAATTTTTTAAATATTAAGAGGAAAAATAGAATTTTTGTTGAATATATAAATTAGTGTTCTCTTACGAGGGGGGAAAATGACTTAATGGATGAATACATAGTAGGAATCGATATTGGATCTTCTAAAATATGTGGTGCTGCTGGTAAGATTGATAAGCAAGGAAAACTACAAATAGTAGGTATAAAATCAGTTAGTTGCAGCGGTTTAAAGAAGGGTATAGTAGTTGATATTGATAGTACTTCTGAGTCAATTAAAGATTGTATTGAACAGCTTAACAGAATGATTGACAAAGAAATTACTAGTGTCTATATATCTCTTCCTGGTGGAATTTGCGAGCTAATACCAAGTCAAGGAGTTATTGCAATATCCTCGGAAGACAGAGAAATTAGAAAAAGTGATGTCCTAAGGGTGTTAAATGCAGCTAAAGTGATATCAATTCCATCCAATAAAGAAATTATTGGAGTAGTTCCAAACGAATTTATTATAGACGGATATGGCAATATTAAAGATCCTATAGGTATGTCAGGCTTAAAACTAGAGGTTAATGCTCATGTGATTTTAGCTCAGGCTACTATAGTAAGTAATTTAGTCAAAAGCGTACGAAATGCGGGACTTGATGTTAATGGCATTGTATTAGAACCATTGGCTGTATCACAAGTTGCCTTAAAAAAAGATGAACTTAAGATGGGCGTGGCGCTTATTGATATAGGTTCTGAAAAGATTGATATAGCTGTTTATAAGGATGGAAGCATACTTTATACAGAAATGATACCCTTTGGAGGCAATACAATTACGAATGATATAGCTCTATGTCTTAAAATTCCTTTTTCAGAAGCAGAAAAGCTGAAGTTAAAATATGGTAGCATAGAGAAATCAAATAATTTAAGTACAAGTTCTATTAAAGTTAATGTTGGCTACAACGATATTATTAATGTAGAATATTCTACATTAATCGATATCATTGAAGCTAGAGTTGATGAGTACTTACATTTAATTAAGCATAAGCTTGAAATGAGCGAGTGCTATGATGAAATTACGGGAATAGTTATCGTAGGTGGAGGTATATGCTATCTTAATGGTGCCTGCGATTTAGGAAGAAGTATTTTTAACAAACCCGTAAGGATTGGAGTGCCAGAATATTTAGGAGCCTCTAGTCCTGTATTTAATACAGTAGTTGGTATAGTTAAAGATGTTGCTAAGACATCGAGCTATACTGAAGCTGTAAAAAGAAATAAGGAATCTTATGGATACAAAGCAGAACAGCCTGATGATAAACGCTTTGATAATGAAGATACGAGCGTATTATCAAGGATAAAAGGATTTTTAGCAGATTTTTTCTAATGAGGAGGTATTATTGTGCTAGATTTTGATGTTGAATTTCAACAATTTGCGCAGATAAAGGTAATTGGTTGCGGCGGCGGTGGAAACAACGCAGTAAATAGAATGATTAAGGGTGGCCTTAAAAATGTAGAATTTATTGTAGTGAATACTGATAAACAAGCGCTAATGCTATCACAAGCATCACAAAAAATTCAGATTGGTGATAAACTTACAAAAGGCTTAGGTGCAGGTGCAAATCCTGAAATTGGTATGAAAGCAGCTGAGGAGAGTAAGGAAGAAATTGCTCAAGCTATCAAAGGATCAGATATGGTGTTTATAACTGCAGGTATGGGTGGAGGAACTGGTACAGGCGCCGCTCCAGTAATAGCAGAAATTGCGAAGTCCATGGGTATCTTGACAGTAGGTGTTGTTACCAAACCATTCCCCTTTGAAGGAAGAAAAAGAATGCTTAATGCAGAGCTTGGAATTAAAAACTTAAAGGAAAGAGTAGATACTCTTGTAACAATACCTAATGAAAGACTATTAAGCATAGTTGATAAGAAAACACCTTTAGTAGAATCCTTTAAGCTTGCAGATGATGTTTTAAGACAAGGTGTTCAAGGTATATCTGACTTGATAACCATACCTGGACTTGTAAATCTAGATTTTGCAGACGTTAAAACTATAATGATTGATAAAGGTTTAGCTCATATGGGTACTGGGGAAGGCCGTGGCGATAATAGGGCGCAAGATGCTGCAAAGCAGGCCATTTCAAGCCCTTTATTAGAGACTTCAATAGTTGGTGCAACTGGAGTGCTTTTAAATATTACAGGTGGTCAGGACTTTTCATTAATTGAAATGAATGAAGCAGCTGAGATAGTTCAGCAGGCAGCTGATCCAGATGCCAATATTATTGTTGGAGCAGTTATTGATGAGACATTAAAGGATGAAATAAGAATAACTGTTATTGCTACTGGTTTTGAACAGGTAAAACCTGATATAATAAGCCCTAAAAATGCTGCTAATAAAAATGAAGCTGCAATAACCTTAGAAAAAGAAAAATATGAAGAGAGCGATCTTGAAATTCCAGCTTTTTTAAGAAGATCCTCAAAAAGATAAAAGTGCCGTAAGGCACTTTTTTATTTTAAAGTTTTTGATGTAGATAAAAGGCTTTAAATTGAAGTAATTTGACATTTTTTAAGATTAAAAAATAATAGGATATAATAAGAAATGACAAAATTTTGAAATAAATAGATATATAATTAATTTAAAAGGGGGGAGGTTAGTTGGTTATATATCTTGATACATTGCTTTTAGAAAATTTTATTGTCAATTATTTTTTGCTTTATTTAACTTCCCAAACTGTAAGAATAAAGCCGAGAATTTCGAACCTAATATTATCCGGAATATTAGGAGCCTTATATGTTATAACAAAGATATATCCAAGCCTTGTAATATTTACTTCTATAATATTCAAGATAGTTGTAGCTTGTATAATGATTTTTGTAGTATTTAATAAGAAAAATATTTTATTTTATATAAAGGCTTTATTTATTTATATGCTTTATTCTATGGTTTTAGCAGGAGTTTGTTTTTTTATTCAACTAAATCAGGAAAATTATATGGGAGACTTCAGCATTTCATATAATTTTGCATACAAGAAGCTTATGATAGCTTTAATAATAATATATTTGGTTATTGATAGACTGGTCATATATATAAAGGATAGAAAAGATTTAGATTCATTTATATTTGCAGTAGATATAGTAGATAGCAATTTTCAAAAAAAGGTTCTTGCCTTTTTAGATACAGGAAATGAACTGAGAGAACCAGTGACAAACCTACCTGTAATGATTTTAGAAAAAAAATATTATAGTGATTTCAAAATAGATGAAAAGGATATTTTCTATATACCTTATGAAGTGATAAACGGAAGTGGAGGAAAGCTTAAAGGATTTAAACCACAGTACATTAAGGTTCACCAGGGGAAGGAAGTTAAACAAAGAGAGGTTATTATTGCATTTTGTGAAAACAAACTAAGCAATTTAAATGATTATCATGCATTATTATCAAGAGGAATAATTTAAATTCGGGGGGATGTTATGTTTAGATTAAAGATATTTTTGAACAGATTTTTGACTAGATTTAAAATTTTTGTTAGAAAATTATACTATATTGGTGGAAATGACGCACTTCCTCCTCCTTTAAGTAAAGAAGAAGAAGAAGATTTGGTAGCTAAGCTTGTTAATGGTGATGAAAGTATCAGATCTATACTTATTGAAAGAAATCTAAGGCTGGTAGTCTATATAGCGCGTAAATTCGAAAATACAGGTGTAAATGTTGAAGATTTAATATCTGTAGGAACAATTGGATTAATAAAAGCAGTAAACACTTTTGATCCAAACAAAAAAATTAAGCTTGCTACATATGGATCCAGATGTATAGAAAATGAGATATTAATGTACTTAAGAAGAAATAGTAAGGTAAAAGCTGAAATCTCCTTTTACGAACCATTAAATATAGATTGGGATGGAAATGAACTTCTTCTCTCAGATATCTTAGGAACAGAAAATGATGCGGTTTATAATTTAATAGAGGATGAAGTTGATAAGCAATTGCTATTTGTAGCTATGAAGAAATTAAATCGAAGAGAAAAGGAAATTGTTCAGCTTAGATTTGGCTTAAACGGAGAGGGTGAAAAAACCCAGAAAGAAGTAGCCGACATGCTAGGAATATCGCAGTCATATATATCTAGACTTGAAAAGAGAATTATTAAAAGATTAAAGAAAGAAATAAATAAAATGATATAAGGTTGTCTTTAGTATAAAAAATGGCTCCTGGGGAAATAATTTAAATGCTATTATTCTAAAGGGGCTGATGACAGGATGATGATAAACAAAGTTGAAATTTGTGGTGTGAATACTGCAAAGCTTCCAGTTTTAAAAGAAAACGAAATGAGAAAACTACTGTATAACATGAAAGATGGAGATGAAGCTTCTAGAGAAAAATTTATAAAAAGTAATCTACGATTAGTTTTGAGTGTCATACAAAGATTTAATAATAGAGGAGAAAATGTAGATGATTTATTTCAAGTAGGCTGCATAGGACTTATAAAAGCCATAGATAATTTCGATCTATCGCAAAATGTTAAATTTTCAACTTATGCTGTGCCTATGATAATTGGAGAAATTAGACGTTATCTTAGAGACAATAATTCAATAAGAGTTAGCAGATCTCTAAGGGATATTGCATACAGAGCTTTGCAAGTGAGAGACAAATTAGTGGGAGAGAACAATAAGGAACCTACTATTTCTCAAATTGCAAAAGAACTTAAGGTACCAAGAGAGGAAGTTGTATTTGCATTAGATGCAATACAAGATCCGGTATCACTATTTGAGCCTATCTATCATGATGGTGGTGATGCTATATATGTTATGGACCAAATAAGCGATAATAAAAATTTAGATGACAGCTGGCTTGAAAACATATCAATCAAAGAAGCCATGAAGAAGCTTAATGATAGAGAAAAACTTATCTTAACATTAAGATTCTTTGATGGTAGAACTCAAATGGAGGTTGCAGACGAGATAGGAATATCTCAAGCTCAAGTATCAAGATTAGAGAAAACAGCACTTAGACATATGAGAAAATACATATAAGAGCCTTAGGGCTCTTTTATTTTTCCGGTTTAATATTCATAAATTTTTATATTAATCATATAAATGTAGTATGTACAAGCTTTAGACTAAAATGATTGTATAAAATAAAGCATGAAGGAGAGGATTTATATGGAAATTTCCATGTACTCTATAGGGAACATAAGATCAATGGAAGTTATTGATATAACTACTGGATCTAAGCTCGGATTTATAAAGGATTTTAAGGTTGATTGTGAAAACTATAAAATACTGTCAATAATACTTCCAAACCAAAAAATATCCTGGTTCGGTAAAAATGACAGTATTGAGATTCCATGGTCAAATGTTACAAAGATAGGGGTAGATGTTATACTAGTGGACGGAGGTAGTCTTGCCTTAAATAATAGAGAGTAGTAAAATAATGAAATTCATTGTATAATATATACATACTACTATTGATAATATAAATTAATCAACAAAAGGGTGTGAAGGAATTGAAATGTCCATACTGCGGCTATGAGGAAAGCAAAGTTGTGGATTCAAGATCTACTGAAGATGACATGTCTATAAGAAGAAGAAGAGAATGTTTAAAATGCAGCAAAAGATATACTACCTACGAAAAGATTGAGGATATTCCTATTTTAGTCATAAAGAAAGACTCAAGCCGGGAGTATTTTGATAAGTCTAAAATTATTAATGGTCTTTTAAAGGCTTGTCAAAAAAGACCTATATCTCGCATGCAAATTGAAGTTATAGCTAATAATATTGAGAAACAGCTAAGCAATCAGATGCTTACAGAAGTTAAATCGGATTATATAGGCGAAATGATTATGGAAGGTTTAAAGGATATTGACGATGTAGCTTATGTTAGATTTGCATCAGTGTATAGACAGTTCAAAGATATAAACACTTTTATGGAAGAGATAA
>CAZMQY010000008.1:0-30001 GCA_964568335.1 uncultured Clostridium sp.
TCTTTAGTGGAGTTTTTGTTTCCTGGAAGCTTGAAAATAGAGCTAAAGAGTTCTTTTTCTATATGCTTGTAATTGGAGCTGGAGTATTCGGAGTATTCATGTCAGGAAACCTGCTTCTTATGTTCTTGTTCATGGAAATGGCGGTTATTCCTAAATTCATACTTATCAATATTTGGGGAAGTAAGAATAAGGAATATGCTGCTATGAAGTATACTCTTTATCTATTAGCTGGAAGTTCACTTGCTTTAGTTGGTATCTTCGCTGTATATGCTTATGCAGGGAATGCATCCGGTGTTTATACATTGGACATTGCAAGGCTTGCGGCTGTTAAATATGACGTTAATTTTCAAAGGTTTGCATTTTTCATTATAATGCTTGGCTTGGGAGTTATGGTGCCAATGTTTCCTTTCCACAGATGGACACCGGATGGACACTCTGCAGCTCCAACAGCAATAAGCATGATGCTTGCAGGTGTAATAATGAAGCTTGGCGGATATGCACTTATTCGTGTAGGAATAAATTTCTTTCCAGAAGGTGCAGTATTCTGGGGACCAGTTATTGCTTTGCTAGCTACAATTAATGCTGTTTATGTTGCATTTGTAGCAATGGTTCAAAAAGATATTAAATTTGTAGTGGCAAACTCTTCTGTTAGTCACATGGGTTATGTTCTTTTTGGAATAGCCTCATTTAATGCAGCTTCAATAAGTGGTGCTGCAGCTCAAATGTTTGCTCATGGAATAATGGCAGCATTATTCTTTGCACTAGTTGGACTAATCTATGAAAAGAGTCATACAAGAATAATTTCTGATTTTGGAGGTCTGGCTCATCAAATGCCAAGGGTAGCTGCGGCATTTATGATTACAAGCTTAGCTTCCTTAGGACTTCCAGGAATGTTCAACTTTATTGCTGAGTTTTCAGTATTTATTGGTTCTATTCAGGTTTATCCTGTACTTGCCGTAATTTCTATATTTGCAATAGTAATAACTGCTATTTATGTGTTAAGGGTTATGCAGCAGGTATTTTTCGGACCCCGTAATGCTAAATGGGATCATCTGCAAGATGCAAAGGGTGTTGAAATGATTCCTATAGTATTGCTAGGTGGAGTTCTGATAGTACTTGGAATTTTACCGGGTTCAATAATGAGTATGATTAGCAGTGGAATAGTTCCAATAGCCCAAAAGTTTATTTCACTAAGTATAGGGGGGCTTTTCTAATGAATTATAATGCAATTTTACTTGAAACATTAGTTTTCCTGTTAGCTGTATTGCTTTTAGTAATGAATTTAATATTGCCCCGTGCCAAGAAAGCTATTATAGGATATATCTCAGCTTTCGGGCTTCTATGTGTATTAGTGTTTAGCTTTTTCTACTATAGCAGCGACAGCGTTGGTTTTTATAACGGACTATATGCTAGCAACAGCATGTCCACTTACTTTAATCAAATATTTATTATTGCAGCTATTTTAGTAACCTTAATGTCTATTAGCTTTGTAAAAACGCTGACTGATAGCAAAAGTGAGTTTTTTATAATAATTATATTTGCCACTTTAGGTATGATGGTTATGTCATCAGCAAATGATTTAATAACGCTCTATATTGGACTTGAGCTTATGGCTATTTCTTTTATAGTACTTACAGCCTACGATAAAAAAAGTATGAAATCCTCTGAGGCTGGGACAAAATATGTATTACTAAGTTCAATTTCAACAGCACTACTTCTATATGGTATGAGCCTGCTTTATGGAATTAGCGGCTCGGTAGGATTTAAGGATATAATTGTGTATTTAAAAACAGGAAATAATATGCCTGTGGTTATATTAGGAAGTGTGCTATTAATTGTTGGTTTTGCTTTTAAGGTATCAGCTGCGCCATTTCATATGTGGTCACCTGATGTATATGAAGGGGCACCCACTCCTGTTACTGCATTTTTAGCTGCTGGTTCAAAGGTTGCAGCCTTTTCAGTACTAATAAAGCTTTTAATGCAGCTTATGGAGCCTGCACATAATACTATATTAGTTTTAGTAATTGCCTTATCAGTGTTATCTATGATTGTAGGTAACATCATTGCAATTCCACAGACAAACTTAAAGAGAATGCTGGCTTACTCTGGAGTTTCACATGCTGGATATATACTAATAGGTTTAGTAGCTTATACTAAGACAGGTATTAGTGCAATGCTGTACTATTTGCTGCTGTACATCTTTGCTAATATCGGTGCTTTTTCGGCTATAACTGCCTTTTCTAATCAAACTGGAAAGGATGATATAAAAGACTTTAGAGGGATGTGGAAGAAGTCGCCTCTTATCGCAGCAACACTGCTTAGCAGTCTTTTATGCCTAGCGGGAATACCTCCTGCTGCTGGATTTATAGGAAAGTTTTATCTATTTGCTGAAGCTGCAAAACAAGGATATCTATGGATGGCTTTCCTGGCTATGGGTATGAGTGTGGTTTCTGCTTATTACTACACAGTTGTAATAAGAGTGATGCTTATGGAAGAGCCTTCTGATGATATTCCTGTGAAAATACCTGGCTCGTTGAAAGCAGTAATGATTATTTCAATTATTATGATTTTAGTTATGGGCTTGTATCCTGGTCCTATAACAGATTGGACAACTCAAGTTGCCGGAAGCTTTATAAAATAATATAAAAACAATACCCCCGTTGCTTTAAGACAATCTTAACGCAACGGGGGTATTGTTTTTATATTAATGACAGCCTGTGCAGCCTCCGCAGCCGCTTACTGGCTCAATAAGAGGTCTTAGTGAAAGTCCTCTTCCATCATTTTCTTCACTAGATAGAATTGTAAATACGCCAAATTCATCAAAAATACTTGGTTTAATTAAGAATGTAATATCCTTAACCTGCTCTACTATATCATCTTCTTCCTTATCTCCAACTGTGATACCAAAGGATGGACCGCTGCAGCCAGAGCCTGCAAAATTTATTCTGATATTGTAGCTTTCGACTTTGTTCTCGTCTAGAAAGCTTTTAAACTCTTCGTAAGCTTCATCGCTTAATAGAATCTTTTCCATTATGATTACCTCCTGTAAACAGCTATATTAAAATATACAACTGAAAATTATTATCAAGTAATATACAATTATTATGCTCCTTCTTTATTGAAATTGCAATAGTTTTTTATAGCAGTATAATTTTGATTGTCAGTTAACACTATATTAATAGAACATCAACAAAATATTAATAGAATAACCACAGTATGTACACATTAAAACATTAAAATTTTAATGTTGATTAAAAAGAAGGGAGATGAGAGATTGAGGATGGAGATTAATAGGGCTAAAGTAAATAGGGATAACTCACTGATTGTGATAATAGGTCTATCTTTTATTTTAGCTATTGTTACTAATTTTGCTCTTCAATATTCTCAGATGCTGAGGGATTTAGCTCAGACTATCCAATGGATAAGAGCGAATACAATTAATTTTGTTATTGGAAGCAGCTTTATATTTTTCATTTATCTGATTATTGCTTCCATAGTCGGGAACTTTAACATAAGTTCTATGATTTGCTTGACTTTTTTTGGAGCTGTAGCCTTTGCAAATATGAAGAAATTATCCGTTCTAGGAGAACCGTTGTATCCTGTGGACTTTTATCAGATAAGGTTTATTAAGCCTTTACTTGAAATGATAGGCGGAAATGCTTATATGCTTATATGGATAGCAGCAGCTTTTATTGCAGTGGTTATAATTATCCTTAGAAGGATGCCTAAAGTAACCATAGAGCTTCCTGTAAGGTTGGCATTATTAATGATGTCAATAATTATAGTATATTGCTATGTGAATTACGACAGCACCTTTATTAATAAAACCTTTAATATGGCTGGCATAGAAAAAATTCTTTGGGATCAAAAGGGTAATTACGATAATAATGGTTTTGTGTTTGGTACTATATTTAATCTTAAAAGCATTGTAATGGTAAAACCAGAAAACTACAGTGAAGAAGCTGTTAAACAAATAGCTGAAAAGTATAAGGCAGAAGCAGAGAAAATCAACAAAACAAGAGCAGCAGCTAATTCCGATGCCCTTCAGCCTAATATTATTTTTATTATGTCTGAGGCCTTCTGGGATCCAACAAGGCTTGAGTCCTTAAAGTTTAGCGAAGATCCAATGAAAAATATAAGAGAAGTTATGTCTGAGAACTCTTCAGGATACCTTCTTTCACCTGTGTTTGGAGGAAATACTGCCAATACGGAATTCGAGGCTCTTACCGGCTTTTCTATGTATAACCTTCTTCCAGGCTCTATACCTTATCAAGAGGCTATGGATAAGAAGAAAATGGTACCGTCAATAGTAAGTATTTTAGAAGATCAAAGATATGACACTCTTGCCATACATTCCTATAAAAAAATATTTTACAAAAGAGATATGGTTTATAAAACCTTAGGCTTTAATAATTTTATAGGTGACAGTGATATGAAATATCAGAATACTTTGGTAGAAGGCGCTTCTATTTCGGATCAATCTGTTGTGGACGAAATATTATATCAACTAAAGCAAAGGGAAAAGCCTACCTTCATGCATGTAGTAACCATGCAAAATCACTTTCCATTCTATGAAGGAAAACATGGAAAGGAGACCATTTCTATAGAGGGCTTAACAGAAGAAAGCAAGGCTGAGCTAGAAGCATATTCTCAGGGATTAAAAGAGTCAGACAGGGCAATGAAAAATCTTTTTGATGAATTAGCAAAGCTTGATAAGCCAACTGTAGTAGTATTCTTTGGAGACCATCTTCCAAGCATAAGCGACGCAATTTATAAGCAGGGAGGTTTTCCGAGCCAGGATAGTACAGAAGGGGAAAGGTTATATTCAGAAACTCCACTATTTATATATTCGAATTATGATTTAGAAAAAAAAGACCTTAATACCGTAAGTCCAGCTTTTTTAGGAGTAACTTTATTTGATGTGCTAAACAAGCCTCTTACACCCTACTATGCACTGCTTGAAAATTTAAAAACCAAGCTGCCAGGCTTAAAATCCGGCATATTTATAGACTCAGAAGATAAAATAAAGTCTCAGTTAACCAGAGAGGAGCAGGATTTGCTAGCGGAGTATGAGCTTATACAGTATGATCTGCTTTTAGGAAATCAATATTCATTACCTTTACTTTTTGGTAAATAGATATAATAATTAATGAAAATACTATAGTATAGCTAGGTGTTTTAGTTTAAAATAAAGCTTATCAATAATAGAATAGCAAGGAGATATATAAATGAAAAAGATACAGTTAAGTGATGCAAATTTGAGTAAGCTTAAAACAGGCAACGTGAAAGTACAGCAAAGCGAGCACGTCCACGGAGGAACATACGTTGGTGAGCGAAGAGATGGAAAGATGGATGGTGAAGGTGTTTACATATATAAGGATGGCAGCAGATATGTAGGACAGTGGAAGGATAACCAAATGCACGGCCAAGGCACTCACACCTGGTCTAATGGAGAAAAGTATATTGGCGAGTGGAAAAATGATGAAAAGCATGGACATGGTATATACACTTGGCCTGATGGAGATAAATATGTAGGTAATTGGGACAATGGAGTGAAATCCGGTCAAGGTATTTATACTTGGTATGATGGCGAAACTTATATTGGTGAGTGGAAAGATGATTTAAGACATGGCCAAGGCATTCATAACTGGGCTGATGAAGATAAATATATTGGTGAATGGAAGGACGACAAAAGAGAAGGCAAAGGCATGTATGTTTTTGCTGACGGTGAAGTGCAGGCTGGAGAGTTTAAGGATAATGAATTAATTAACAGATAATAATGAACAATGAACAATGATCAATTAAAAGAGGCTTTGCAAAGCTTACTTTAATTGTTCATTGTTCATTTTAAATTGTTAATTAGAAACCTTGTATCTAAAGCATGATGTCAAGTGATCATTAATAATTCCCGTAGCCTGCAAATGTGCGTAAATTATAGTGCTGCCTAAAAATTTAAAGCCTCTTAATTTTAAGTCCTTGCTTACCCTGTCGGAGAGCTCCGAGGTTGCAGGTACTTGCGTAATATCCTCCCAATGGTTGATAATTGGTTTATTATCAACAAAACTCCAAATATAATTATCAAAGCTTCCGAATTCCCCCTGAATCTTTAAAAAATTATTTGCATTGTTGACTGATGCTTCAATTTTTTTTCTGTTTCGTATAATTCCCGCATTCTGCATAAGTTCTTTTATTTTTTCTTCATCATATTGAGAAACCTTAGCAGCATCAAATTCTTGGTAAGCCTTTCTGTAATTCTCTCTTCTTCTCAAAATAGTAAGCCAGTTTAAACCTGCTTGGGCTGATTCAAGCACTAGAAATTCAAAATGCTTTTTATCGTCATGAACTGGAACACCCCACTCTTCATCATGATATTTAATATATAGTTCGTCAGTTCCGCACCAGGGACATCTATTCACATCATACACCTCATTTGTTTTGTTTCTTAATTATATTATAAAGCAAGGAATAGTTTATGGAATACCACCAAAATTATAATTATTGTAACTTTTGTTAATTTGCACTCGTATAAGGTTAAAAGGAACAATTAAGCTATAAGAAAAAGAGGAGAGGTATAAAATGTTTAAAGGTAAAAGGCTCGGAGCTGCTGCCCTCGCTTTGATTATAATGACTGCAACTGCTTGTTCACTAAAGAAGCCAACGGAGGTTAAAGGGAAATATACCATTAAAGCAAAAGAATTGACAGCGCCCGTTGATAAAATAAGCAATGCAAATAATAAGGTAGCACTTAAGTTTCTTAATGAAACCCTGAAGAATAATAGCGGCAAGAATGTAATAATATCACCTCTTAGTCTAAATACTGTACTGGCGCTTACTCAAAATGGAGCAGCAGGAAGCACAAAGCAAGAAATGCTTAAAGCCCTTGAAATGGAAGGCTATGACGAAAATTTAATAAACGAAAGCTATAAAAATATAATAGCTCACTTTAACAGCCTGAAAAGCATACAGACTAAGCTGGGAGACTCCATATGGATTAGAAAGGGTGCTGATGTTAAAAAGCAGTTTATAGATATGGGGAAAGAATTTTATGAAGCAGAGATAAATGAGGTGGATTTTACAAAAAAGAATACAGTGGATACTATAAACAAATGGGTTTCAAATCACACCGCAGGAAAGATAAATAAAATGATGGACTCCTTTGAGCCTGATACCTATATGGCTCTTATAAACACCGTATATTTTAAAGGAAAATGGAGTACGCCTTTTAGCGAGAATAATACCTCGAAACAGAAGTTTTTTGTATCAGATGGTTCCACTAAAGAGGTCGATATGATGAAGGAAACTATGGCGATAGATTATGTTAAAAATACTGATTTTCAAGCAGTAAGAATTCCTTATGAGGATAATAATTTTGGAATGTATGTTTTTCTTCCCAATAAAGACAGCAGTACTGATAAGCTCATGAATAACATGAATATTGATAACTGGAATAAGTGGATAAGCGAATTTAAGAAAACTCAGGTCAATGTGTCTCTTCCAAAATTTAAGATTGAGTTTGAGGAAAAGCTTAATGATATGCTCATAGGTTTTGGGATGAAGTCAGCTTTTGGGGATAGTGCAAACTTTTCAAATATAACTGAGAAAAGCGACTTATACATTGATCTTGTGAAGCAAAAGAGCTATATAGATGTTAACGAAGCTGGAACAGAGGCAGCAGCTGCTACCGCAGTTGTTATGAGAGAGGTGAGTATGCCTCTGGATCCGCCAATACAGTTTATTGCAGACAGACCATTTATTTATGCAATAACTGATAAAAATACAGGGCTTATAATATTTATGGGCAAGGTAGAAAAGCCTTAAAGCATAGAAAAATATAAGACGGTTATTAGCTTTTCTAAGTTAATAACCGTCCCTTTTTTAAAAATTGTTCATTGCTAATTATTAATTGCTCCTCGTCCTGCGTCCTTCTACATCATAAACAGTATTGGTGTCCAACAAAGGAGAAAGAAATTTGTTATAGTGTTTTAGAGAATAACCATCTATAGACTGCCTATCCATAAAAATCGAATGACTATAGTTTTTCCATGAAGGAGTCATGCTTACTCCGCACATAACCTTGAAGCCATATTCTAATAACAGTTTGTATTTTGCGTCATTAACTGAAAGCTTGTCGCCATAGGGATAAACATATATTTTTGTTGGGCCTACAATAGGCTCGATTTCATTATGCCACTTTATAGTATCGTCCTTGAAAAGATTATAGGTGATTTTGCTTGAATGTCTGTGGCCATAGCCGTGAGAAGCAAAGCTCCAGCCTTTTTCTTTAAGCTTTTCAACAATTTGCTTCACGGCTTCGATTTCACTTTGGCGATTAGCTGACAATCTGTCTATTCTATAGCCAAGTATGCCTACCCAGCCGGTAAGAGCTAAGGTAGCTTTAGCGCCATTAAACGAAAAATCAGGATGTTCCTTAATAAACTGCTCAAGTATAGGAATTATCTCGTTATCATAGGACACAATTTCTTGCCCATCTGCATGCTTAGTATAGGTCGCAAAATTTCCTGCCTTGTCCAGAATAATTTTATCTACCATTCCGCGCCCCATTTTTTTAGGATCATATACCAGGTCATCAATTGACATTATAAGAGGCCTTTTACCCTGGGGAAGCATGATTTTCTTGTCTTTAATTACTTGCTGTCCATTTTCCTCTACAGCTTCAAAGGTTGAGTTTATATCTATAAGTATATAATTGTTCTTATATAGCTCACTTAAAGAACTTTTAAATTCTGCTGGGGTGACACAATCTGTGTCTAGGGAGCCTTGTCCTACTTTAGAATAAGCTATCTCAGGAAAGGCTATTAAACCATGAAAGAAAACATGGTACAAAGGACCAGTGTACTCAATAAGTTTAACAGGTTCAGGCTTAGGAGGCTCTGAAACCAAAGGCTGAGATTTTTCAGGAACTTGCTCATAGTCTGAAGGCTGATACTGTGTAACTGGAACTGAAGTAGCAGTATTCATGTTGTATCCAATTATGGCTGATGTAATATATAGAAGGACTAGAAGGATAATGATTTTATTGTAGCTAAATCGCATTTATGGCCTCCTCTATGTAATTAATATATTTAAAATTATATACGAAATAAAACTCACTTTGATATACATATTAATAAAGTTAAAGGATATAATGTAAATGGTGATGTAAATATTTACAATTAATAAATTATATGGTACATTCATCTAATAAAAGAACAGGTGGTAAGATAATATGTCTCATATTGTGGGTAAGTCAGCCTATAAAAGCTTGGAGGAACGAATAAATAGATTTCCACAGGGGGCTCCTCCTTCTGAGACTCTGTATAAGATATTAGGTCTTCTGTTTAGCGAAAAGGAGGCTGCATTAGTAGCTCAGCTTCCTATAAAGCCTTTTACTGCAAAAACAGCAAGCAGAGTGTGGAAAATAGATGAGCCTTCAGCTCGTAACATATTAGAGCAGCTTGCTAGTAGAGCTATATTACTAGACATTGAACAGGATGGAAAGCAAGAATACGTTTTGCCTCCACCTATGGCAGGCTTTTTTGAGTTTTCTATGATGAGAACAAGAGGTGATATAGATCAACAGCTTCTCGGTGAGCTTTATTATCAATATTTAAATGTGGAAGAGGACTTTGTAAAGCAACTATTTTTAGGCACTGAAACTAGACTTGGCAGGGTATTTGTTCAGGAAGAGGTCCTGACTAGCGACAATGAAGTCCAAATTTTAGATTTTCAAAGAGCTAGCCACATAATTAAAACAGCTTCACATATAGGTATAAGCGCCTGCTATTGCAGACATAAAATGCATCATGTAGGCAAAGCTTGCAATGCTCCAATGGATATATGCATGACTTTTAACGGAACTGCTTCATCTTTAATTAAACATAATTATGCTAGACAGGTTGACATTTCAGAAGGGCTTGAGCTTCTTCATGAAGCCTATGAGAACAACCTAGTTCAGTGAGGAGAAAATGTTAGAGAAGGTGTGAGCTTTATATGCAATTGCTGTGGTTGCTGCTGTGAGGCTATGGTAGCTGCACGTAAATTTGGCATGCTTCATCCAGTTCAAACAACAGCCTTCATACCAGTAGTTAATGAGGAAAGCTGCAGCAGCTGTGGAAAATGCATTAAGGCTTGTCCGATAGGGGCGATCGAAAAAACTAGCTTGGCAGTAAAGATAAACGAAGATATCTGTCTTGGCTGCGGTGTTTGTGTGAGGTCCTGCTTTAGAAAAAGTCTGCATTTAAAAAGTCGTAAAGAGAAAATAATAACACCTGTAAACTCTGTACATAGATTAGTGCTTATGGCTATAGAAAAAGGAACTCTTCAAAACCTAATTTTCGACAATCAGGCTTTTGGAAGCCATAGAGCTATGGCGGCAGTGCTTTCTGCAATTTTAAAGCTGCCTCCTGTTAAGCAGGCTATGGCAAGTAAACAAATGAAGTCGGTTTACTTAGAGAGATTAATTGATAAAATTAAAGTATAGAGAAACGATATTGACCCCTTTTTAAGTGCTAAACTTTTAAGGGGGTATTCTTATGTTTTAAAACGTATACATTAGATTGGAATTTGAATAATAATTATGTATAATTATGTTGTAAACTGTCATTATCTGTGGTAGCATTATCGTAACAATCAATGAAATAATCTTCAAAAAGGATGGAGCTATTATATGAAGGATTTTCAAATATTCACTGACGCATGCTGCGACTTGCCATTGGAGTATATTAGAAAAGAAGGAATTGAATTTGCCAGCTTAAGCTGCAGTTATAATGGACAAAATTACCTTGATGATTTGGGTCAAAGTTTATCTCATAAAAAGTTTTTCGAGGACTTAAGAAAGGGAGCAACACCATTAACATCACAGCCAAGTGTAGATGAATTTTACTCCAAGTTTAAAACTATTGCAGAAAGTAAAAAAGATATTCTGTATATTTGTGTTTCCACTGGTCTAAGTGGTACTGAAAACAGTGCTACAATAGCTAAGAATATGGTTTTAGATGAAAATCCTGAGGTGAATATAGAAATTGTAAATACCTTGACCGCTTCTCTTGGACAAGGTCTTATGGTAATAAGGGCTGTTGAAATGAAGAAAGCGGGCAAATCATTAAGAGATATATCAAGTTATATTGAAGAAAATAAGCAGAAGCTTAACACTTATATGACAGTTGATGATCTCAATCATCTTAAAAGAGGTGGAAGGATATCTTCAACAGCAGCGATTCTCGGTATAGTACTTCATATTAAGCCCATATTAACAATAAACAATGAGGGACGAGTTATGGCCTTAGTAAAGGCTAAAGGAAGAAAGGGCTCCATAAACAAGCTTGTAGAAACCATTGTGGAAAGAATAGAAAATCCAGAGGAACAAGTAATTGCAATTTGTCATGGTGATTGTTTAGAAGAAGCTCTTAAAATGAGAGACAGTATACTAGAGAAGATTAAGGTGAAAGATGTAATAATTAACTTCACAGGGCCTGCAGTTGGTACTCATGGAGGGCCAGGAAATTTAGCTATATTTTTCATGGGCAAAGAGAGACAACAGCATTTAATTTAGTTTCATATATTAAAATTTAGTTAAAGCATCAAGAATTTTTCTTGATGCTTTATTATTTGAAATAAAAAATCATTAATATACTTTATTTGCTATGTCGAAATATAATATAATATGTATAGATTGTTAAAAAAATATTAATTAGGTGGGAGTATATATGAAGCTTCAATATAAAATAATGCTGTTTATGACAGTAATTCTTACCACTACTTTAGGCATAGTAAGTTTTTTCTCCTACTACGAAATGCAGGAGAATGTCAGGGAGCAAATGGGAAGAAATGTTCTGAACACTGCTGCAGTTATTGCCAGTATGGCTGATATACAAGAGGCTATCGGAAAACCAAATGGAGCAGATAAAATTCAGGAAGAAGTAGAGAAAATCAGATTAAAAACAAAGGTACAGTTTATAACTGTTATGGATATGGAAGGCATAAGATATTCGCATCCAATACCAGAAAAAATAGGTGGAAAATTTAGCGGCAAGGATGAGGAGAGATGCCTAAAGGAAGGACAAACCTATATAAGTGAAGCTGAAGGAAGTTTAGGATATTCCTTGAGGGCTTTTACTCCAATTTATAAAGAAGGAACGCAGATTGGTGCTGTGTGTGTTGGGATATTAGTTGGTGATTTGAACAAGGAGTTCATAAATGTACTCAAGAGATTTATTCCCTATATACTTATAGGACTATCCATAGGGGTTATTGGCTCCATAATTTTGGCTTACAATATAAAAAAAACTATATTTGGCTTGGAGCCAAACGAAATAGCCTGGAAATTAAAGGTTAAGCAAATGACTGAAGCTTTTACTGGAATTAAGGAGATGGATTGGAATTTAAGAGCTCAAAATCATGAGTTTATGAACAAACTCCATACAATATCTGGACTTATTCAGCTTGAAGAATATGATAAAGCAATAGAATTCATACAAGATACCTCTAAGATGCGAGATGAGCTAATAACTTTATTAAACAATAATATTAAGGTTGTTCCTTTAGCTGGTCTTCTTTTATCAAAGTATAATAAAGCAGCAGAGGCTAAGATAGAATTTATAATAGATGAAAAATCTTTTATAAGTAAGCTTCCAGAATGCATAAGTGAGGATGAGCTAGTTTGTATTGTGGGAAATTTGATTGAGAATTCTATAGATGCTGTTATAGGAATGCCTAATTGTAGGATATATTTTTATATTGAGGAGCAAGAAAATAATATAAGGGTAAAGGTATCAAACAATGGAGAACCGATAACTGAAGAAATAAGAAATAAAATTTTCAAGAGAGGTACCTCAACGAAAGAAGGTTTCAGAGGGCTTGGACTTAATAATGTTAAAAAAATAATTGATTGTGTTGGTGGAAAGATAAGCTATACAACTGGTGAAGAGACAAGCTGGTATGTAACTATATAGATTGGAGGAGAAGCATATGATTAATGTAATGCTTGTTGAAGATGATCCAATGGTGAGGGACATAAACACAAAATTTGTTAACAAGATTAGCGGTTTTAAGGTTATTAGTAGTACAGGCACTGAGAAAGAGGCAAGAGAAAAGATCATAAAGCTCTCACCCCACGTGATTTTATTAGATATATTTTTGCCCAATGGAAACGGTCTTGAACTTTTAAAGTGGATTAGAGGAAATGAGTTGTGTTGTGATGTCATACTTATAACAGCAGACAAAAGCAGCGGTGCAGTTCAGGAAGCTTTTAGATATGGTGCTGTAGATTATCTTGTAAAGCCTTTTACCTTTGAAAGATTTAGGGAGGCGTTAACACAGTACAAGATGAGATATGAAAGTATAAATGTAAATGAAGAGGTTCAACAGGATACTATAGATAAGTTTATTCTAAACAATTCTAAGGAACAGCTTATTAAAGAAGAAGCAAGTTTGGCTAAGGGTTTGAGTCTGCATACTTACGAGCAAATACTAAATGCAGCAAACAGTAAAGATGAATTGTATACTGCGGATGAATTGGCAGATGAGCTTGGCATGGCTAGAGTTACTGTAAGAAGATATTTGGAGTATATGGTTAAAGAAGAGGTGCTGCAACTAGAAATAGAATATGGCAAAATAGGGAGACCAACACATTTTTATAAAAGAAAAATGAGACCATAAAGACCAAAAAGAAATAAAAGACCATAAAATTGATTGTTTGTTAATTAACAAATATACTCTTAGTGTAATAACATTGGGAGGGGAAGTTCAATATGAAGAAAAAAGTTTTATCTTTAGTTATGGCAGCTTTAATCACAGTTCCAGCAGCAATGTTTACTGGCTGTGCAAAAACAGAAAGTGCAGATATAGTTATTATTGGAGCCGGTGGTGCTGGCTTGGCAGCAGCTGTTGAAGCTTATGAAAATGGGACAAAAAAGGTTGTAGTTTTAGAGAAAATGCCTATGGTTGGTGGAAATACTAATAGAGCCACTGGAGGTTTAAACGCAGCTGGTACTCCTCAGCAAGAAAAAGCTGGTGTTAAAGACAGCGTAGAGCTTATGATAGAAGATACTATGAAGGGTGGATACAATAAAAATAATCCTGAATTAGTTAAAGTGCTAGCTGAAAATGCAAAGGATTCTGTTGAATGGCTTACTAAGCTAGGGGGAGACTTAAGCGATGTAGGAAGATTGGCAGGAGCAAGTGTTAGCAGAGCTCACAGACCTACAGGTGGAGCTCCAGTAGGGGCGGAAATAGTATCAACACTTAAGAAGGCTGCAGATGATAGAAAAATAGATATAAGACTATGGAACAAGGCAACTGAAGTTGTTGTAGATAAGGATGGAAAGGTTTCTGGAGTTAAAGCAACCAATAAAGAAGGTAAAGAATACACTATAAATGCTAAATCTGTTATAATCGCTGCTGGTGGATTCTCTGCAAATGAGAACATGGTTGTTAAGTACAATGAAAACCTAAAAGGATTTGCTACAACTAACCATGCAGGAGCAACTGGAGACGGAATTGAGCTTGGAACAAAGCTTGGTGCTAACCTAGTTGACATGAAGGAGATTCAAACACACCCAACAGTTGTACCAGGAAAGGCTGTAATGGTTACTGAGGCTGTTAGAGGTAATGGTGCAATACTTATAAACAAAGATGGTAAGAGATTTATAAATGAACTTCAAACAAGAGACGTAGTTTCAAAGGCCATACTATCACAAAAGGATAAAGTTGCTTATCTGTTCTTTGATGATAGCATGAGAAATAGCTTAAAGGCTACAGAAGAATACTTTAACATGAACCTAGTAACTGAAGCAAACAATGTTGCAGAATTAGCAGACAAGCTTAAGATAGACAAGGCTACCTTTGAAGCCTCTGTAAAAACTTATAATGATGCAGTTGCAGCTAAGAGTGATGCAGAGTTTAATAGAGCAGATATGCCAAGACAATTAAATCAAGGAAAAGTTTATGCTATTGAGGTTACTCCAGCAGTTCACCATACTATGGGAGGATTGGTTATAAATACGAATGCTCAAGTATTAAATACTAAGGGAGAGCCTATAAAAGGTTTATATGCAGCAGGAGAAGTTACTGGAGGAGTCCATGGAGGAAACAGACTAGGTGGTAATGCGCTTGCCGATATAGTTACTTTTGGAAGAATTGCAGGAAGAAATGCAGCTGCTTTAGCAAAATAGTAGTCCCCTTAATAATTTATATAGATGGACTAAGCTAGTGCTTATAACTGCTTAGTCCAATCCGATTAAAATGTTTTAATTATATAGCAGAAGGAGAAGGTTTGCATGAAGAAGATATTCACTTTATTTACAGCAGCTATTTTAGCTTCAGCGCTTTTAATTGGCTGCAGTAGTGGAAAATATAAAAATGGTACCTATGAAGGTGTGGGAAGAGGGGCTTCCTCTGATATAAAGGTTTCAGTTGAAGTTGCTAGTGGAAAAATTAAGAATATAAAACTTTTGGAACAAAAAGAAACTAAGACTCTTGTTGAGGGTGTTGAGCAAAACATGATTCCTGAAATAATTAAGAAGCAGGGCACAGATGGCGTTGAAGCTATAAGTGGAGCAACAAATTCTTCAAAAGGAGTTTTAGATGCCGTAAATAAGGCATTAGAGCAAGCGAAAAAATAAAATTTTATACATGACTGCAGCTGGATTTGAGCATTGTGATCTAGCTGCAGTCTCTTTGTTATTTTAGAGAAAGCACCACCCACTTAGAAAGTGAGAAGTTTTAAAAGTTGCATTTGACGCTTACCAGGTGGGTAGCACTATTTTTTGTACATCATAATATATTTATAATAGCAAATTTATGAAAGGAAGTTGTTATGCTGTGCAGAACCTGTTTAGTTACATTGGTACAGAGCTTTTTACCTCCTGCAGCCAGGCTTCTTGTAAGACGAAAATCATATATAACACCAGCAGTCTTTTTAAAGGATGTTGATAAGGATAATGAGAATGAAGTAGTTGCCTTGTATAGTTCAGTTGGAGACAGGTATATAATGGTGCTTAAAAAGGAAGCCGATAATTGGCGTGTTTTATGGAATAACAAGCTTAAATCACGGTTAAATTCTGATACAAGAATTATTAATCTTTATCTAGCACCTATAAAGTCTATTAATGGAACAAAGTATGGTTATATAAATAGTAAAGGTGAGTTCACAATAAAGCCTCAATTCGACTATGCCTACGATTTTCAAGATAATGGATTGGCTATAGTCAGTGTAAATAAGCATAGCGGATTTATAGACAGCAAAGGCAATTATGTGTTAAGACCAAAGTATGATTCTATAAATCAATTCTCGGAAGGCAGGGCAACCGTAATTGATAAGACAGGCTTTAAGGTAATAGATGAGAGCGGAAGAGAGTTAACACCTAAAGCCTATAGCTTCATAGGAAGCTTTCAAAATGGAAGAGCTTTATTTAGCGATACAGCTGATTCGGGAAAATACCTCTATGGCTATCTAGACAGACAGGGAAGAGAGGTCGTTCCGTTAAAATATGAATCAGCCAGTGATTTTAATAATGGAAGAGCTGTAGTTAAAATAAAGGATAAGCAATTTGCTCTAATAGGCATAAATGGAGATATAATTGAAACCTATAATTATTATTTTGTTGGAAGCCCAGGAGAGGGACTTTTAGCCTTCCAGAAGGATGATGGCGGAAAATTTGGCTATATTGACTTTAAAGGAAATGTAGTTTTGCAGTCTCAGTACACAGGGGCACTGCCTTTTGAAAGCAGCAGAGCAGTTGTCAATATAGCTGAAGATTATAACAATAAATATGGACTCATTGATAGAAAAGGCCGCTATATAATCAAACCTGAGTATAATCAGATTGATTTTTTAGGGGAAGACAGGTTTGCTGTGGGCAAAGCGATAAATACTGAAAGACCATATATGGGTTCTAAGTATGCCTTAGTTGATATCAATGGGAACTTTCTTACGGACTTTATTTACAATAGTCTGGAAAAATATAATAAGGGTTTAGCCTCAGCAACTGATAATAAAAATACATTCTTTATTGATAAGAGTGGAAAGCTAGTAAGAACATTACCCGTAGTCAGTGGAGGTGGAAGCTTGATTATTCAGGGAGAACTAGTAAAGGCCTTTGTGGATAACAGAACTGCATATTATGATATGAACAGCAAAATGGTATGGCAGCAGAACAAAGTAATTCCACTTAGCAACCAATACAAAATAATAGAAGAAAAATTTAAGCCTAACAAGGATTATTTAGTTTATTACCCACAGCTTCTGGGGATAACAAATAAGAAAATACAGCAAAATGTGAATAATAAATTAAAGCAGTTGTCTCAGGTTAAAAATGTTCCTTCAAATGTACAGCTTGAGTCTAGCTATACAGGAGATTTTTCAGTAGAGTTTTTCATAAAGAACTTGCTTGTTCTACAGCTTGATGGCTATGACTTTGCCTTTGGAGCTGCTCATGGAATGCCAACTAGAATTTATCCTCATGTAGATCTTGTTGCTGGAAGCTTTTATGAGCTTAAGGATTTATTTAATGCAAACAGCGACTATGTGAAGGTGCTAAGCGGCATAATAGGTCAGCAAATAAAAAATAATCCAGAGTACAACTATGTATTCCCTAATACCTATAAGGGTATAAAGCCGGATCAGCCTTTTTATGTAGATGAAAATAATTTATACATTTATTTTGCACCTTATGAAATTGCTCCATATGCCGCGGGATTTCCAACCTTTAAAATACCATTTAAAGATATTATAAATATTGTCAATACACAAGGCCGTTTTTGGAGAGCTTTTAATTAATCAAATCCCTTGAGAGTTATCTACTTTCAAGGGATTTTTTATATAATAATATTAATAAATTCTAGTAAGTGATAATATTTATCATTTACAATTAGATTGTTTTGCTTTATTATATGTTTATTAGTTAAGGATATGCATTTAATATCGTTAATTCTAAATATTGCAGATTTAGAAAGGATTGATTAAGAATGAATAAAGGATATAGAGTTTTATTGTATTATAAGTTTGTTAAAATAGATGCCGCTGAAATCTTTGCCAAGGAGCATTTAGAGCTCTGCAAGGAACTTGGGCTAAAAGGACGAATTCTAGTTGCAGAGGAGGGCTTGAATGGAACTGTATCAGGTACTACTGAACAGACTAAGGCCTATATGAATGCTCTTCATGCAGACCAAAGGTTTGCTGACATGGTTTTTAAAATAGATGAGGTTGAGGAAAATGCCTTTAAGAAAATGTATGTGAGACATAGAAATAGCATTATTACCCTTCTGCCAGAGGATGATGTAAATCCTAATGAAAAGGTAGGTGCTTATCTAAAGCCGGAAGAGTGGCATGAAATGCTTCAAAGGGATGACGTTATAATAGTTGATGGAAGAAATGACTATGAATATGAAATAGGTCACTTTAGAGGAGCAATTAAGCCAGAGGTTAAAAACTTTAAGCAATTTCCAAAGTGGATAGAAGAAAATTTATCTAAGCATAAGGATAAGAAAATTTTAACTTACTGCACAGGAGGAATAAGATGCGAAAAGCTTACAGGGGTATTTTTAAATCAAGGATTTAAGGATGTATATCATCTTGAGGGGGGAATAGTCACCTATGGAAAAGACCCGAATACTCAGGGAAAGCTTTTTGATGGAAAATGCTATGTTTTCGATGAAAGAATAGCAGTAAAAATAAATAACACCGAAGAAGATGTGATTATTTCAAAGTGTAAGCACTGTGGAAAACCAAGCGATAGATATATAAACTGTACTAATGACGACTGCCATGATCAGCACATATGCTGTGAGGCTTGTGAAAAAATATATGAAGGCTTCTGTTCAAGGGAATGTGTAGAGCATGTTAAACTTCATCCTGGTAGAGATGCTAGAACAAGACTAAATGAAAAGATAAAGGTTTATGAAAAATATAATCAAAAGCATATAAAGCTTGTGGAGGCATCCAAAAGAATAGAAAAACTAGAGAGCTAAATAATTTGAAGATATAACCAGGAAATATAGGTTATATCTTTTTATTTTTTCCTCATTATAGTAAAATATAAATTAGTGTATTAACATAATTTGGAACAGGAGATTTTATATGGGGATAATGAGTCTTTCAGAAATAATGGACAGGTCAATAGAGCTTTTAAGAAAGTATGTAAAAAGTATAGCTTTATCTACAATGGGTTATGGGATAGTTGCATTCATTTTTATTTTTCTAATTATTGTTGTGGGATCTATCCTAGCAGCAGTTTTTGCAGGGATGCTTGATAGTATTTGGATTATGAGCACTTTTTTAGTCCTTATAGGCATATTAGCTGCAGCTATATATTTGAGCCTGTACACAGGTACTATTAGAATAGTAAGTCAGGAATATACTGATGAGGAAATTTTTGCACAGGATGCTATAAAGACCTCCTTTAAGAGTATCTTCAAGGTATTTGGGATTATTCTTTGCGGAGTAGTTTTGTTTATTCCAATCGGCGGAATACTGTGGGGAATAGGAAAAGGCATTCTAAAAATAATGGATAATTCAAACTTTAACATAGACCTGCCTGCAGGAAGTGAATGGTTATTCATAATTCCACCTGTGATTTTTCTATTAGCGGCTTTATTCATTGTTTCAGCATACTTTACTTGGTTTTGCTTTGCTTTAAATGTTCTTGTTGTTGAGAAAAAAGGTGTTTTTGCTTCTATAAAAAGAAGCTTTAATTTAATTAGACAAAACTATTGGAAAATATTTGGCTGTACTGTAATTTTCAGCTTAACGGTTTTTGCTATAAGAAGTTCTATAGATACGCTGCTTACAGCAGTCTCGGGCTTACTTTATTTGGTATTTAAGCTGCTTAATATAAGTAATGATTTTTTAACCTTTTTTAAAATAATATATGGATATGCAAATTGGCCTTTAAACCTTCTAACCTGGATGGTAATAAGCCCTATAGGAATTATTATGGTTTCAATGCTTTATTTTAATCAAAGATTTAAAAAAGAAGGCTATGACATAGTATTAAAGCTGAGAGAAATTCAAAAAAATCAGGAAAGGAAGCAATTAAGTGAGTTTGATAGTTCCATCTAAAAATGAGTTTGATAATGCAGTAAATAATATACTTAGCCGTGCTGAATATACCCATTTAAAAAACCCCCTGAAGGATTTTATAAATAATATTAAAAATAATCTTAAAGAAACCCTTCTTAAATGGTTCAAGAAGAATCTTTCCACTATGGATAATGCCTATGAGGTTTCAGAGAAGCTTTCAACAGTATTTATGATTATTGGGCTTTTGGCTATCCTTTCAATTATTGTGATTATTATTGTGAAGATTAATAAGACCTTTGAAAAGAAGAGAAAAATAAAGGAAATCCTAGGGGAAAGAATTGACAACAAGACCACTCCAAATAGTCTGAAGCAGAGAGCGATACATTTTAAGGAGGCTGGGGACTTAAGGCAGGCTATACGTTATGATTTTATAGCCCTGTTGCTTTTAATGCACGAGAAGAATTTAGTATATCTTGATGAAACAAAAACTAATGAAGAAATATTTAAATATTTACGTAAAAGCAGCTTTAATAAAGCGGAGATATTTAAGAAGATTGCAGATATATTCAATGCCAATTGGTATGGACATAAACCTTTTGATGATGAAGGCTATGAGGATTGGAGCAACTGCATAGAACTTCTGTGGAATGGGGTGATAAAGCATGAAGCTTAGAAAAAGCAGAGATTTAATAATATTCCTCATTCTTATTCCAGTTTTTCTATGGGCGTCTTTTTATATTTCAAGCAGAATGGAAGATAAGCTTCCGGCCTATTCAGTGATAAATAAATCCTCAATGGGCTCCAGTGTATTTTATGAGAGCTTAATAGAATTAAAGCTACCTGTAGAAAGAACATTAAAGCCTTTAGTATCGCAGGATACAAATAGTATTCAAATAGTTGTACCCGGCGGCAGCTTTGACATAAACAGCAAGGAGATTAAGGATTGGCTTAACAAGGGTGGTATTATGATACATTTAGCCGTCCAGAATCTTCGTTTTATCGATTTTGTTCCTCAGCCTGAGATAAAGGGTAAATTGGCTTTTTACAGGTATGGCAGGGGAATGATAATAGGCTATGACGCAGCTGCTATAACAAACAAGGAAATTATGAATAAAACTGATGGAGCCTATGAGCTGCTTGCTGAAATTGCCAACCAAGGCAAAAGAAAGATATATTTTAATGAGGCTCATTTATTTCTCACTCTAGAAAATAAAACTCTGTGGGATTATGTGCCTTTTGGGATAAAATTTATTATATTTCAATTATTATTGAGTTTAACAGCCTTTTTTTATTGCAAGGGGAAACGCTTTGGAAAGCCGATAGCTTTATATGAAGAGGTTGAAAGAAGTGAAAATGAATATTTATATTCTGCTTCCTCCTTGTACAGGCAGGCAAAGACCTATGATTTGATGACTGAAAACTACTATAACAGCTTGCTGAAGGAGCTGAAAGCTAAGCATGAGGATTGGCTGGAGCAGTGGGAAAGAGATAAACTGCCGGAGCTTAATAAAGCAAAGCAGATTTATAGGTTTATGAATAATACAAAAGTAAAGAAAAAGCCTAAGGAATATATGCAAATAATAAGCTTTATAGAGCAATTAACTAACATGTTAAAGAAAAGGAGAGATTCGTATTGGAAAGCTTTAAAAAAATAAATGAGGAACTTAAAAAGGTTATAGTAGAGCAGGAGGAGCTTATAGAACAGTCAATCATAAGCCTGTTAAGCGGAGGTCACGTGCTTTTAGAGGGTGTGCCGGGGCTTGCAAAAACCTTGATGGTTAGGGCGCTTGCAAAAACCATTTCATTGGATTTTAAAAGAATTCAGTTTACTCCTGATTTAATGCCGGCAGATATAACCGGTACAAGAATTTTTAACCTTCAGACAAGAGAATTTGAGCTTAAGAAAGGACCTATATTTACAAATTTTATTTTGGCGGACGAAATAAATCGTACCCCTCCTAAGACACAAGCAGGACTTCTAGAAGCTATGTCTGAAAATACTGTTTCAATAGATGGAGAAATGCATGAACTCCCTTCACCTTACATGGTGTTTGCAACACAAAACCCTCTAGAGTATGAGGGAACTTATCCCCTGCCGGAAGCTCTGGTAGATAGGTTTCTAATGAAAATTATAATAGATTATCCTTCTGACACTGCTGAGAAGGAGGTTTTAAAGAGACATCATGAGGGGTTTACAAGCATTGATTTGGATAAGTGTAATTTAGAGACTGTATGTACTGCAGAGGATATTTTAAAGGCTAGAGAACAGGTAGAAAAGGTTAAGGTGGAGGAAGCTCTTTTAGAATACATAGTTAACATAGTTTCAGAAACTAGAAAAAGTCCAACCATTGATATAGGCAGCTCCCCAAGAGGCTCTATTGCCTTGCTTCAATGTTCTAAGGCCTGCGCCTTTTATAATGGGCGCGACTACGTAATTCCAGAGGATATAAAGAAGATGACTATTCCAACACTTAGGCACAGGATAACTTTAAAGCCAGAACTAGAGCTTGAAGGAGTTAAGACTGAACAGATACTTAACGATATACTATCAAAAATAAAAGTACCAAGATAGAGAGCAGGGTGATAGCTTTGAATATAACCAAAAGGTTTGCATACCTTCTTAGCTTTGGAATGTTGGTTCTTGCTCTTGGTTTATTAACAGGCGGTTCTCTCAGCATTTTTATAGTGTATAACCTTATATGTGCTGTACTTCTTTTGATAGACTATTTTATCTCACCAGGAGAAGAAGCTATATTTATAGAACGCTGTAAAGAAGATGAGCTGTCTATTTATGAAAAGGAAAAAATATGTCTTGAGGTTTATAATAAAAGTGAATACAAGCTTTATATAGAACTTGTGGATGAAATACCTGAGTTTCATTTTTCGGTGGAAGGCAAGTTTATGAAGGGCTATGTAGGACCTCATGAAAAAAAGAGCTTTCAATACTTCGTAGTACCCACAAAAAGAGGGACTTATACTTTCAAGGATATCCATGTTAGATATGAGGGCAGACTTAAGCTTTGCAGGAAACAGTTTAAGGTAAGCCTGCATAAGGAATATAAGGTTTATCCAAACCTTAAGAACCTGCGCAAATATAGAATGAGCATAACAAATAACAGGCAGTTAAAGCAAGGTGAAAAAAGTCTCAGAATGCTTGGAAGAGGTACTTCCTTTGAGTCCCTTAGGGAATATGTAACTGGAGATGAATACAGGAAGATAAATTGGCAGGCAACAGCTAGAGAAAATAAGCCTATAGTAAATCAATATGAGCCGGAAAAAAATCAGCATGTCCATATTTTTATTGATACTGGAAGGCCTATGAGCTATACAGTTAGGGGCTATAGAAAACTTGACCTGGCAGTAAATACAGCCTTAGTGCTTTCGGATATAGTTAATCAAAATGGAGATAAATCTTCACTGCTTATCTTCAACACGGAGGTAAACAATATGCTGCCTCCAGGGAAGGGAGCAGGGCATAGAAACCAAATGCTTCAGGAGCTTTATCATATTGATTTTACAAACCAGACTTCAAATTACGAGGAAGCCTTTTACTACTTTAAAAGAAAGGAACGTCACAGGAGCATTATCTTTCTCTTCACGGATTTTGAAACTGCAGAAGAAGCGGAAAACATGCTTAAGGTTCTGCCTGTAATAAGCAAAAACAATCTGGTTGTCATAATGCTTATAAGAAATGAAAGCTTGGAAGCTATAGCCTCCCAAAAGATTAAGAATCAACAGGAGCTTTTTGACAAAGGAGTAGCATTAGAGCTTTTGGAGGAGAGAAAAAAGATAATTAACCTTTTAAATAGAAGAGGAGTTTTTTGCACAGAATGTGAAGCGGAAAAAATTGAGGTTAATGCGATAAACCAGTACATCCAGATTAAAAACAAAACCTTTATGTGAGTAGAATTAACAATGAACAATGTACAATTAATAATTGAAGGAAGTTTTTCCTGCGGAAAAACGAATTTATATTGTTTTCCCATAGGAAAAACCACCATAATTGTTCATTGTTAATTATTAATTGTTAATTCTAAAAGATTTATCTTTTTATCAAATATGGAACAGCAAAGTATACGGCTGATGCAATAGCTGTAACTGCTGCAAAGGCTAGCTTTACATTTTCTGAAATATCAAGTGGGGTAAAGAAGCCTTCAATAATTCCTGCGATTACAAGCATCAGCACAACGCCCATTACTAAAGATATAGCTTCTTTAGCACCGCTTATAAGTGCATGCTTTCTTGTGAATTCCCCTGGAAGAAGCATGCTTTTGGCTATAATTAGGCCAGCGGCACCTGAGATAAAAATTGCGGTTAGCTCTATTACTCCATGGGGAAGTATGAGAGACCAATAATGCTTGGGATTTCCGTAGACATATATAAGTGCTGTAAGTGCACCTAAAAGTGCTCCATTCATAAACAAAACATAAATAGTTCCAAGACCAAGAGTTATTCCAAAAACAAAGGCTCTTAGCGAAACGGAAATATTGTTAAACATAATGTAGCTGGACATAAGGGGATAGTTCCACTGTCCGCCACTGCCCGCAGCGCCGCTTTTAACGCCTTCTACCATTGTGGCAGGTAGAAACATATTGGCATTTTCAGAATTTGCTAAGACTAAAATTAAACTCAACAAAGCTCCAAATAGAAAACAGCCAAAGGAGCTTAACACAAACCACTTATGCTCCTTTAACAGCCTTGGAAACTCATAGCCTATGTATATAAAAAATTGCCCAGGAGATATTTTTCTTACTGCATAAACATGACTATGGCATTTGCTTAGCAACGAATTCAAGTAATTTACCACGCTGCTTCCGGGATAATGAGTCCTGGCGTATGCTAAGTGGTGGCTGCACTGCCTGAAGCTTATTAAAAATTTCTTTACCTCATTAGAAGGCAGAGCCTTGATGCCTTTTTTATTAATAGTAAGGGAGAGGTTTTCAAGCTCTCTCCATGTATTTGAATTTGCTTTAATAAAAAGTTCTTCTTTCAAAACATTCACCTCAAATACATTTTACCAAAAACGCAAGAAATTGTATATAAATGGGAGGGAAACATGAAAAGAATAAAAATCACAACTCCTGAGAATATAGAAGTTGAATATACTCTAGCGGATATAGGCTCGCGAACAGCAGCTGTAATAATAGATACATTAGTGCAAGGCGTATTTCTTTTAGTGCTAGTCATAGCTATAGTTATTCTAATGATTTACTCTGAAGCCTTTTGGGAGAAGTATTATGGATGGGTTATAGGAGTTTCGCTGCTTACCTATGCAATTATAACCTATGGCTACTTTATAGCTATGGAGCTTAGTATGAACGGGCAGACCTTAGGAAAGAAGGTTATGCACCTTAGAGCTATTAGAACCAATGGGCAGCCAATTACCTTAAAACATTCCGCTATAAGAAATCTATTTAGAGTTTTTATAGATATGATGGGTATTGGAGCAATACTTATATTTCTTACAAGGGAGCACAAGAGATTGGGTGATTTTGCGGCATCTACCATTGTAGTAGCTGAAGAAAATAAATCTCGTCCTATAACCCTTGAAAGTTTGTATAGGGGAAATGATAAGCTAAGCTATTACTTAACTAAGGAAGAACAGGAGCTATTAAGAGATTATCTGGAAAGAAAAAATGCTATGGAAGATTATTCAGAATTAGAGGGAGAACTAATAAAACACTTTAAGGAAAAGTTTGAAAGCTTAGGAATATTAAATGATTGGCAAAGCTTTATTGATAATTTATAAAAGTTAAGATAGGAGGAAAATAAAAATGGCTGATGTAATATCAAATGTATACACATTTTATAGTGAAGTTCCAATACCAGATAGTATGAGGAGACTTTTAACAGACAAGGAAACACCCCTATTTGCAGTAAAGACCTTTAGAGATACTGCAATATTCACTGATAAGAGAATTTTAATCGGTGATAAGCAAGGAATAACAGGAAAGAAAATTGAGTATGCAACAATCCCGTATAAATCAATTATAACCTATGCGATAGAAACTGCTGGCACCTTTGATTTAGATGCTGAAATTAAATTAACTCTTTCAGGCGGTATCAGAATTGAACTGCAGTTTTTAAAGGATAAAAATATGAATCAGCTGTTGTTTAAGGTTTATGAAACCATTACAAGATTTGTGATTTCATAAATATTATAACGCTATTGTAATTCATTAAGAAAAATATCTATAATAAAAGTAGTCGATTAAAAGAATATGTAAAAGAGGTTATCATAATGGATTCAGTAAATAATTATATAAGCAGCTTAGAAGGCGAGAAAAAGGAATTGGTTACTACATTTGTAACATTTATGCGTGAAAACTTTCCAGATATTAAAGAAGCAATATCCTTTCAAATGCCGACCTATAAGTTTAATGGCATATACATTTCCTTTTCCGCAAAAGCAAAAGATCACTTTTCATTCCATTCTATTGATTTTGAAATGATAGAGGAATTAAAAAAGCTATTACCAAATGCAAAGTTTGGTAAAGGGTGCGCTAAAATTAAATATGACGATAAGAAAGCTATCCCTATACTTTGTGACATGTGCAGAAAAATAATAGATAGAAGCAGCAAAACAATGAACTAAGTGATGCATGGGTTTGCAATATTCTTAAAGGATTTGCTAATCATTCATCTATAATATTTATATAAATAAAAAAACATATAAATAAAAGAATATGTTTGTTTCATGCGGGTTAGAAGAGTTTTGTTGAAATTAGCTCATATTTTGTTAATAACAAAATATGAGTTTTTTATTTATCATTAAAAGGAAATAAGTAGATTTTATGGAATATAGTAAATATAAAGTATTTTGGAGGGTATCATGATTGAGGGAAAGAAGATTTTTATTAGACAGCTTGAATTAGGGGATGAAGAGTATCTATATAAGTGGTGGAATAATGGAGACATGATGGCACATGCTGGACATCCATTTGGAACACTCCAGAGTAAAGAGGCAATTCGTATTAATATTTTGAAGGAAATAGAAAGCTCAAATATGTTCCCTGATAGGAAAAGATTTATCATATGCAAAAAAGAAAATATGGAGCCAATTGGAGAAATAAATTATTCTGATTGGACTGCACGAAATCAAAAATGCGAGTTTGGCATAAAGATATGTGAAACTACGGAGCAGGGAAAGAGTTATGGACAAGATGCGTTGTATCATTTTATTGACTACATGTTCAGGTTTCTAAATCTAAATAAAATCGAATTAACTACAATGATAGATAATAAAAGAGCGCAGAGCTTGTACAAGAAGCTGGGGTTTAAAGAAATAGGCATAATCAGGCAGGGATTTTTTGATAGCAGGATTGGAGACTTTCGAGATGTAGTTTATATGGATTTGTTAAAGAATGAGTGGATTAATATTAGGGATAGTTTTGATTTTAGGTAAAAATTATGTTTGAAGGGTTGTGTTAAAAGTGGAAGAAGTTTATTTAGTTTCTCCTTCAATGGAGCATGAGGAAGCATATAATGAAATGCTTTTAGAATGGGAAGAAACAAAAGAACGAATATATCCCGGAGCGATAAGGCCAAAAGGCATGGACTACATTAATATACTAAAAAAATTAGAAGCATATAGAAGCAAAGAAACGTGTCCATCTAATCTTGCACCTTCAGATACATTTTTCTTGGTAAATAAATATAGCAAAATATTAGGAGCCATCAGTATAAGGCATTACCTGAATGAGGAGCTTCTCAAATTTGGAGGTCATATAGGTTATGGAGTTCGTCCTAGCCAAAGAAAAAAGGGATATGCAAGCGCCATGTTAAAAATGGCACTGGAGAAGTGTAAAAACATGGGCTTGAGTCGAGTTCTTATAACTTGTAACAAGGAAAATATTGCTTCAGCAAAAACCATAATTGCAAATGGTGGAAGCTTTGAAAATGAACTGGCAGAAGATGATGGAAATATTGTTCAAAGGTATTGGATAGAGTTATAGAAAATTTATACTTATTGAGGGGGGGATTAAAATGATAATGCCTACACATATAGTTGCAGTAGGTGGTATTGTAGAAAATGAACAAGGGGAAATTCTTCTTGTGAAAACTTTCCGTGGAGGATGGGTTTTTCCAGGAGGACAAGTGGAAGTTGGCGAAAATTTAATTGATGCATTGATAAGAGAAATAAAAGAGGAAAGCGGCATAGATGTAGTTGTTTTCCACTTAATTGGAGTCTATTCAAATACAGGAGTTCATGCAGGCTACAATGGGGTAAAGGAGATTCCTACTAAGGTAATGCTGGATTATGTATGCAAGCCTGTTGGGGGAGAATTAGGTACTTCTGATGAAACTTCTGAAAGCTGCTGGGTTGCTAAGGATAAGGTCCTTGACATGATTACTACACCGGCCATTCGTGTTCGCTACCAAGCCTATTTAGACTTTGCTGGAAAGGTAAATTATATGGACTATGTTACTAGCCCCAATTTTGAATTAAAGCTAAAAAGAACTATATAGCAGTTATTTATTAATTAGGAGATTGCGATGATGAAAAATATTTATGAAGAATGTACAATTTATAAAAACAAGTTTATTACATTAAGGCAAACAAACATGGAGGATGCAGAGGAACTATTAAATTGTTATTCTGATAAAAAAGCAGTGCCATTCTTTAATTCTGATAATTGTAACGGAGATAATTTCCACTACACAACCATTGAAAGAATGAAGGAAGCAATTGGCTTTTGGAATTTTTCTTATGAAAACAAATATTTTGTAAGATGGACAGTGATTTTAAATGAAACAAAGACTAAAGCTGGTACAATTGAAATGTTTCATAGAGTTGCAGATGATGAATTTAATCACTATGGCCTATTACGAATTGATTTACAAAGCAAATACGAAACGCAAGCTATCATTGAAAGTATCTTAGAGATTGTTAATGAAAATTTTTATAAGGCATTTGATGTGGAAGCTATTCTTACAAAAGCTGTTCCCGCTGCTGCTGAGAGGATTTCTGCACTAATTAAAAGTGAATATCAGCCTATTAATAGGAAGCTTATTATATATGATGACTACTTTGTAAGATATTTATAAAAATGTATTTCGTATTATTTACGTCATATGATTGAATTAGGAATGGAACTTAAATTATTATACATAGAAGATGTTTGTGGTGAGTACTAGGTGGTTAGAAATACCACCTATAACTATATATAAAATATAACAGTAAGATAGTTTTTCTATAGGGCTACAGGTAAAAAGGGGAGATTAATATGAAATTTGATGAGAAATTAATAGAAAAGTTTCTAAGAAAATGGCAAGATATTTTAAAATTAAGAGATTGGGATATAAAATATGAGATTGTAAATAAGGAATGGAGAAAAACCGGGGATATTAAAATCGATATGGATGATAGAAAAGCTATAGTTATGATAAATAATTACAATCCTAAACAAACCAACTTGGAGGCATTAATTATCCATGAGTTGATGCATTTAAAGCTATGGGGCATGGACCAGATGATTGAGCAATTAATTTATTCTGTATTTGGACAAGATGAGCAAGATCCAAAATTTAATTTTGCATATACTCTATTTATGACACTTTTAGAGTCTACAACAGAGGACTTATCCAAGAGCTTCCTTTCATTAGGTGGAGAGGATAAAGAAATATCCTTTGGAAGAGTGCAAAAGCTTGTTGATAAGGAACTGCAAGTATAAAAACACCCAATATTTGAGTGCTTACAAAAATCAATGAAGCAGTCTATGAAGATGAGCTTGAAGAGGCCCTGGATAATAATAGCAGTGTGATTTGGCTTGTTTTGAAGCAAAAAATCTTATCAAATTCATAGAGAACAATAAAAATGAATTGATTAGGCTAAGTAAGAAGTATTTAGATTATATGATTACTTTAAGATAGAAAAATGTTGTGGAGGAGAATTATGAGGGCTATTGAACTATATGAGCATTTAGAAAGAGAATTTATTTTTCCCGAATTGAAAGATGATTGGGCAAGATATATGACTGAATT
>CAZMQY010000009.1:0-1993 GCA_964568335.1 uncultured Clostridium sp.
TTTTCAAGCCTTGACACAAGCCTTAGAGATGATATGCGAGAGATTGTATCAGAATTGCATCGCAAGTTAGGAATTACTACAATTTTAGTAACCCATGACAAAGAAGAAGCCCTTATGCTATCAGACAAGGTTGCACTGCTGCTAGACGGAATAATTGTTCAATGCGACACTCCGCAAAGGATATATGAATATCCTTCAAGCATTGCTGTTGCAGACTTTTTCGGTGAAAAAAACTATATTGAAGGAATTTTAAAAGCTGGAGTGTTTCACTGCTGTTTTGGTGAAATTCCAGTGAGAAACGATTCTTTAACACTGGACTCAAGGGCAAAAGCAATGCTTAGGCCGGAGGATGTACATATTTACAAAGAGAAGCGTCCTGGGGCTATCAGTGGAACTATTTCCAAAGTAACTTATGCAGGAGATAGAACTTACTACACAGTAAGTACAGACAATATTAAAATAAAATGCACTACCGCAGGAAACAGCATGCTAAATTTAAATTCTGATGTAAGTGTGGTGTTAGATTTTAGCAAAGCTATTTATTATCGTTTATAACTTAATATAAGTGATTTTACTCAAGTAAGCTTAAAGATTATTAATCTTTAAGTACAGAATACGGAATTCAGGAGGGATGAAGTTGAAATTAAAAAAGTCTGCCTTATATAAACTTGGACTATTGTTAATATTATTATGTCTTTATTTATTTATTCCACAAGTAAATATAACTATAAAGAAAATTATACTCATATTTTCTACCTTAGACATAGGCACTATGAAGGACTATATAAAAGGCTTTGGGGCATGGGCACCATTAGTTTCACTATTACTTATGATGTTTCAGTCCATTGCAGCTCCACTTCCCGCCTTTGTAATTACTTTTGCAAATGCCTGGCTGTTTGGCTGGTTCTTTGGAGCTGTCCTTTCTTGGAGCGGTGCTATGCTTGGGGCTCTACTTTGCTTTTATATTTCAAAGTTTTACGGCCGCCCTGCTGCTGAAAAGTTTGTTGGTAAAAAAGCAATTGATACTACAGATAACTTCTTTAAGAAATACGGTCCCCATGCAATATTAATTGCAAGATTGCTTCCTTTTGTTTCCTTTGATGTGGTAAGCTATGCCGCAGGGCTTACCAACATAAGCCTTTGGAATTTCTTGTGGACAACAGGGATAGGTCAGCTACCAGCAACAATTGTCTATTCAGTGCTTGGAGAAAATATTAATAAGGTCTCAAAATTAGGCTTATGGATTGTATGTGGTGTTGCAGCTTTAATTGCTTTTGCTTTAGCTGTAAAAAAATATATCACAGAAAAGAATAAATAATATAGCAGGGTAACCCTACCTCAGCTTTTGCAGCATAACAATCTGTAGCTTCACCTTTAATAGTAACACTATAAATATAATTTCATATAATAATAGTGAATTTACTAAATTGGAGGTAAAAATGCTTGCATTTGCTAATATCAGAGGTACTTCAGCTGAATCAAAACTAAAAGGAATTGTACATTTTAAAGATGTTCCAAATGGCACAGAAGTAAGTGTAGAAGTTAATGGTCTACCTAGCTATAGGCCTGCTTCAGGCAATACTCCACAAGTTGGCCCCCATGGTTTTCACATTCATGGTATAGGAAAATGTGAAGTAACAGATCCTAACAATCCCTTTACTTCTGCAGGTGAACACTGGAATCCAACAAATCAGCCACATGGCAATCATGCTGGTGATTTTCCCGTACTGTTTTCAAACAATGGCTATGCCAAAATGACCTTCTTCACAAACAAATTTAAGGTAAGAGATGTTATAGGAAAGTCTGTAATTATCCATGAAAGTCCCGACGACTATCATACTCAGCCTGCAGGAGCAAGCGGAAAGCGTATTGGCTGCGGAGTTATACAACCTTTTGCTCAGCCTTATAAGCCAAGATATCAGGAAAATTGGCCGCCTTGCTGCAATTCGTATTTTAATCAAGATTATTATACGTATGATCAATATAATACTTT
>CAZMQY010000009.1:2033-4410 GCA_964568335.1 uncultured Clostridium sp.
CAGCTGCTGGATCCTTTATGAGACTCCAGAGATCCATGGAGGTGGAAATGCTCTAGAGTATGGGGGACTACCGTCACTAGCAGTAAGTTCACCTAAATCAGAGAATTCTATTTCTATCTTTTGCATTATATTAATATCTTCATCATCAAGATATCTTATCTTAGATTCAGGCAATATCTTTACAGGCAGTTCTATTTTAAATTCGGCACCTCTTCCCTCTACACTTTTTACTGAAATGTTTCCTTTATGTAATTCAACAAAAGACTTAGCAATAGCTAATCCTGTGCCTGATCCTTCATGGCTTCGAGTAAAAGACTTATCTATTTGAACAAATAACTCAAATATATTGGCAATCTTTTCATCAGAAATACCTTTTCCTTGATCCTTAAACAGTATTAAAACACTTTTTCCTCTATCTTCAACAACAATATGAATCTCCTTATTCTCTTCGGAAAATTTAATTGCATTTGACAATAGGTTTAATATAACTCTTTCTATCTTTTCCTTATCAAAAGCCATTCTCTTTTCAGGAGTATTTGTGCAAAGTATCAAATTTATACCCTTTCTATGAGCAATAATGGCCGCATGTTTTATTATGATTTTAATAACCTCAATAATATCATTATTACTTAGACTTAATTTACATAAACCCAGCTGAATATCTGTAATATCAATAAAATTATTTATTGTTCTTTGCAGCCTGCAGCCATTGGATCTAATAGAACTTAAATATTAAAAAAACTTTTCATTATTTCCTGATATGTTGTTTGTTTCGGTTAAATTCATAGTTAGTAGCTTTTGGGCACCTAGAATAACATTCAAGGGAGTTCTTAATTCATGAGATATAATACTAATAAGTTCTACATTGCTATTTAAGTTCCATTTAGCCGTCTTAGATTTTTTACACATAAAATCTCACCCACCCAGATAATTAATCGATACTTATCATTTCAATAAACTTATTAACTAAATACGGGTCGAACTGTGTTCCAGAGTTTCTTTTCAGTTCAATTATTGCCTCATCCTTATTTATAGCTTTTTTGTATGGTCTTTCATTCAACATTACATCATAGGAATCAATGATTGATATAATTCTAGATATTAACGGAACTTCTTCACCCCTTAACCCACGAGGATAGCCTTCTCCATCCCATCGCTCATGATGATATAAAAGAGCTTCAGCAATTATTCCTAAGTCCTGCGAAGAATTTGCAATATTATATCCAATTTGAGAGTGTTTTCTTACAGTTTCCCATTCATCCTCAGTCAGTGGCCCTGGCTTATCTAGTACAGACCTGGGAATTGCTATTTTACCTATATCATGCAATAAGGCTAATAAAATTAATTTATCCATATCTATACTATTTAGTCCAATATAGTTTCCGAACTTAATTGATATATCCTGCATTCTATTGCAGTGATAGCTTGTTTCTGGAGTGCTTTCGTGCAAGGTTTTTCGCAATGAGTTAATAACTGAGCTTCTAAAGCTTTTGCTTTCTATCATTTTGTTCATATACATTCTATCTTCTGCTTCACCTATGATGTCTTCAATATTTGCATAAGGCTTCTCCATTATTGCATATCCTATGGCTATGCTTGGACTAAAAGGCTTGACCTTACAATCAATACATCTTTGCTTTATTTTATCAATTAGAGTTAAAGTTTCCTCCTCTGTTGTAGAAGGAGTTGCTATAATAAATTCGTCCCCGCCTATTCTTGCTGTTATAGATTCCTCGCTGCAGCAATCTAATAAAATTTCACCTATCAGTTTTAGAAGCTTGTCTCCTTCAAAATGTCCAAAAGCATCATTTATTAGCTTTAATCCATTTACATCTAACATTATTAAGCTTAAGGGCAATTTATTTTCGTCATTAAACTTTAGGAATTCATCTTCAAAATAAGTTCTGTTATAAAGCCCTGTTAGCTTGTCATGAAAACTTAAGTATTCCGCTGCAGCCTCCGCTTCCTTACGACTTGTAATATTTCTGGCAATCACCTGCACCTCATAAGGGTATCCAGCTTTGAATAGAACACTTTGACTTAGTTCTAACATTATCTCCTCATTTTTCGATGTAATAAATTTCACTTCTAAGTTGATTACATTATTATGCTTGGTTGCATAGACAGGCATATTTATAATTTCATGATAATCGGGATGCACCAATTGATAGATTGTCATTTTCAACAATTGACTTTGACTATAGCCGAGTATTTTCTCACAAGCTTTATTGCAAGATGTAATTCTTCCATATATTGTCCTTGTATAAACAATATCATTAGCATTTTCAAACAAATTTTTATATCTATCTTCCTCAGCTTTTAATTTATCTTCAGAGTTCATTCTTTCGGTAATATCTCTTATAATACTGCAGAACAC
>CAZMQY010000009.1:4420-27022 GCA_964568335.1 uncultured Clostridium sp.
GATTTCTATTCCTATAGAGCTAACATCTACAGGAAAAGTACTTCCATCCCTACGCTTATGGACTGTTTGAAAATTAAGTCCATTTTTAATTGCCTTCTTCATTTGGTGCTTTACTAAATGCATTGTTTCTTCTGCTCTTATCTGTTCAATATATTTGGTAAGCAGCTCTTCCTTGCTATAGCCATAAGCATTTACTGCTGCATTGTTTACATCAATAATCTTTCCTGACTCATTAATAAATAAAATTATATCTTGAGTATTTTCAAATAGGCTAAAATATCTTTTTAAAGTACCTTTTAGTTTAATTATGTCATCAATATTTTCGAAAATAGAAATCACCAAGTCAGAGGATAATTTATATATATAATTTGATTTCCATATACTAAATCTGTCATCCTCATAATAATTGCTGGAAATAGTAACAGCGTTTCCTGTGTAATATACTTCTCTTAGAGCTTCAGTCAAGCTGCTTTTATCAATGCTCGGAAAGACCTCGTGTATATCTTTGTTAATAACCATTGCCCTCTGAACTTTAATTATTTCTTCTCCATTTAGATTTATATCTTTTATTGTAAAAGTCTCTCCATTATTTACCGCTTCATAAATTACCGCTCCACTTTTCATATTAGTAAAAACCTTATAATAAATATCTTCCTTACAAAATTTATCATGAGTACACATTGCCATATCACCTCAGTTTCAACTTTATGGAAAATAATTATTTACTAATTATTATTAACTATATAATATCAAAAATTATAATATTTTCCTATAATTATCTCATAAACTGCTTAAATTTTAGTACTATTTGCTTAACTAGACATTTTATATGATAATTTGTTTTATAAATTGCAGTATGCCAAAAGCATGCAAAAAACCAGGTTAAGCTGTAATTAACCTGGTTTCTTATGATAATTATTTATTTTAACTTCCTGATATTCTTTAAAATACCTTTTCTGCTGCCTTGATATCAAGCATCTTTCACCATTAAGCATAATAATTTCTTGATTTTGAGTATCTATACTTTTAATATATTCTTTATTAACAATGTAAGATTTATGAGAACGAACAAATATATCAGTTAATCTAACAAGCATGGTTTCTACATCCTTTAGCGTACCATATGATTCAATTTGTCCATCAGTCATGTGAATTATTAGCTTAGGACCAAAGGATTCAACATATATGATTTGATTTATGGGTATTTGGTGCTCTCGATATCCTGATTTTAGTGCGATGCTTTTCTTAAGACTTGGAAGTTCTCGCTCAGACAGATTATTAAAATCCTGCTGAAGAGCAACTATACACTCTTCTAAATCATAATAGGATATTGGCTTCACTAAAAAATCAAATACTTTAAGCCTATACTTGAAAATAAGCATTGAATGCTGTATGTATGCAGTTAGGAAGATGATATATGCAAAGGGTTCTTTTTCTCGAATAGTTCTTGCTATGGCTAATCCATTTATTTCACTCTCAAAGTTAATATCTAATATATATACATTAATTTTATCATAATTTTCTTTAGAATAACCAAGTACGACTTCAGGTTTCTTAGTGCAACACACAATTCTCCCATCAATGTTGTTGTTTTTAAGCAGCTTCTCTAAATAGCTTTCGGTGCTTCTTAGCGGTTCTTCCTGATCATCTGCAATTACAAAATTTATGCCCATTAAATCACCTGCCTTGTATTATCTTTAAAATATGAAGTTCTTGAACAAATATCTGCTGATATACAAAAGTATTATGAAGCACATTCTCATACTGTCCTATTATCTTTTCACTTAGCTTAAGTCCTAGACCTCTTTCCTTACTGCTTGTTAAATACATAGGTTTTTTTCTTGGTAAATCCGATTTATCCTTATAGGTATTTTCAATAATGAGACTTATACAATCATTATCTTCAAATATGCAAATAGATACCTTTTTATTCACAGCCTGTCCTGCTGCTTCTATTGCATTGTCCAAATAAATCCCTAGCACCTCACATATATCTGTGGTTTTAATAAACTTTCCATTTAGTTTAACATCATGCTCTATCTCAATGTGCATTGTAATATGCGATTTTTGTGCTGCAATCAATTTAGCAGTCAATAAACCTCTTACAGCCAAATTCTTTACTTTTTCAATTGAAAAAGGATTGTTATCCTTCAAAATCTTGACCTGTTCCTGAATTTCACTAAAATAATTTTTTAGTCCGCTCCAGTTTTTAGTTTCAATAAAGCCATTTAACCCATAAAGCATATTTAAAGTGTCATGTCTAAATCTTCGAAGTTCAAACATTAGCTTTTCGTTTTCTTTTACGTACATGGCTACTTGTTCATTTATTTCTTTTACAACCTTTGCATCTCGTTCAATACGTCTTTCAATAATTTTTCTCTCAGTAATATCTTTTAAATAAGCTAAAGTATTAATCGGCTCCCCTTCATCATTTAAAACAAGAGTACAATTTACAAATACATAAATCTCCATTCCATTTTTCTTAATATATCTTTTCTCTATATTATAGGTTGAAATTTCCTTTTTGATTAATTTGTGAAACTTAATTAAATTCTCCTCGATATCATCTACATGAGTTATATCACTAATATTCTTGCCTAAAAGCTCTTCTTCTGTATATCCTAACATTTCAGAAATACGAGGAGTAACCTTTATGAAGTTGCCTTTTAAATCTGTATGACATATCATTACATTAGCATCATTTTGAGCTTTCTCTATCCATTTTTTGTTTTTTCTTAGAATCATATTTTCATTTTTTTGGTTTAGAAGCTCACACTCTTTATTTATCAATTCTTCTATAAGCTGCTCTTTTGACATGTCCTCATATCTCATTCATAATCCTTTCTAATTAGTACAGCATATATCATGGCATATTATACTAATTCAAATTTTTTAGCGTTTTACTTTCTTTTAAATATGTACAAATTCTAAAAATCATCTAATACTTTATTTAATTCTATAATTATCTAAATATTCTTTCAAGCTTCTTTGGTAATTGCCTTAGCGATTTTAGCTATAAAACCTCTTGGTAAAAACTTAGCTGCGTAGGCACCAATTCTATTCATGCCTCCAGTAATAATAACACGCTGTCCTCTCATAAGCGCCTTATAGCCTAATTGAGCAACAATATCAGCCTCCATTACCTTAGCAAACATTTTTGTTTTTTCCACATTGGCTGCTTTTGCAAAATTAGTCTTAGTAGGCCCCGGGCATAGAGCTGTAACTGTTATACCTGTACCTCTTAATTCTTCTACCAAAGCTTCAGAAAGGGACAGCACATATGCTTTCGTAGCATAATAAACTGCCATAAGAGGTCCCGGTTGAAAGGCGGCCGTAGAAGCTACATTTAATATTTTTCCACTTTTTCTTTGTTTCATCTCCTGCAGTACGTAGAGAGTCAGTTCTGTTAATGCAGAAACATTTAGTTGAATCATATCTATTTGTCTTCCTGCATCCAGCTTGTCAAATTTACCAAGCAGTCCAAAACCGGCATTGTTAACTAGCACGTCAATATTAAAGCCTTTTTCCTTAATTTCACTATATAATTCCTTTACAGAATTAGGCTTTGTCAAATCCTTCTGAATAACTATAATTTCAGAGTCTTTAAATTCTCTTTTTATTTCTTCAAGCCTCTCAATATTTCTCGCCACTAAAATAAGTCCATAGTCATCCTTAGCAAATAACTTTACAAATTCATATCCAAGACCGCTGGAAGCCCCAGTAATTAAAGCAGTTTTTCTCATGATTTTCCTCCTCTAGTCGGAAACACTGAGCAATTAAGATTACTCGCTCCCGCTCACTAATTGCTCGTTAAAATTTTATTACGCTTATGTTTAATATTTTAGACTAAACTTAAAAATTAATCTATATTTTAAGCATGTTTCCCAATTGTATAAGCCCATTCTTAAAAAAGATCAAAATTATGATGCTTAACATTAAATAATTCTATATAATTAGCTTATTAAAATATGATTCTAATTATATTGGGAGGTAACAACCTTATGAATAAGTTACAAGAAATACTAGACTATAATATCTCTTTTGTAGAAAATAAAGAATATGATAAATACAGAACTTCAAAGGAACCGAATAAGAAATTGGTAATCTTATCATGTATGGATACCAGATTAACAGAGCTTCTCCCCAAAGCAATGAATCTTAAAAATGGCGATGTTAAGCTTATTAAAAATGCCGGTGCTTCTATAATGCATCCTTTCGGCAGCATAATAAGAAGTATTGTAGTTGCTGTCTATGAATTTCAGGCTGATGAAATTTTAGTAATTGGGCATCATGGCTGCGGGATGAGTAATTTAAATGTTGATAAGACTATAGAAAAAGCAATAGACCGAGGCATCTCCAAAGAGGTGATAGGTACTTTGTCTAAAGCAGGAATTGATATAAGAAAGTGGCTGCACGGCTTTGACTCTGTTGAGGAATCAGTTAAAGAAAGTGTAAATTTAATAAAGAATCATCCTCTAATTCCTAAGGATGTAAAGATTCACGGCTTAATTATAGATCCTGAAACAGGGAAACTTGAAGTTATAGTAAACGGTTATGAAGGATAGCACCATTTATAACCCGCTGGTGATTCTAACATTCTAATGCCCTATTAAAAATTGGAATAATTTGCTTTATAATTAAGCTAGTATATTTTAAGGAGGGTAGATCATGGCTAATATAATTAGTACTGTTGGACTTTCAGTAAACAAACAGTGGAAATATAGCAGCTCCGTTGTAAAAAGTGCACTTTTCGACCTCAACGGGAGAGGTGCGTCCATTTTTAGAATAAGTACTGATTATTGTGTAAATCCATGATTCTAAAGCTTTCAGCAGATTTGGTTTGTTTTGATTGTTAAAGGCTCAAGGTTTTATGCTTTGAGTCTTTTTATATGCTTATATAGGCAGTCTTCAAACTACAGTATTTTTCTACAGTCAAAAATATTTTTCATACATGAGCTATACAAAAACAGCAATTGCTTTAATTTGCGCTTCCAGTAGTTTTATCGAAGCACTTTGCTCAAGGTATGCTTATAAGCTTGAAGAACTTATAAAATTAAAAGGAACCTTAATAGCTGTGGCAGTGTTAAATATATCTGCTCTGGCTGGGCTAGCCTTCATGATGAGTTTATCCATAGTTTTCTTCTTCATAACTTCAATAACTGGTGGTTTGGCATTTACAATATTTAGCGATTATATTAATTCTAGAATTCCATCGGAGCACAGAGCAACTATATTATCCTTTGACAGCTTGTGCTTTAGCATATTTATGATTTGTATTTTCCCTTTGTTAGAACTACTTGCAGAGAAAATAAGCTTTTCAGCTACTTTCTGAATTACAGCACTGTTATATATTCCAGCAATGTTTTTTAATGTTAAAGCTTAAGAGATGGCAAAGAGATTTCTCAGACACACCATAAAATATGGCAGGGGAAAAATTCCTCTGCCACGTATTATCTAAATAAATCTATAAGCCTTTCAATAAACCCCTTCTTCTCCTCTTTTACTTCCTCAACTACTTTATTAACTTCAGGCTTTCTAATCGCTGGGGTTCTCAATATAAACTGTACTGTTGAATTTACATTCCTTTCATTGTCTGCAAAGGAGGTATAAGTGACTTCTTCTTTATTGCCAAGGATGCTATCATTAAGATTATTTTGAAGTTCAGTTTTCATAGCATCCAGCCCCTCTGTGCGAAGCTTTATAATTCCGTTTTTCATTTGACTTTGCCCTGTTGTCAGCTTCTCCACATTTGAAGGAAGACCTGAAATTTCTTTATTTATACTATTTAAAGCCTTATTTATTTCTCCGAAACCGCCAAAAATTTGATTAACCCCGCTACCTAACTTGCTAAAATTATCTCCCATCTTTTTAAGACCCTCTGGAAGCTTTGATACCTGCTCTGCCATAAGCTTAGTATTATCTGCTGCAACTAATAGGCCGGCATTAAACTGTGAATAGCCCTCACTCAATTTCTTTGTATTTTTTCCTATTTCCTTTATTCCACTTCCGCTTTGCTTAACCACCTCAGTCATAGCCTTAAGTCCTTGCGCCTCTGAAATAACCCCATTTGCCAATGCCTTAACTTCTACGTTATTCTCAAAGGCTGGATTGCTTAGTAGAGCCTTTGCTAAAAGTACCAACTGTTCATGTCCACCTTGGAGGTTATCCATCCCCGCAGCTATACTGTCTATTCCAGAACTTAGTACATTTATACCATCATTCAAGGCTATAATTCCACTATTCATCTCTCTGCTATTTTTAGCTAATTCATTTAATCCCCCTGATAATGTACTTACTCCGCTTGCTAGGTCGCCGCTATCCTTCGCTGCTTGGAGTATCCCTTTATGAAACTCATTCATTCCATTATATATTTCCTTTGAACCTGCTTCAGCCTCCTGAGAAGCTTTGGTAAGGCTTCCAATTCCAAAACTTAGTTTATCCATTCCAATCCTTAGCTGTCTGGTTCCATTGATTAGCTCGCTCATTCCTCCTTCAATGCCTTTTGATCCTTGAGACATCTCTCCCAATCCATCAGCAAGCTTATTTAAGCCCTTTGTTAAATCTTTAGGCATACTATCTGCTGAGGATAGTAACGTTATGTTTATTGGTTCTAATTCTATATCATTTCCATCCATTTCAATGAAAAAGCTTTGCTCCTTAGGAGGAAGTGCTACGAAGCTTATGGTTGATTTTTTTCCTACTACCACTCTTGAGCCCTCTGTAACTATATTCTTAAATATATCCTGACTGACTGCAAGCTGAATCTGTGCCATAAGCTGAGCTGCCAAGTCCTTATCCTTTAAGTCAAAGCTTACCTTAAGTTCTATCTTAAGATGTCCGCTTTTTCCTTCTAGCTCATCTGCCTTTATTTCCTTGTCCCCTAAGAAGTATTGAATTTGAATTTTTACTGGAAGCTCCTTATCTATGCTGCCCTCATAGTATAATCCCTTGCCCTTTAGCAATGCCATGGGCCACTTTATTTCATTTCCAGCAACTATTGGTTTTTCATATCCAGATAAATTTTTAATACTTTTATAGGTTCCGTAATCAGTATAATATTCTTTAGCTTCACTTCCATAAACATGGTTAACAATTTTTATATCTGCTATGCTTCCATCACCTCTTAAAGAAGCATATACCGTTTCATCCTTTGCAGCTTTTCCATATACTGCTGTGCTTGAACTAACTATAAAAAATGCCACTAAAGAACTAACAAGCTTCTTATTCATTTATACTCTCACTCCCCTTTCTTGATGACTGATATGATTTTGGCCACCCTGATGTAGTACATCTTATTAAAGGATTAAATATAACTAAAATGCCTGGAAGCACAGTAAATACAAGTATCAAACTTATAAGGGAACCTCTTCCGATCATTAACGTGAGCTCCGCTGTTGTTCTTATTGTAGTTATAAAAGATATACTAAAGGTTCCTGCTATTAATATCAGATCTTCCTGTATCTCCAATAGTTTTCAATACCGCATCAACAGGCTGCATTGCCTGTATGTTCTCCTTATATCTTGATGTAAATAAAATTGCATAGTCTACGGTAGCTCCAAGTTGAATAGCACCTATGATGATAAAGCTTATAAAGTTTACTGAACTTCCTTGAAAATATGGTATGGACAGGTTTATCCAAATTCCAAGCTGTATTATAAAAACAAGCAGTACTGGAATTAATATGGACTTAAAAGTTATCAGCAAGATTATGCCTATTAGCAAAATCGATAATATATTTACTATAGAAAAGTCTTTTGCAGTAACCTGCTGCAGATCCTTATAAACTACAGCTTGCCCCGTTAAATACCATTCATCATAGTATCTACCCGCTGCATCTTCTATTTCTTCAAGGGTTTTAGAAGTTGCTTCTCCCTCCACATTAGTAAGTAAGTTAACAGCAAAATAGGTATACCTATCTGATTCAAAAGCATCTTTAACTTCCTTAGGAATCACTGAATCCGGGAGAAATTCATCTACCATTGAATAAAGCCCTTGAATGTGGCTTATATCATCCTTTGCCTTAAGGTCGTTAATAAGATTGTTTATCTTAACCTTATCTCCTTTTGGAACAATTAAAACAACCTCATTACTTTTCCCAAAAATCTCTTCAATCTTTTTATTATCTAAAGCAGACCTAGCTCTTTCAGATAAAGTCTTCTCATTTGAATAATAGTATTTAAGCTTAGACTGTCCTAAAAATACTGGTATTGCTAGGATAAGAGCAATAATCACTGCTACATTACGAAATGCTCCAATTCTTCTTGCATTTTTATTAAAATCAGGTAGAAGAATCTTATGCTTATATTTATTGAACCTTTCATCCAGCCTCAAAATTAATACAGGCATCAAAGTCATAACTGCTATAAGACTGAAAAATACGCCTTTTGCCAATACAAGACCCATATCTTTGCCTATGCCATACTTCATAGCAATAAGAGCTAAGAAACCGCATACTGTAGTCATAGCACTTGCAGAGACAGAGCTGAAGGATTTTTCAATAGCAATCACCATTGCCTCCTTTTTATCCCGACCCTTGCTCTCTTCATGAAATCTATGAAGTAGGAAAATAGAATAATCCATAGACACTGCAAGCTGAAGTATACTGGATACAGAGTTTGTCATAGAGGATATTTTGCCTAAAACCATATTAGTTCCTATGTTTAAAACTATGGCTACACCTATAGCCGTAAAAAACAAAATCGGCTCATAATAGGCGTCTGAGGATATTAATAATATAATAGTAATTATTATGAAAGCTACTGCTGAGTAAAGCGTTAACTCCCTTGAGGTTGTATCCCTCATATCCTTGGATACAGCTGCCGGTCCTCCTAGATAGTGTTCTGCCTCCACAAGTGCATCTATTTGATCCATGGCTTTTCTCGTGGCTATACTCTCGTTTCCATCTTTAAACTGTATCTGAAATAGGCTATATTCTCCACGAATAAACCTTTCAGATAATTTTTCATTAAAGAACTCTGTTGGCTTATTTATATCCTCTATACTATCGAGCCAAACTACTTCTTTCACAGCAGGCAACTCTTTAATTTTTTCCTTTAACTCCATTACCTGATAAAGCTCCTTGCTCCTTACCATCAAAGCAGCCATGCCATTGATTTTAAATTCACCTTCCAGCTTCTCTTTTCCCTTTACAGAGTTCATAGTCTTAGGCAGATACGAGCCTAAATCATACTCTATAGATACAAACCTCATACCAACAATGGAGAATAAAATAGCACATACATAGAATGCAATAATCAGCCTTTGATGCTCAACAATAAACTTAGCAAAACTCCTCATAATCCATTCCTTTCTTAAAATTTTATTAAAACACACATTTAAAACATATGTTTTAAACCTATGTTTTAATCATATCATGGTAATTTCTTGTAGTCAATGAAGAAAAAAAGTCACTCAGCTTAAAATTTTTTTAAGCTGAGTGACTTTTTATTTTGATAAAATATTATTTACAACTCTTTCAATATATTCTTCTAACTCATTGTTGCTATCAATACCTACAATACTTTTTTCCGAAAAGTAAGTTTTTGCAATTATATGATGTACAACTAAGCCTATAATTCCTGAAAAAATCTGCAAGTATTTATGCTTTATTGTCTCTGAATCACTGCATCCTGTTCCCTTTCGTATACCATCTTCAATCATATCCTGAACTTCTTTGTCCAGATAAACTCTTTCTATAAGAGTTGGATTATAGCTTTTATCAAGAGCGGCAAGATTGGCAATGAGTTCTATGATAGCAGGAAACTGAAACATAAATGCTGTAAGATTATAAGCCCACTTCATAAGCTTTTCTGTTGGATTTAAACTAATATTATTAAGAATTTCATGCTGCATGCTATACAGCAAATTAGCATAATAGCCTTCAACTTCTTTAAGCAAGTTATTTTTATTGCCAAAATAGTAGTTAATAGCTGCCACATTGACTCCAGCTTTTTCAGTAATCTCTCTAGTTGTAACTTCTCCCTTAAGCCCAAATATATCTATTGCTGCCTGAAGAAGCTTATTCTTTGTATCTAAATTTTCATTGCTCATTCTTAACCCTCATTTGTTCTCTTTATGCCGTGTTTTATTTCTTAGGATTATGTTATCACATTGTATTTAAAGGTACAATAAGCAGCACTGAATTAATTCATTACTTACAGCTATACAGAAATATCTCATATAATCTCAAAATAAAACTTTTAATCTATGACTATAATAAGACATATGAGTTTTATATGGAGGTATGTTTATGAAAATTTCAGATGAAGTTTATAATTGTCTAATAAACCAAGCTATTGTCTTAAAACTTGACTCAACTCAGGAAGGAAGTTACATTGCAAGCAAAGTAGTGGAAGAGTACTTTAGAGGCGATGAACTTAATGCGGTTGACAAAGCTGAACTTACTTCCAAAATAAGTTGTATATTGGAAGACTAGCTATTATTTTATTTGTTCAAGATAAGCTGCTTCTTTAAAATCCTAGCAGCTTATCTATCTCTTATCCTGCACTTTTGCTATAACTATTTAGGAGACATGCATACTATTCATAAGTATTCAGTTAATTCTTGGATATGATTGATAAGCATATCAGCCTCATCAAGTTCCTTTTCCAGGGCAAAGCCATAAGTACATCCTATAGTGTAGATGTTATTATTAGTTCCAGCCTCTATATCCTGCCTTCTGTCACCTACGATTAGCATATCTTTTGGGTATTTATCTTTGATTACCCTTAATATCTCATATTTAGGTATAAAGTTGTATTCATCTGAACAAACTAGGCTTTCAAAATATCTGTCCAGCTTAAACAGCCTGCTGTGAAAATCCTTATAATATGCTTTACAGTTGCTTATAAACACAAGATGATAGCCTTTATTCTTAAGATATTCCAAGGTTTCTAAGGCACCTTCATAGAGAGCAGGTTTTTCTTGCTCAATTTGTACTCTTATTTCCTCACCGATAATATTGCTGCACTTTTCTCTCAGCTCTACACTAAGATTTGGCATAAACTTTTGCCACATTTCCTGTGGATTAAAGCCAAGCCAGTAGCTGATTTCCTTGTCAGACCAATCTTTGTTTTCAGCAAGACCTTCACTTACAAGAAAATCATAAGCTTTTCTAAAGGCTGGAGCATATATATTTATGCTGTTATGCAGTGTACCATCGTAATCAAAAAATATTGTTTTTATGCTTTCAAATGGAAGGTTAGCCATTTCTATAGCTGTAACTGCCGCATCATAGCCTTTGTTTCCTGCCTTAGTGCCTGCTCTTTCTATTGCCTGCTCAATTGTATCTGTGGTTAATACTCCAAATATTACTGGCACCTCAGTTTCAAGACCAACATTGGCTACACCTTTAGATACTTCACTTGATACATAATCAAAATGAGGTGTAGCGCCCCTTATAACAGCACCAAGACAAATAACTCCGTCATATTTCCCAGTCTTAGCCATCTTCTTAGCTACAAGTGGTATTTCAAAAGCTCCAGGCGCCCAAGTAATCTCAATATTTTCTTCTTCAACACCATGTCTCTTTAAAGCGTCAATAGCTCCAGACAGAAGCTTTCCACCTATGAATTCATTAAACCTTCCTACAATAATACCAAATTTCAATCCTTGACCAATTAAATTTCCTTCGAATGTTCTCATTTTTATTTCCTCCTTTTAATCGTAACATTGGGCCGTTTATACTTACTGGTTAAAGTTCATTTAAGGCTTAAAGCTCCTTAAAATTTAGCATATGCCCAAGCTTTTTCTTCTTAGTTTTCAAGTAATACTCATTTCTTTCATTGTGATTCATCTGGATAGGTACTCTGTCTACAATTTCTATTCCATATCCAGACAGCCCCTTTATTTTTCTAGGGTTGTTTGTCATAAGCTTTACTTTCTTTACTCCCAGGTCAGCCAGTATCTGAGCTCCGATTCCATAGTCCCTCATATCCTCTGGGAAACCTAATGCAAGGTTTGCTTCCACAGTATCCATTCCCTGATCCTGAAGGGAATAGGCTTTTATTTTATTAATAAGTCCAATTCCTCTGCCTTCCTGGCGCATGTATAAAAGAATTCCTCTTCCTTCCTCCTCGATTTTTTTCATGGCTGCAGCATATTGTTCACCGCAATCACATCTTAAGGAGCCAAAGGCATCACCCGTGAGGCATTCAGAATGGACCCTTACAAGCACAGGCTCTCCATCTGAAACTTCGCCCTTAACAAGAGCCACATGGTGTTCACCATTTAACTTATTTTCATAGCCAACCATCTTGAACTCCCCATATTTCGTTGGCATCTTAGCCTCTGCTGCCCTCTTTATATATATCTCTTTTTCCCTGCGATAGGCTATAAGGTCAGCAATTGTTATTATTTTCAGATCGTGTTTCTTTACATACTCCATTAGCTGAGGAACCCTGGCCATAGTACCATCCTCATTCATAATCTCGCATATAACTCCTGCTGGATAAAAACCAGCCAAACGTGCTAAATCAACAGCAGCTTCTGTGTGCCCCGCTCTTTTTAATACCCCGCCTTTCTTCGGAACAAGAGGAAAAATATGCCCAGGTCTTTTAAAGTCCTCTTCTGAAGCATTAGGATCAAGTACCTTCTTTATAGTTAGCGCTCTTTCATATGCAGATATTCCTGTCGTAGTTTCTGCTGCATCAATAGATACAGTAAAAGCTGTTTGATGAGAATCTGTGTTTTTCTCAACCATGTGCCCTATATTTAATTTATTCAGCCTTTCCATATCAACCGGCATACAAATCAGCCCTCTTCCATACTTAGCCATGAAATTAACTGCCTCAGGTGTAACCTTCTCTGCGGCCATTAAAAGGTCGCCTTCATTTTCTCTGTCTTCATCATCAACAACTACAACTATTTTTCCTGCTTTAATATCATCTATAGCTTCCTCTATGGTGTTAAACTTATACATAGTCCATCCTCCTCCTAAGCTTATGCAAAACCATTTTCACTTAAAAAATTCATGTCTATACCTTTTTTAACAGGCGCCTGCTCCTTGGACATAAGCAGTTTTTCAATATACTTTCCAATCATGTCACATTCTAAATTTACAATATCTCCAACCTTTTTTCTGAGCAAAGTAGTAATATCCTTAGTGTGAGGAATAATTGAAACCTTAAATACATTCTCATCCACATAGGCTACTGTCAAACTTATGCCATCAATTGCGATTGACCCCTTCTGCACTATATATTTTAATAGTTCAGTGGAAGTGTCAATTGTAACCCAGACTGCATTATCTTCATTTTCATAATTGGCTATGGTTCCCATTCCATCGATATGTCCGCTTACCATATGCCCTCCTAATCTGTCTCCAAGCCTTAGTGCTCTTTCAAGGTTAACTTCATCGCCAGGAGATAGTATATGGAGGTTACTTCTTCTCATGGTTTCAGCCATAACATCAACTGAAAAACTCTTAGATGTAAAACTTGTTACAGTGAGACAAACACCATTTGTACTAATACTGTCGCCAAGGTTTACTCCTTCTAGAACTGTCTCTGCGTTAATTATTATCCTTGCTGATTTAGTTGATTTAATTATGGATTGAACTCTGCCAATTTCCTCTACCAGTCCTGTAAACATATGAATTATCCCTCCTCCCTTATATAGCCTTCAAGCATTACATCATCTCCAAACCTATGAATTTCAATATTTTTAAGCAGCAATGCATCCTTCATCAGTGACCTTCCAAATCCGCCAACAGGAGTTTTTGCTTCCCTGCCACCTATAAACTTTGGAGCTATAAAGGCATTTACCTTGTCGATAATTCCAGCTTCCATTGCTGAGTAGTTCAGTTCGCTTCCCCCCTCTAGCAATACACTGTCTATTTTTCTTTCTCCTAATTCTTTCATGAGAAACTTTAAATCAACTTTATTTTCTTTAAGAGGAGTAATGATTATTTCTGCTCCTCTATTCTCAAATTCTATAAGCTTTTCCTTGGGTGCATGTTCAGTTACAGCAATAATAGTTTTTGCATCTGATTTATTGTTTAATACTCTGGCATCCAGAGGTGTTTTCCCACTGGTGTCTACGATTATTCTTATTGGATCGCTTCCATTTCCATCTTCAAGCCTTGTGTTTAACAAAGGATCATCCTGAATTACAGTTCCTACTCCAACCATTATTGATGAAACCCTATGTCTAAGCTTATGTACGTATTTTCTGGACTCTTCATTAGTAATCCATTTTGAATCCCCAGTTCGCGCTGCTATTTTTCCATCCAGAGTCATGGCAGTTTTCAGTATGCAAAAAGGAAGCTTAGTGGTTATATACTTTAAAAATATTTCATTAAGTCTTCTGCTCTCTTCTTCTAAAACCCCAGTTACAACTTCTATTCCATTATCTCTTAGAATTTTAATTCCTCTTCCTGCTACCTCAGGATTAGGATCCTCAAGAGCCACAACTACCTTCTTAATTCCTTTTTCAACAATAGCCTTGGCACATGGTGGAGTCTTACCATAATGAGAACAAGGTTCCAAAGTGACATACATCTCAGCACCGCTTACATCCTCCGTTGCACTTATGAAAGCATTTATCTCAGCATGATGACTTCCATAAATCTTATGATAGCCTTCTCCTATTATCCTTCCGTTCTTAACTATCACTGCCCCTACAAGAGGATTAGGATTTGTATAGCCAGCACCTTTTTTAGCCAGCTCTAAAGCTCTTTTCATATACTTTACATCCATAAAATCAACACCTCTGAATATATTGTTACCAACAATATATTAATTTTTCCCTATTGATTAAAAATAAAAAGCCCTGAATAAATTCAGGGCTTAGCAAGCAAACATAAAAAATCATATATTTATCTTCAAAAAATCTATAAATAAATATAGACTTACACTATAATCTTCTTCCATCCAGACTTTACTGTCGGCCTCGGAGTCTCACCGAGTCTGCCTTACGGCTCGCGGGCTATACCGCCGGTAGGGAATTACACCCTGCCCTGAAGATTTATTCAATTTTCTTAGTTATTAATTTAACATTAGATCAAAGTCTTGTCAATGGAAATATTTAGACTATTTACAGTTTAAGCAGAATTCTATTTATTAATCATTCTTGCCTCTCGCTCCCTATCCGCCAGCTTCTTTGTTCGAAACACAATATCCCAAAGGGTAGAACCTATTCCATAATTAGAATTATAGATGTAATGATGCACCCTATGATGCTCCTTTAATCTTTTAAAAACCTCAAGTCTTTCAAGAAATATATTTGCACTTTTATGAGAATACAGATGAACACATTCCTCCCAAAGGTTATAGAGAAAGCATATGGCAAAAAATATACATCCCAGAAGCTTATTTTGCATAAACACTACAATAGAAGGTAGCATATACAGGATACCATTTAACAATATACCCTTAGCATCTAATAAGATATCTTCTCGCTTTCCCTCCTTCGCTTCATAGGATTTTATACCGTGAAATATCCTATGATGATTTTTAATATGGTCCATTTCATAGGAAAGATGCTGTACAAATCTATGAAGGCAGTATTCTACTAAGGAAGAATATAGAAAAGCCCATATCGCAGTTAATAATAGCAGCATAACAATCGCCTCTTTTATTTTAATATTATTATTAACATATTCCACTCTATTAATAATCGCTATTAATTATAACTTATTATCAGAACTTTTTCCATACTATTATCACTAGTGAATATTTGCCATTTAATATCTATATCTTTACTGCATCTTAAAACTACAAGATAAAAATTAACCTTAAGGGAGCCACTATCAGCCTTAGGAATTAATAATCCAACAAGTACAGCGAAAAATTACAAACAAATACAGAGCTTAAGTTATTTTAGTACTACGGAGATCTTATGATATAAAGCTATTGTCAGCTCTCTGCTATTTAATGAGTTATAAAACTAAAGATTATTAACAGAGAAACACCCAGATTTTACGCATATAAAATCTAGGTGTTTCTTAAGTCATATAGTTTTTAAGTCTGTCTTTGAACTCATTAAAAGACTGTCATGCACAAAGGCTTTGAAGCTGTTGAAAAAATTCTGTTTATCTTTTTAGCATACTCCGCCTTTGATAAAGTAATCCTTCCATACTTATATAAACTATTGAAGGAAACCGCACAGGTTATTAGAGAAGAAAAGTCAGCTATATCAAGAGAAATTTCTGCATCATAATCTTGTTCACTGCTTACTCTTGCAACTCCATTTATAAAATTAACAATATAACTTCCAGCATTGTCCTTTATAAAGCTGTCTTTTACAGTAATTTTCAGCTTCAAGCTCTCATTACTAAAATTATGATGCTTTAAATCTTCAAAAAGCTTATGCATATCTACTATTCGATACATGATGCCAGTACCTTGTATGCTGCATTCATGATATACAGGCGCAAACAAATTATCAGCATCATTCCTAGGATCATCCAGCAAAAATCTAAAATCTTCATCCTGTATGTTAAACACCACATATCTTATCTGATCGCTTTGGCTGTTTAAAAATGTCATCATTTCACTTAAAGCTTCTGTGCTTTCAAAAACAAAATCATTTACTATAATATCGTTAATCATAGAACTTCTGCTGCTGCCGGATTTAAACTCAAAGCTCATGTAACCTTCAATCTTATCTTCCTTTTTATAGGCAATAATCTTAAGATTAGGATTTTTAAACATGGCAGAAATATTGCTTTCATATTTTTCAATAAGTCCGTTAGTTTTATCGTATAATCTTGTATAACATTCTAAAAGCTTAATTGAGTCTTCTTCCTTTACGAATATGATATTGGACTTTGAACTGCCTTTAGGAAGATTACAGGGTTTTACCTTGTATTGATTCATGCTGGTACCAAAACCAAAGCCCATTTTTTTATAAAAATCCGGTCTGAAAGGATACAGCATTACCATTGAAGCACCTTCACGCCTATAGTGCTTAATGAATTCTGTTATTACTTCTTTTGCAATCTTTTCTTTCTTGTGCAGCAAATGAACCGCCACAAGCCCTACCCCACCAGCCTTGATCTTGTTAGATAGCAGATTCATTTTAAAATCGTGAAATCTCATACCGCCATATAAATTTTCGTTTTCAAATATTCCATAAAAATTCACAACTGGATTTTCCCTTTGTATTTTCATGGAATTTTCAACGAACGTCTTCTTTTCCTCTTGAGTTTGAAACCTAAACCCCGGATAAGCATTTGCAGCTAGATCTGTAAATTCAATAAATTCCTGCTCTGATTCTAACTTTCTAATATTGTACACTTTATAACCCCCTCTTTGTAGTAAAAATGTAATATTTCCCATTCTTGGTTTGAACACTGTTTATCACATAACTATTGCCAGAAGTCTCTAAACCTTGGTTAAATTACCTATGCTTCTTATTCACCTTTATTATACCTTTACCCACAAGCGGTGACAAACTAATATGCTTTCTGTAACACTTATTAACTATAATCATAAAATATTAATGGTTAGTTTTTATTCTACAGCACTTATAATCACTCAGGGCTGAATCATATTTTAAAGAAATAAAATTAATAGTTATTAGGTAGGTGAAATAATGAGATTTATAGTTTTAAGTGACTCAAAGGGCAAAGAAAAAGGCATCAATGAAGAAGTATTGACAAAACTTTTAAGAGAGAGCAAGAAGCTTACTCCAGTGCCTCATTTCATCGTTTTAGGCGGAGATAACGTAGCAGGCAGCAGCCACAAAGAAATAGTAGTTAACCAGCTTAAAAGACTAAGAAAACTAATTGAAAATTACTACCCTAATACACCTTTGATCCCCGTAGTAGGAAATCACGAGGTCAACAACGAGCCCATTGACAGTTCCTATGAAAAAATATTTGAGGAAATTTATAGTGATATGCTCCCTAATCCCTGCCTTGAAAGCTTTAATCGTACTGCATATTATGTTGATTATGGTGATACAAGACTCATATCGCTTAACTCCTTTCATTATGGGGAGCTTAATATTATTGGAGAAAAACAGCTTGCTTGGCTTCAAAGGACGGCATCTGCACCAGTAAAAAATAAGTTTGTATTTGTTCATTCTCCTGCCTTTCCTACAGGAGCCCACTATGGTCATTGCCTTGACATAGACCCAGCAAGCAGAGATTCTTTCTGGAGAATAGTTGAAACTTGTAATATAGATATAGTCTTCTCAGGTCACGAACATAATTACTCCAGACGGAAAATCGGCTCTGTCAGACCAACCTATCAAATAATAACAGGAGGTGCTGGAGAAAAACTAAGAGACAAGTACAAAGACAAGAAAGGAATAATAGTACCGCCTATAGCTAAATACCACTTCGTCGTAGTAGATGTGGAAGAAACTAATATCAAAATTTCTGCTATAAGCTCAGAAGGCAGGCTTCTAGATGAGTTTAAAATTGATAAACCGTAGCTATGCAATAAGCAGCCGCTTTTTTAATGCAGCTGCTTATTATGCTAATTGTAACAAACAACAGGCGTCCCAGCCTGAATATTTTCGAAAACTGCTTTTGCTAAATTGTAAGGTGAGTTTATACAACCATGGGAACCATTAGTCTTATATATATTTCCTCCAAAAGTATTTCTCCAGCTTGCGTCATGAATACCTATTCCTCCATTAAAGGGCATCCAAAAGGTAACAGGAGCAGCATAACCCGGTCCTCTTAAGACAGCATCCTTTTGTTTATACTTCAGCCTATAAATACCTGAAGGGGTTGTATGTCCGGCACTTACATTACCTGTAACAATATTTCCATCTGCTATCAACTCACCATTTTTATAAAACCATAAATGCTGTTTTGTTAAATCTATTTCCACATATGTATTTCCTATGTCATTGCTTCCACGAGCTAGGGCAGTTTGGCTATATACTGGTTCTTTTGATATGGTTTGCCCTTCTTTTATGGCTGCAATTAAAGCTTCTGTTTCTTTGGTTCTATTAATCGACCAGCCATAATCGCCACCGCCTATATTTATTGTCTTTCCTGAGGAAGTAGCAAAACTTCTTGATTTGCCCGCTGTATTATATGTTTTAGAAAGTATATCTATATAACCTCTTGCTTTTGCCTCATCAAGGTTCACTGTAAAATCTTCATCAACTGCAAGCCACTTATTTATTATAGAACCATCCAAAATTTCTTTATCTTCTCCAAAACTATAGGTTATTTTTGTAGATGTATACTTATTAAGCAGATTCTTGGTGTCTACAATTTTAGGAGAACTTGAAGTATATTGCGGTTTAAAATAGCAATTAATTGCTTCCAAATCTATGGAAGCTTCTTTCTTAAGTACTGACTCAGACACCTGCTCGTACAAAATATCTTTATCAACCTTGTTTCCAAGAACTTCGTCTACAATCACATAGCTATTGTTTTCATATTTGAAGCTAGGATTTTTAGGTTCTATTATAGCGCTGCTGTCGAAACAGGAAAGCTTATCTATTCGCTTTTTTAACGACTCCTTGTCATAAGTAACGCCTTCTGTCATTTTAAGAGTTTTTGTATTAAAAACTGTTGTAATCCATGCAAAAGGCTTCTGCTTATCCTTAAAGCTTTTAAATTCTCCATCCGAATTATATCTTAAATCAATTTCATCCGCTCTAATTTGTTCTGTTTTGCCGCCTCGCTCTCTCAGCTCTAATCTATAGGCCTGAAGCTCAGCTTTCATTTGTTCCTCTACTTCCTCCACAGCCTTACCTGAAACATTAATGCAATTTATTGTAGAACCAAAATAAAAATGTTTCATAAAATAAAATGCCATTCCAATATATATAACAAGTAAAGCGCAGAGAGTTACTGTAAGACTTATAACAATCTTTTTGTGATTTTTGATTATTTCTTTTAATTTTTCTTTTGCAAGCTTTTCTTTAAGCTTTTTAATAAGCTTTTTTATTGGCTTTTCTACTTCATTTTCCACGATGTCCCCCCTTTAGCTCCCAAATAATTTAGGATTAATATTTTATTCTTTTAAGTCTACACTTAATTTTATGTGCTAACTCCGGCAATTAAGACAATTATTGTTAATATTAAAAATAACAAGGAGGACCTCTCAGCTTAAGTGGTTTTGCAAAGGTTTATAAAAAAATATCCACATTACTGCTTTTTTATTAGCATAAATGTGGATATTGTTATTAACTATTGTGTATTTCTTATAAAACTAAATGTATAGTCTTATCAAATTTATTTGGAGACAAGCTTAACTAGAATCCACCTTTACGTACTTCCTTACTCCTTAAGTATTGAACTGGCCATTCTATATCCTGTTGAAGCTCTTTAGCTGCATTTAGGGGCCAAAATGGATTTCTTAAAAGCTCACGACCAAGAAAAACTAAATCAGCTCTATTATTTTGCACTATTTCTTCAGCCATCAGAGGACTGGTAATCAACCCTCCACCAATAACGGGCAGGTTTGTCATAGCTTTTAAGGTTTCTGCAAAGCTAATTTGATAGCCTGGATAAGTATTTATATGTGCTTGAGCAAGTCCTCCTGAGCTTACATCAATCATGTCAATACCAGCATTCTTTACAAAATTTATTATTTCGGCTGTATCCTCCGGCCTATTTCCTCCTTCAGCATACTCTTCGGCAGAAACTCTTAGTATTAATGGAAGCTCGTCAGTGCATACTTCTCTAACAGCCCTTACAACCTCTTTTAAAAATCTCGCCCTATTTTCTGCATTTCCACCATATTCATCTGTTCTATTATTAGTTAATGGGGACATGAACTCATTTATTAAATATCCATGAGCACCATGTATTTCTATAACATCAAAGCCAGCCTCTTTAGCTCTTTTTGCTGCTTCTTTAAAGGAATTAACAACTTCTTTTATGTCTTCTTTGCTCATTTCTCTTGGCGTCTTATACTTTTCATTAAAAGCTATAGAACTAGGAGCAACAATATCTTCTGTAGTTACCTCGCATTTTCTACCTGCATGTGCAAGCTGTATTCCCATCTTGGTTCCATGCTTTTTGCATTCTTCTACAATGTTTCTAAGAGCATTTATATGCGAGTCATTCCATATGCCGATATCCATAGCTGTTATTCTTCCTCTGCTTTCAACAGCAGTAGCTTCAACTATAATAAGTCCAACTCCACCTATTGCTCTATTTCCATAATGAAGATAGTGCCAGGAATTTATATTTCCAAGTTCATCTGCACTGTCCATACACATAGGTGCCATTACAATTTTATTTCTAAGTTCAATGTTTTTAAGTGTATACTTATCAAATAATTTTGACATTTAATAAATCTTCCTCCCTATATGGATCATTTTTCATTAATAACTTTTTTATAAATGTTGACTACAAAATTTTTTAGTGAAAGCTTAGCTACTGCGACGGTTAAATTTTACCCTAATTATTAACAGTCAATACTTTTAAAATTAATTCTTATGTGAAAATTTAGTTTTACTTATAATAATTCTTATTTGACACTCTTTCTATATGTAGTATAATAAATATAGTGAGTATATAAAATATACTGTATAGATAATTATAATCACATTTTTGCTAAGCTTTAGAGTTTCATTTGGCATATTCTAAAGCCTATTCAAAAATGAGCAATACAAAAATAATTTTTGAAGTGGTCAAATAAAAGGAGGTAAAAACTATGAGTAATAATATGTTTTGTGATATAGAGACAGGCGTATGCAGAATTTATGAAGAACATGAAATGAAATCAATTGATTTTGATGTCCCAAAAGAGAAAATAGATCTTTACTATTTCACTGATCCAATTTGCTCTCATTGCTGGGCTCTTGAACCAGTTTTGGGACGTTTTAAGAAAGAGTATGATAATTACTTTAATGTTCATACCCTTATGGGAGGGCTGCTAGAAAGCTGGAATGGTTTTGCTGATGCATCTAACGGTATTTCTGCTCCTTCTGATGTTGCTTCACATTGGAGAGATGTGGGAAAACATTCTCGTATGCCTATTGACGGTTCTTTATGGCTTAATAATCCAATTCAATCTTCCTATACAGCTTCTCGAGTATTTAAGGTAATAGGGCAAAAGGATACTGGCCTTGCTGATTTATTTTTGCGTAAAGCTAGAGAAGCAGTTTTTGCTTTTAACCAAAATATCGGAGAGGAAGAGGTGCTTATACAAATTGTTGATCAGCTTGGCTTACAAGGTAAAGAAATAATTAAGGAAGCCTCCCTTCCAAGAAGCCAACAGCTTTTAGAGGAAGATTTAAACTTTGCAGCAAAACTAGGAGTAAGTGGATTCCCAACTGTTATAATGGTTAACAAAGAAAATAAAACTGTTAAAATTGTGGGTGCTCGCTCCTTTAACAGCTACGTTGAGCAATTAAACCAGGTCATTACTGAAGAAGAACTTAAACCTAGTGATAAACCATCACTATCATTCCTTCTTGAAAATAATGTTATATTATTTTCAAAAGAAATTGAGGAAATGTATGAACTTAAACAAAAGGATGTCCGTTCATTTATAGAAAAGAGTCTTTCACCTTCAGACTATGTGCTAAAGGAAGTTCTCGGAGAAATTTATATAGAAAAGAAATAATGGCTTAATTCTATCCAGAAAAAGCACCTGGAACTCAACTATCTTGTATATGTGAATTCCAGGTGTTTTATAATTTTTTTAATCACTCTTAGTTTATCTTCTCTTAGATAT